>NZ_JBEZEX010000008.1:0-211481 GCF_040649115.1 Micromonospora sp. NPDC049049 | reverse complement strand
ATGTGCCTCGACGCGGCCGGAACCGGCAACGGCGCGGCAGTGCAGATCTACAGCTGCCACAGCCAGACCAACCAGCAGTGGAACGTCAACTCCAACGGCACCATCAGCAACGTCCAGTCCGGACGATGCCTGGACGCCTGGAGCACCGCCAACGGCGCCCAGATCCAGCTCTACGACTGCCACGGACAAACCAACCAGCAGTTCCGGCTCGCCGCCCTCGCTCGTTGATCACGGCCGACTCCGCGCATCACCTGTTCGAGGGTGTGCAGGTCGACCAGCGGCAGGGCGAGATCCAGCACACTTGAAACGGGCGGACCCGGCGTCGCGCCGGGTCCGCCCGCATCACATGCCCGGAGGGCGGCGACGCCCTGCGTCCCGGGCCTGCTTGGCCACGCTGATGCACCCGACCTCGGCCCCTCCGTGGGCCCGCCGCACGGGTTGGTGCAGCGCCTGCAGGTCCTCGGGACGCACAAAATTCCGGTGTCGATCCGGTGGGCGGTGGCTAGCGTACGCGGATGAGCATTGTCCCGAGGACCGGACTGCGGCTGCGATTCCTCAGCGACCCGGGCGAGTTCCTGACCGTTGCCGGTGACTACCTGGGCGCCGATCCGGTCGTCAGCACGGTCGTGACCACCATCGCGCACCGGCTGTTGTCGCAACGGGCAGAGGGTATCCCTCAGCCCGACCGCAACTGGTGGCTCGTGGTCAGCGACGACTCCGGCGCGGTGGTTGGTGCCGGGATGCGCTCGGCGCCGTATGCCCCCTATCCGCCGTTCCTGCTGCCCATGCCCGACGAGGCGGCCGTTGCGCTCGCCCACGCGTTGCACGAGCGCGGGGAGGAGGTCCTCGCGGTCAACGGCGCCCTGCCCGCGGTCGACCTGTGCGCCGCAGCGCTGGCCCAGCTCGGCGGGGGTGAAGTCCGGGTCAACCAGCACACACGGCTGCACCAGCTCGGTGAACTGACACCGCCACCACCGGTGCCCGGCAGCTTGGTGCCCGCGACCGTGGACGACGCGGGACTGGTCACCGAGTGGCTCGCCGCGTTCGTGGGCGACGCCGACGAACAGGCGGGCCGCCCCCGTGGTGCCAGCACGCACGAAGCGCCCGACCATGCGGAGGTGCTGCATCGGATCCACGCCGGACGGCTGTGGTTATGGCTCGACGAGACCGGGGAGCCGGTGCACCTCACGGGTGCCAACCCACCGTCGTTCGGGGTGGCCCGCCTTGGCCCGGTGTACACACCGCCGGCCCATCGGGGGCGCGGTTGGGCCAGCAACGCGGTCGCCGAGGTCTCCCGCCGAATCCAGGCCCAGGGTACGCAGGTCTGCCTGTTCACCGACCAGGCCAACCCGACGTCGAACAAGATCTACGCCACCCTCGGCTACCGGCCGGTCGTCGACATGGCCAACCTGGTCATCGTCTGATGAGCAGCTGGTGGAGCGGCCCCACCGATCAGGTCGAGGTCTGCTCACGCAGTGCCCTGGTCGAGCTGGCGGCGGTGCTACCGGCAGCCGGCAGATTCGTCGTCGCCCGGCTCGACGGTGCGAGGATGACGGATGCTGACCACACCTTCTACGAGTTCTCCGACGCGCTGATCTTTCCCGGCTACTTCGGGTGGAACTGGGCCGCGCTGTCCGACTGCCTCCGCGACCTGAACTGGATGCCCGCGGACGGGTACCTCATCGTCGTCGAGAACGCGCCTCGAGTGTTGTCCAGCAGCGCCGAGGATCGGCACACGCTGTTGTGCATCCTGTCGCAGGCCGTACACCACTGGGCCAGGCCGTTCGGCCAACCAGCGTTCAAGGTGCTGCTGCTCTGCGACCGCGACGACGAGGCGGCGCTGTTGCGGCAGGAGATCGCCCGTGCGGACGCCGGTACGCCTCAGCGAGACGGCATCGCTGATCGCCGGCCGTAGGAAACGGTTGTCCCGACCAGCAACGCCGCCCCGGCGAAGAAGTAGGTGTTGATTGCGATGCCGGCCCAGATCTCGCCAGTGGAGACGTCCGCCACCCCCATGAAACCACCGCGACGGACGCCGCTGACCATCACAAAGTTCTCGGCCATTCCTGGCACACCGCGGATGACGAGCAGCACGCTGCCAAACACCAGTGGGGTCAGAAGTAGCCACCGGGGAAGTTGTCGCGCCGGCGGGCGGACGGTGGCCAGAACGACGGCTGCTCCGAGCGCCGATATCGAGATGAGCACCACGTTGAAGATCACGTAGGCCCTCATGCCCCACGGTCCGTCGCCGGTTGGATCGCGCCCAGGGAAGAACACCAGGATCACGTGGGACACCACAAAGACGATCAACCAAGCCAAGGCGCCGTACGCCCAGCGACGACTACTGAAAACGGGCATACCAGCACCCTCGCCAAGCCGACAGCGTGACGCCTCCCTCCCCGGGTCGGTTCCACTCCCCCAGGAGAGGGAGGTGCGGGGAGCACCGACGCACACCCGACCAGACGAGGACGTGTCCAATCGCTCGCTGGTCACGACGGCCTGCGGTCCTACCGACTACTGACGGCCCGGGGCCGGGCTCGCCGCTCGCGCAGCCAGACCAGCACCACCATGGCGACGTTGACGGCGCCGAGGATCAGCAGGGACGCGTCACCGGAGTCGGTGGACCTGTCGATCGCGAAGGCCTCGCCGTCTGCCATCACCGTGTTGACGGTCGTGAACAGGACGTTGTTGGCGACGTGGAAGGCAACCGGTGCCTCGATGCCACGGCTGATGATGGCCATCAGGCCAGTGCTGACCCCGATCACTGTGTAGTAGCCGAACAACCAGGGGTCAGCCGACCCGTGGACCACGGCGAAGCCCAGGCCGGACACGACGAGCCCGACGACCAGGGCGGGGCGAACCGCACGCACCCAGGACGCGGCGGCGGGCAGCACCGCACTTCGGAACATCAGCTCCTCGCCGACGGCCTGCACCGGGGTGCTCAGCGCGATGATCGCCAGCATGCCGATCGTCGTGCCGGTGACACCGAAGGCGGTCCAGCCCGGGGCGTCGGGCGCGACCAGCGCCACGACACCGATCCCGGCACCCACCAGCAGCGCCGCCGCGACCAGGTAGTACGTCAGGCGGCGAGCGTCGAAGGCTCGGGGCGCACTGATCAGGCTGCGCCACGGCACCCTGGCGATCCAGACCAGGAGCAGGATCGCCAGGGCGCCCGCCGTGCCGATGCTGACGTTGACGGCCAGGAACTTCAACGGCGTGAGGGTGGCTGACATCGGGTCGTCGCTGCCCTCGATGACGCCCACGAGCTGGTAGAGCAGAACCTGTAGCACCACCATCGCCAGCGGCGGCACGCCGATGACCACCAGCGGCTTCCACCAGCTCATCCGAAGGTGGGCACCGAAGGGCCGGGAGCTGTCGACGGCCAGCCGGGAATGCTCCGGCGTCTGGAGGCGCGAGCCTCCCGCACCAGAAGGGCTCGTCCCTGTCCAGGGTTCTGCGGCTCTGGGGGCGTTCATCGGGGAGCTCCCTCTCGTCGGTGTGGAGATCCCATTGCAGCGCTCATGGCGCCTCGCCGTCAGTGCCACCACGTCACCACGTCACAGTGACATTTCCTCGGACAGTCGCAACTCACGGTCACGGTCGGCGACGGCGGATGCGCCTACAGCCAGTCGTGTTCGCGGGCATAGCGGGCCGCTTCGTGGCGGGTCCGGGTCTGGGTCTTGCGCATCGCGTTGGACAGGTAGTTGCGGACGGTGCCCGGAGCCAGGTGGAGCCGAGCGGCGATGTCGGCGACCGAGTAGCCCTCGCCGGTGACCCGCAGGACGTCGGCTTCACGCTCGGTGAGGGGGGAGTCCTCGGTGACGGCGAGCACGGACACGTCCGGGTCTATCCAGCGTTTCCCCGCGTGCAGGGTGGCGATGACCGAGGTGATGTGGGCCGGCTCGGCGGATTTGCTGACGAAGCCTTGGACGCCGAGCTTCAGCGCCTTGCGCAGCACGCCGGGCCGGGCATGCCGGGTCAGCATGAGGATCACCTGCTCCGGTCGCTCGCGGCGGATCTCGGCGACCGCGCCCAGGCCGTCCACTCCCGGCATCTCCAGGTCGATGACCAGCACGTCGGGCCGGTGCCGCAGGGTGGCGTCGATCGCCGTACGGCCGTCCTGCGCCTCGGCGAGAACGGTGATGTCACCCTCCATCGGCAGCAGCGCGGCCAGGGCCGTGCGCAGCAACGCCTCGTCGTCGGCGAGCACGATGGTGGTCATCGGTCGTCCTTCCCGGTAACCGTCGGGGCCGCGTCGGCCTGAGCGGGTGGGAAGGTCGCTGCGGTCAGGAACCGCCCGTCCTTCTGTTCCACGGACAGCTCACCTCCGTCGTCCGCCACCCGTTGCCTCAGCGCCGCCAGGCCCCTGAGCTGCGGGGGCGAGGTGGCGGTCGCACCGTCGTTGACGATGGTGATGCCCGACGCGGCGAGCGTGATCTGCACCTGGGTGGCCTGCGCGTGCCGCAGGATGTTCGTGGTCGTCTCCCGCAGCACCTGCCCGAGCAGTTCGCTGGCGCGGGCGTCGACCTCGGCCTCCCGGGTCACTCGGACCCGGATGCCGGCGGCCTCGAACAGGTTCTTCGCGTTCTCGATCTCCGCGGTGAGGTTGAGCCGCCGCTGCGCGTAGGCGAGTTCCTTGGTCTGCGCGATGGTGTCGCTGACCAGCGTGTACGTCTCCCGCAGCTCCTTCTCCGCCCGAGCGGTGTCGCGCAGCAGCAGCCGCTGGGCCAGGGCGATCTTCAGCTTGACCACGTGCAGGGTGTGGCCCTGGATGTCGTGCAGGTCGCTGGCGAACCGCACCCGCTCCCGGACCACCGCCAGCTCCGCCTCGCGTTCCCGAGTCTGTTCAAGCTCCCGAATGAGGTCGTAGAACCGCTCGCCCACCACCGTGAAGACCGTCACGATGACGGTGAGGGCGGTCGGGATGAGGACATAGGTGACCAGGACGTGACCGATGTCGTCGCGCTGCACCAGCAACCGCGCCGCGCCGACGGCGGCGACGTAGGTGAACAGCCCGGCCATCACCAGCTTCCGGCGCCGTCGCACCTCGCGCATCGCGAGGGAGCCCACCGCGCAGAACCCCCAGTAGGCGTTGGGGCTGCCGCTCACCAGAACTCCCAGTGGCCACACCACCCCGGCCACGACCAGGCAGGGCAGCGCGACCCGGGCGAGGTCGTTTGCCGTCCACCGTTCGAAGGCCACCACGGCCGCCACGGCACCGGGTGCCAGGACGACGACGTGCCACCAGGCGCGCGCGTCGGTGTAGAGCAGGATGACCGCGGCGAACACCACCGGCGGCAGTGAGGTCGCGAGGTTGAGCCGGCGCAGCCTTCCCTGCGTCGACTGGGTGAAGCGCGGCGGGCTCGCGGTCACCAGGTCAGTATCCGGCAGCCAGCGGCCGGGACCAGTGACACCACGTCACTTGCGGTGATGACATGGCGCCACTGACGGATCGGCTGCGCCCGCGCTGTCATAGGTGCATGTCCACCACACCTGTCATCGAAGTTGACCGGCTGAACCTCACCTACGGTGATTTCCACGCCGTCAGGGACCTTTCCTTCGAGGTACGACCTGGAGAGCTCTACGCGCTGCTGGGCACCAACGGAGCCGGGAAGACCTCGACACTGGAGGTCATCGAGGGACACCGCAGGTCAACCTCCGGCACCGTACGTGTCTTCGGGCACCGCCCCGACGACCGCCAGACGGTACGTCCCCGAATGGGTGTCATGCTCCAGGAGAGCGGTTTCTCCCCCGACCTCACCGTCCGGGAGTCCGTCGGCCTGATCGGTCGACTCACCGCGCGCACCGACGACGTCGACCGGGTACTCGACCTCGTCGACCTCACCAGCCGAGCCCGCCGCAAAGTATCCCAGCTCTCCGGCGGTGAAAAACGGCGCCTCGACTTCGCCACCGCCGTCTACGGCACCCCGGAACTGATCGTCCTCGACGAACCCACCACCGGCCTGGACATCCAATCCCGCGACGCCGTCTGGGCAACCGTCGACCGACTCCGCGAAAACGGCGCCACCATCGTGCTCACCACCCACTATTTGGAAGAAGCACAACAACGCGCCGACCGCATCGGACTGATGCACCACGGCACCCTGCACCGCGAAGGCACCGTCGCCGAACTGACCCGCACCCTGCCCGCCGTCATCCGCTTCACCCTTCCCGCACCGGCACCGGCGCTGCCGCTGCCGGCCGCCGTCGACGTGGACGGGAAGGTCGTGGTCGAGACCTTCGCACTGCAGAACGACCTGCACATCCTGCTCCGGTGGGCGCAGGATCACGCCGTGGAGCTGCAGGGCTTGGAGGCCGGGCCGACCCGCCTCGACGACGTCTTCCGCGCCATCAACAACTGACCCGCCATTTCGACAGGAGCGCCACCGTGTTTCCCATCGCCTCCAGCGAACTGATCCAGATCTTCCGCAACCGACTGGTCCTGATCACCAGCCTCATCATCCCCGTCGTCGTCAGCGCCTACTTCGTCCGCCAACACGACACCTTCGCCGACCTCGGCAGCCTCGGCTACATCGCCGCGATCATCCTGTTCACCATCACCGCCTTCGGCCTCTACACCACCGCCGTCACCACCCTGGCCTCCCGACGCCAGAACCTCTTCCTCAAACGCCTACGCTCCACCGCCGCAACCGACACCACCATCCTCGCCGGCCTCCTGCTGCCCGTCGTCGTCCTCGCCCTGATCCAGGTCACCGCGATCCTGACCGCCCTCGCCGTGGTCGCCGGCGCACCGGCGAACATCGCCCTGCTCGTGGTCGCGACCATCGCCACCCTGGCCATGATGGTCGCCCTGGCGCTGGCCACCGCCGGGCTGACCAACTCACCCGAACACGCCCAGGTCACCACCCTCCCCGTCACCCTCGGCGTGATCGCCGTGGCCAGCTGGGTCGGCATCACCGGCACCGAGAACCTCGCCGGGCTCAAGCGGCTGCTGCCCGGCGGCGCGGCCACCGAACTCACCATGAACGCCTGGAACGGCGGCGTCGCCGTGACCGACTCCCTGCTCTTGCTCGCGCCCACGCTCGGCTGGGTCGCCGTCGCCGTCGCCCTCGCCACCCGACTCTTCCGCTGGGAGCCCCGCCGATGACCACCGAAACCCGGCCGGGGACGCCGACAGTGGCGGAAGACCTTCTGCTGCTCCTGTTCCAACCCAACTCTGGAACCATCGCGGGAGAGAACACCCTTTTCTACGTCCTCGGCGGAGCCGTCCTCGCGGACCTCGCCCTCGGCGATCACCTGACCACCGAGGCCCGGGGACGGGTCAGCGGCGTGGCGGGTCATCCACCGTCGGATGACCTCCTGCGCCCGGCGTGGGACTACCTCGCCGAGAAACCGCGAGGGGTGCAGACGGCCCTGGCCGCGGTCGGCCCCGTCCTGCGCAAGCCGGTGTTGGAGCGGCTCATCGCGCGGGGCGACATCGACCAGGAGCCCCGTAAGGTGCTCGGCCTGTTCCGGACGACAGCCCTACGGGAGGGCAGAACGGAACGACGGGCCGGCCTGCTCGCCGACGTCCGGCGGGTCCTCGTGGACGGTGCGCAGCCGCAGGCCCGTGTCGCGGCGCTCGCGGCGCTGCTCTCGGCGAGCGGAACGCTCCCGCAGTTCCACCGCGAGATCCCGTGGACGTCACCGGTCATCACGCGGGCCAAGGAACTCGAGCGTGGCGACTGGGGCGCCGACGCCGCGGCGGCGGCCGTGACCCGCACCGTGACGGCCACCGTCATCAACAGCGCCGTCGCCGCCATCACCGTGCTGCCGCGAGGTTAGCGGTGCCTGCGCACCAGGCCGCCCGAGGGTGGTTGTCGCCCCCGTGATCAGCGCGCTTCCGAGCCTCGATCGGCAACGATGGGCGGCATGGCTCGGCGGATGCGCACGACCTACCGGGGAGGCACCGTGACTCAGCGCTCGCAGCACCAACGGGGACGGTGTCCCGTCTGTAAACGCCTCGTACCCCTCACCGCTGACGGCAGGGTTGCTCGGCACAACGGCACCATCCGTGCCTACGCCCCGCCCGAGGAGTGCCCCGGGGGTGGACAGCGAGCGGACGCCACGGGGTCATGAGCAGACAGCCGGACGATGTCCGGTTCGGCTCACTCTCTGGGATGGGGCGGGTGCGGCCCTTCGGGCGGTTTCCCCCTGGCGTGGACGGCGTCGGAAGCCGCGATGCCGGCGAGGACGACGACGGCGGTGGCGGCCACGGCCAGCGGCGGCAAAAGGATCATGAACGGCGAGGCGCCGGCAAGCGCCAGAGCGCCGACGATCCGGGAGTGGGACACCCGGGCGAACACGGCATGTTCCACCAGGGCTCGTCCGATCAGGAAGAGCATCGGTCCGCCCAGGACAACGAGGATCCACGCCGCGTTGGTGTGCCCGAACGGATGTTCGATCACGATTTCGTACCCGACGGCGACAGCGACGATCCCGGCCACCATGAGTACGTGCGCGAGGAAAGCCTCTCGGATGAGATGCGCGGGCTGAGCGGCGGCTCTGATGGCTTCGGGTAGCAGTTGGCCCGCCCTGAAACTGTAGACGCGAAACAGGAGCACGGTCGTGATGAATGAGACCGCAAAGGCTGCCGCGGCTCCTCCCCGCCGGAACGAGGTGTCGCTGTAGGCCGACCCGGTCGTCAGAATAAGTTCACCGAGGGCGATGATGAAGAATTGTTGGTAACGCTCAGAAAGGTATTCGGCCAGGACGGGCCATTGCCGTTGGGTGGGGCGGGACCACGGCGCGGGATAGAACATCAGAAGTGCCGTGCCGTCGATGGCGATCGCGAGCGTCCACAACAGGCTGCGGGTCAGATCCGTCACGATCGCGCCGGCGATCCACGGCACGGCCGACAACGTGAACCAGAAGAACACTCCAGCTGCTCGGCGCTGAGCTTCGTGGCCGCGCAGTATCGGCACGATGACCAGGCCACGGATGATGTGAACCGCGACGTACGCACCGGCGAAGGCCAGACTTCTGTCACCGAACGCGTGCGGCACGGCGACTGCCATCACCAGCGCGCCGAGCATGGCCGTGTAGACCAGCACCTGAAGCTGGGGCCGCTTCGGATCGTAGAGGTCGGTGACCCACGCCGTGACGAACCACAGCACCATGAAGGCCAGCAGCAACAGCAGGGTCTCGCCAGCCTCGATGAGGACGACTCGCTGCTCGGTGAGTTCCTCAACCAGCCGCTGCGAGACCCGATTGAGGGCAAAGATGAAGACCAGGTCGAAGAAGAGTTCCAGAAGGCTTGGTCGCTGCGGTTGCCCGGGTTTCCGAAGCAGCGCTGCTGCCCTTGTCGACATGGGCCGCCCATTCCTGCCGGCTTCGCCTTCCCGGGTAATTGGTACCACGCCAAGCCAGTCGTCGAGTCGATACCCGAAGAATGCCCGGCGAACATGCCCGCCCGGATGTCGACCTCGCGCTACGAGCACGGGATTGCATCTTCCTTCGCGGGGTACGCCCGTTGCGCCAGACGGGCGCCCTCGGATCACCCGAGCGGGTCTGTGTGAGCCTCGTACACGCCGGGGGGCCGGTACCGGATGGATCAGCGAGACGGGGGCGGGCGCGCTGGGGCTGACGGTTTGGTGGAACTGCGGGTGCACGGGGTGTCCGCCACCGGCCCGGATGACCTGCTGGATCGACCGCACGTGCAGCAGGTGGCGGGTGACCACCGGGGCGGCTTCTACCGCCCGCGAGCGGTAGACCGCGAGGACAGCGAGGCGGGCGCGGTGACGCTCGAGGCCTACCGCTGGAACAACCTGCCCGCTGGCAACGCGGTGCGAACGTTGTCGATGGTGATCCTGCTGCCCTTCATGCTGATCAACCTCGCCATCTGGATGCGTCCGGCCGGAGCCGGCGGCGACCCGGTGATCAAGGCCCTGTGCCGGTTGTTGGCGCTCACCATGACCTCGATGTACGTGCTGAGCATCGTGGGGGTCGCCCTGGATGTGATCGCGTGGAAGTGCATGTCCTCACCGGAGTGCCTAACCGGACGTAGCTGGCTCTCCTGGCTCGGGGGGCGTCCCGCCGGACTGCGCCTGGCGGTGCTCGCACTGGCACCGGCTGCGGCCATCAGCCTGGTGTGGGGGCTCAGCGCGCGCCCGGCACTTCCCGCTGACGTCTTCCGCGCGGCCGACCACCCTCGTGCGGCGGACCGGCTCACCGCCGTCGGCCGGTGGGACAATGAGCCACTGGTGGCACGACTGCGCTCGATTCACGTGGCGGCGGCGTTTGCCACGCTGGACCTCAGCCTGCTCGCAGCCCGGTCCGCGCAGGGACTGTCGATCGGCACCATCGCGCTGACGGCAGCTGCCGGACTTCTGTTGATCACATGCGCGGTTCTGCTCTGCACCCCACCCCTGGCCACGCCCACGGAGCTGCGGCTCGACCGGTTGGTCAGCGCGCTACGCACGATCGCCCTCGGTCTGACTGTGCTGGTCTGGATCCTCGTTGTGACCAGCTCGGCATCCTGGCCGGAGCGGAACGGGCTGCCCGGCTACAACCTGACCGTCGTCGGGCTGTTCATCGGTCAGGCGGTGCTGCTTGCTGCCCTGGGGGTGGTGCTGTTCTGGCATCGGGCTCGAGATCCGAATGTCGCGCCCGCCCTCGGGCTCGGTGCCCTGGCGACCTCCGTAGCCGCGATCAGTCTGGCGATCACGTTCTCCGCTGAGCTGGTCTATCGGGTGTCCGACGTTCTGAACAGGGGTGCGCCCACCGCCGAGGCGTTGATAACCAGCCCGCCACGTGCCTGCATCTGGGCGATTCTCGGCTTCTCGCTGGCGGTGCTGGTGACGCTGGCCGTCGCCGCCGTGGTGTCGGTGGCGTCACGACCGGGACGGATCCGGGCCGCGTCGGCAATCGTTGCTCGTGACTTCCCGGACGCGCCGCCCGATGCCACACCGCGACTGCGGCAGGTGCGCAAGACCTTGGCCCGTGCCCGGTTCACCGAGCGGCTGTTGCCGCTCGCGGTGCTCTACGCCTGCCTCGCCGGGATCGGTATAGCAGCGGTCGCGCTCGGCCTGCTGCCGACGCCTCCCGGCGAAATGGTCCAGCGCTACGTCGGGTTGCCGGTCGGCTTCGTCGACTTCCTCATCGGTGTCGGCAGCTATCTGATCGCCGCTCTCATCGTCGGCCTGGTCCTCGGTGGAATCTTCGCCCATCGCACCCCGTGGTTCCGCCGGTACGTCGGCGTGCTGTGGGACCTGGGCACGTTCTGGCCCAGATCCGCGCACCCGTTCGCGCCACCGTGCTACGCCGAACGTGCCGTTCCCGAACTGACCTGCCGGATCACCCACCTCGTCGACTCCGGTAACGCGGTGGTGCTCACCGGGCACAGCCACGGCTCCGTCCTGCTCGCCGCGACAGTGCTCCAACTGCCGCCGCGGGTCACCGACCGGGTCGGGCTGCTGACCCACGGCTCGCCCCTCCGACGGTTGTACGCGCGCCTCTTTCCCGCGTACGTCAGCGACGAGGTGATTCACGAGATCGCCGACCGGGTGAACTGGCGGTGGGTGAATCTGTGGCGGGACACCGACCCCATCGGGGGTCGCGTCTTTCCGCCGCAGGGCCCCGACAAGGCACCCGCGGCGTGCGACCGGGAGGCGACGGTGGACCGACGGCTTCGCGACCCGTACGCCGTCACACCTCCGTCCGGCGACATCTTCCCGCCACCGATCAAGGGACACCGGCCCTGCGAATCGGAGAAGGCGTTCACCGACGCGGTGCGCCACCTGGCCGACCAACTCCGCTGAGCGGGCCACGAGTAGCGGACAGCCGACACCGGAGCACAATGTAGCCGACTGTGACCATCAGATCACCACGCGCACACTCCTCTCCGACATGTTCCCGTCGACTGGAGGAACAGATGCGTCTCCGATCGTTCGTCACCACTGCACTGGCCGCCGTCCTGGCCGCCGGCGCACTCGCGCCGCCCACACCGGCCGCGGCGGCCACCGCCGACCGCTGGGGCTTCGCGTACGTCAAGGACCCCACAGTCCCGGTCTGGACCGTGCTGGACACCAGCCGGCAGTGGGGCAGCTGGAAGACCGCCTTCCCCGCTGCCTGGGCCGACGGCATCAAGCTCGCGCCCGGCCGGTTCCAGGTCCGTTTTCCGCAGATCGGTGCCAGCTCACGCGGTGTGCCGCACGTGACCCCGGTGAACCGGACCGGTCACTACTGCGAGGTGGTCCGCTGGTTCCAGTCCGGCACCGACGAAATCGTCGACGTGCAGTGCCACAAGCCGGGCGGCACGCGCGATGACACTCCGTTCACAGTGCTCTGGACGACCAGCTCAGGCGTGCTGCCGGCCGGCACCTCCCACGCGTACGTGCAGTGGAGCAGCGGGCTGGTGGCGCAGTCGTACAACTCCACCGGTGGCGTGAACACGGTCGGGCCGCTGGGCGTCGGGCAGTACCTGGTGCGGCTGCCCGGGGTGGGATTGGCCGATCTGCTCGCCGGCAACGTGCAGGTCACCGCCGTGCAGCCGAACGCCGGTCCCCGCCGCTGCAAGGTCTACTCCTGGAGCGCGGTCGGCACCGGCGTGCAGGTGTACGTCTTCTGCTACGACCAGGCGGGCGCGTTCATCAACACCGACTTCGCCCTCTCGTACCACCGTCGGCGGCCGGTGATCGGCTCCCTCGGCCCACCCTCGTACTTCGGCTACCTGGGTACCGCCGTCGGCGGGCCGACAAACGACAACTCGGTGCTCGGCGTCGGCGCGAACACCGTGGCGCCGCTGGCGCCCTCCGGCCGCTACCTGGCCACCTTCCCGCAGATCGGCATCAAGGAGACGCACGCCCAGGTGGTGGCGCAGGGCGCCGGCAGCAACTACTGCCACCTCACCCAACCCTGGCCGTACACCACCAACGCCGACGTCGACGTCATCTGCTTCGACAACACCGGCGCGGTCACCCCGCACAGGTTCCTGGCCACCTTCACCTCCCGGCTCTGACGCCGGGGCCGCGCCGGCGGTAGCGCTTGCGTTGCTGCCGGCGCGGTCGTGGCCTGCCGCTCGTGGTGGAGTCATCGACCTGGGATGTGTGGACCAGACGGAAGCGTCCGACGAGCGACCGCCTGCGGCCGAGCTAGCCGGCGCTCGCCTCCCGCTGGATCTGCTCGAACTGGGCGGCCATCGCGGCGGCCAGAGTCTGCGCGGCGGACAGTGGGCGAACCATGACAGTGAACTCGTCGATCAGACCGGTCTCGTCCAGGTGCAGGAAGTCGCAACCTTCGACGGCGACGTCGCCAATCCTCGCCTCGAACACCAGCGCGTGATCGCGACCGCCGTCACCGCTCAGCTCACGGGTGTACCGGAAGTCCTCGAAGACCCGCAGCACGCCGCGCAGGATCGCCGCGGTGATGGCCTTTCCCGGGTAGGGGTTGAACGCCACCGGGCTGCGGAAGACCACGTCGTCGGCAAGGGCCGCCGTGATGGCATCGGGATCGCGTGCTTCAACTGCCGCGCGGAAGTCGATCACCACGCCAGCGTACGGGGTCTTTCCGGCAGCCGCGTGCCCAGTACTCGTCGATCCTGCACCGCGCAGGAGCCTGGTGTGGCAAGCGGGACGGCCCGGCGATCGTCGGCCCTCCGCAGAGGGTTGATCGCCGGGCCGCCCCGGTGACGAGCCGCCCCGGGCGGCCCGTCGATCAGCCGGTCAGAGGCCGGCGGCGTGCGCGGCGGCGGTACCGCCGACCACAGGCAGGACGATGTTGCTGCTCTTCAGAGCGACCTGCAGGTTCGCGGCGGTGGTGTCCGCCTGGCTGGAGTACTGCGGGTAGCTGGCCACGATGATCACGCCGATCCGGTGGCCGGGCTTGAAGACATAGTCCTCGGGCAGCAGCGGGAAGCTGAAGTTGTACGACTCCCCCTGCACCAGCGGCACGGCCACACGGATCGACTGCCGGTTCTGGGCGTCCATGATGCCCTTGGTGACCAGCTCGTAGTCGGCGGTGGCCACCCGCTTCGCCGTCTGCTTGTAGCAGCCGTCGTCGGTCGGGCTGCTCTCGCCCCAGCAGTCCGAGGTGTCCAGGGTGATGATCCCCTCGCCGGAGGCCCGGTGCGCGACCCGCTCGTCGGTGCCGTAGTCGACCAGGATCGCCCCGAGGTTGGTGTCGGTCTGGTCGGCGGAGGCCCGCAGTTGCACTGTGGGTGTGCCGGAGATGTGCAGCGGCGCGGTCAGTGGCGCGGAGAGGAAGGCCAGCCGGTTGGGCTGCACCACGTCCGGGTTGAGGATCATGGTGTTCTGGCTCTGCGTGCGGCTGTCCTGGAACGCCCCGGTCGCCGGCTTCGAGGTCGGCACCAGCCCGAGACCGCCCGCGCCGGTGGTGGCGGGCTGGAGGAACACCTCCGTGTCCGCCTTGCCGGGAATCGGCCAGTCGGCGTGGGTCTCCCACACGTCGGCGGAGCGCTCCAGGTCCACCCGCGGCTCGTCCATGATGCCGTTGGCGACGTTCTGCAGCCAGAAGTCGAACCACCGGTGCAGCGTCGACACCCACACCGCGCGGCGCGAGTCGAACGGGTCGACGTGGCCCTCCTGCGACAGCCACAGCTTGCGCGGCACGTTGTTCTCCGCCAGGGCGTACCAGAACTTGCTGAAGTGGTCCGGCCGGACGTTGTCGTCGTTGAGGCCGTGGTAGAGCAGCACGCTGGCGGTGACGTTGGGGACCTTCTTGACGTAGCTGCGCTCGTTCCAGAAGGCCGTGTAGTCGCCGTGCTCGTCGCCGTCGGCGGCGCCAATCGCGTCGCGCACCGGCTTGCAGTACTCCCGTCGCTCGGGGTTGGTGACCGTGTTGGCCAGCGACGACACGTAGCTGTTGCCACGGGTGACCACGCCGTTGCTGCGCACGTAGTCGTAGTACTCGGTCGGTCCGCTGATGGGCACGACAGTGGTCAGGCCCTTCACGCCGGTCACCGCCGTGGCCATGGCCAGCGAGCCGTCGTACGACTTGCCGATCATCCCCGTCCTGCCGTTGTGCCAGTCGGCCTTGACGACCTCACCGGCGGCGTTACGGGCGGTGGCCCGGCCGTTGAGCCAGTTGATGGCCTGCTTGGCGCTGAGGTTGTCCTGGTTGGCGTTGGTGGTCGGGCAGCCGGTGGAGTTGTTGGTGCCGACCATGTCCAGCAGGATGACCGCGTAGCCGCGCGGCACGAAGTAGTTGTCGTAGAACAGCGGCCACTTGTCGAGCAGCCCGTCGCCGTCGAGGTCCGCCTTGCACTCGGACTCGTTGCCTCGGCAGACCGTCGAGTAGTAGGGGCTGGCGTCCATCACGACGGGGGCCTTGAGCCCCTGCGCGGTGGCCGCCGGCCGCATCAGGTCGAACGCGATGATGTCGCGCAGACCGTCGTTGTCGCTGTCGAAGGTGGAGTCGATGAACAGGCGTTCCCGAATGGCGTCGGCGTAGCCGAACACCGGCTGGGTGACGCCGTCCTGGACGACGATCGACGGCGGGCCGTCCGCCGCCTGCGCCTGCGGCGCCGCGCCGAGGGCGGCGAGCACAGTCGCGGACAGTACGGCCACGCCTGTGCGCCAGCGCGTTCCCACTGTAGGCATGCAATCTCCTTGATGTGTCCGAGGCTGCGTACGCTACGAGCCGACGGCCTTGTGCCACCACCTGCACGTGTAGGAACTTCACCGGGTGTGGTTCGACGGGGCGCGGCCCTCGTCCGCGGGCAGCGTGCTCGGGGTACGGAAGTGCCTCGGTGCGGCGCCGACCGGTGCCGGGTCGGCGCCGCACCGAGGTGCTGGGGAACGGGACTACGGCTGGTCGGCCAGCACCAGCTCCCGCAGCCGCCGGTCGAGTGTGGGGGCGTCCAGGCCGCCCGGCCAGCCGCGGAGCAGGGCGCCGCCCTTGGCCACCAGCACGACGGCCGGGGGCTCCCGCACCGCGTACGAACGCCAGATCGTCTGCTGGTCGTCCACGACGATCGGGTACTCCACCCGGTGAGTGCGGAGGTAGTCCTGGACCTCGTCGGCCTGGTCCGCGCCGGCCACGCCGACGAAGACCACCCGGTCCCGGTAGCTGCGGGCGAGGTCACTGAGGGCGGCCTGGTTGCTGGCGCAGGTGGTGCACCAGGAGCTGAAGAAGGTGAGCACGACGGGACGCTGCGCCCACAGCTCGGCGGCGGCGAACGGTGTGCCGTCGGTCAGCGCGCCGGTGAATGCCGGGGCGGCCGGGGCGGTGCCGGGCACCGGCCGCAGCGCCAGGTCGGCGGGGACCGGCCCGGGCAGCGCCGTCGCGCCGCCGGCGGGCGTCGGCGCGGGCTCGGGATCGGGCGTGCTGCATCCGCCCAGCAGCGCCGCCGCGAGCAACAGCGGCAGGAGTGCCCGCCTCATGAGGGGACCACCGCCACCAGCGCCGGGCCCTCGCTGGTGTCCGGCGTCAGGTCGAGCGCCGGCTGGCCGTCCACCTCCAGCCGGTAGGAGTCCCGCTGCGGCACGCGCACACCGACGGCGAACTCGCAGTAGGTGGGCAGGCGCTCGACCCCCAGGTCCTCGGCGAAGGCCGCCACGGCGGTCCCCGCCGGCAGCCGCCCGCTGGCCAGCGCCGTTCCGTGGGGGTCGAGCACGCGGAACGATGCCCGGTTGTGGAAGTGCTGGTAGGGACCGGTCCCGGCGCAGTCCACGCCCGCGGCCCGGATGTTGATGTCGCGAACAAGGACCCGGACGGTCGTCGGGGAGACCGCCTCCTCGGCAGCGCCGACGGCACCGCAGCCGGTCGCGCCGGCCAGCAGCAGGGGCAGCAGCAGGGGCAGCAGAGCCATGGTGCTTCGCCGCACGTCATCCTCCTTCCGTCCGCCTGCCGGGTCCGCGGCGGCAGGCCGCCGCGGACCCGGCAGAAACGGGGTCAACCTTGGGCGTCGATCAGGACTTCTCGACCCGGCACTGCTTGGTCTCCGTCTTCGTCGGGTCGCTCTCCGAGGTCGCGGTGAGCTTCACGAATCCGGTGGTCGCGGCGGCGGCGGTGGCACCCACCGACACCTTGACAGTGGTGGCCTTACCGAACTGCGCGGTGGCGAGCTCGTTGGGCAGCCAGGTCCGCCAGCCCTTGCCGGCGACCTCCGCCGACAGGCGGTAGACGTCCGACTTCAGGTACGCGCTGACGTTCTCCGGGTGCTGCTGGCCGCCGGCCGAGTACGAGCCGGTGTTGGTCAGCTCGAACGAGCAGGTCACCCCGCGGTTGGTCGGCTTGCCGCCGCCGGTCACCTCGCCCTTGCCCAGCGTCACGCCGTGACTGCTCGGCCCGCCGGTGCCGTCGAGCGAACGCACCGCCACGGTGTAGGAGAGCGAGCCGGCCGAGTCCCGCTTGAGGTCGATGATGTAGAAGTGCAGTCGGTTCGCCTCGTCGACGTACTCGTACTGGCTGCCGGTGTCCGCGCCGGCGTGGAACAGCGCGTCGGAAAGCTGCCGGTAGTCACCCATGGTGATCTTCTGCGGGGTGCCGTCGGGGCGGTAGAAGTCGATCATGTCGATGTCCTGCGGGTTGGCGTCCACCACCCACTGGAACGGCGCGCTGTCGGCGTTCTTCGTCTTGCTGACCAGCACGCCGCTGTCCGGGGTGAAGGAGTCCGCGCCCATCCGGTCGACAACCTCGACCGTGTAGTTGTTGAAGTTGCCACCGTCGCACAACGGGTCGGTGCTGACACCACACGTCGGCGACAGGTCCTTGTTCAACGCGATGTTGACGCCGCTCAGGCCCTTCGGGCCGGCGTCGACCGCCCGGGCCGTGACCTGTGCGACCACCAGACCCGAGGAGGCCAGCGACTCCCGCGACAGTCGCAGCACGTGCTCCTCACCGACCAGGCCGATCTTGATCTTGTCCCGCAGGGTGTGCAGCGAACCCATCGAGCCGCCGTTGGTCGGTGGGATCTGCCAGCGGGTGTGCGGACCGCCCGGGCCATTGAACGACCCGCGCGACATCATGCTCCAGATCCCGGTGTACGCCCTGCGCAGCGGCTCGCCGTACGGGTTGTTGTAGTTGTCGCCGATACCCAGCAGATGGGACAGCTCGTGGGCGTAGACGCCCATGCCGGAACTCTCCCCCTGCGTCGAGGAACCGCCGCCGGCGTTCGGCCACAGTGTCGCCGCCGCCTTCCACGAGGTCCAGTCCACGTAGCGGGTCTTCGCCCAGTTCGGCAGGTTGGGGTCCGGCGGGCCCCAGGCGTCCGGCACGTCCTCCTTGTTCTGGAAGATCATCTGCCCGAACTCCTGCCAGGTCGACGACTCGTCCTGGCCGGCGCTGAGGATGAACACCAACTCGTACTGGTTGGCGACCTCCTCGCCGACGGCTGCCCGCCAGGCGCCCAGGCCGTCGGTGCGGATGTTCTTGCCGCACACGTCCCCGCTCGGGCAGGCGCCCGGGTTGAACCCGTTGTCCAGCCCGTACTGGTAGGACTTGGACGGCATCTGGTACGGCCCGAACCCGGTGAGGTCGACGCCGTAGCGGCCGTTGGAGTCCTGCATCCAGTACTCGTGCAGGGTGTGGCCCTTGTTGAGGGTGTTCGGGGTGTTCAGGAAGTCCTGGTAGAACTTCGGCACGTCCGCCCGGGGGATGTTTGTCGCGACGGACTGGGGGTTGCCGAAGACCGTCGATCGGGCCCGCTGGGAGACCGCGAACGTCTCGTCCGGATAGTCGAGCGCCACCAGGGCGATCTTGAAGTTGCGGACCGAGCCGGACACGCTCGGGTCGGCCCAGTTCTTGCCGGGCACGGCCTTGTAGTCGTTCCAGGTCATCGTGTCCGGGTTCTGCCAGGCCTGCGGATCGAGGACCTGGAACGGCGCGGTGCCGCCGACCGGGTTGGCCGGGGCCGCGGCGGCCTGCGCCGCCCCGGTAGCCACGAGCGTGGTCACCACGGCGGCGGCCAGCACGGCCCGCCTCAGCCGGGCTCGGTTGGGGGTACGGTGCACGAAACCACCTCTCGTCGGAGGAAACGCGGTGCCGGCGCCCCGGTGGGGGCTTTCGCGAAGCGCCTGTCAGCAAGCCGCGCAGCGAATCTAGGAGTGCGGGTCGGTGCCGGTCACCGTGCAGATGTCGGCAGGTGAGCCGGCCGCTTCCGACACCTGAAGGACCGACGCCCCCGACGGCTCAGCCAGGGGAGGCTCCGGAGGCCGGTTCGGTGGTCGCCGCCAGGGCCCGCCGTACGTCCCGGCGTACCCGGTCGGCGGCGACCTCGGACAGGGGTCCGCGCGGCGGGCGGCACCGCCCACCGAACCGTCCGGCGCACTCCATGGCAAGCTTGACGGCCTGCACCGACTCGGGCCGGGAGGACCAACCGAGGATCGGGTGCAGTTCGGCGTAGAGCGGCAGCGCCCGGCCCAGGTCGCGGGCGACGCACAGCTCGTACAGGCGCACGGCCTGGCGGGGCAGCGCGTTCGGCAGGGTGGCGACCCAGCCGGTGGCGCCGCACAGCACCAACTCGAGCACCACGTCGTCGGCGCCGACCAGCACGTCGACGTGGGGGCAGAGGTCCCGCAGGCGATGCAATCTGCGTACGTCGCCGGTGACCTCCTTGACCGCGACGATCCCGTCGATCTCGGCTACGGTCGCCAGCAGGTCCGGTGTGAGGTCCAACCGGGTGTCGGACGGCTCGTTGTGCGCGACCACCGGCAGGCCGACCGCCGCCACCTCCCGATAGTGGGCGACCACGTCGGCGGGGCGGGCAGCGGGCCCTTCAGGTGGCCGCGCCAGCACGCCGTGGGCACCGGCCTCGGCGGCCTGCTCCGTCCAGCGGCGCGCCTGTCTGCTGCCGTAGCCACCGACGCCGGGCACCACCGCGCAGCCGGGCGGCGCGGCCTGCACCGTCGCCTGAACCACGGCGGCCCGCTCGTCGTCGGTGAGAGCCCGGTACTCCCCCACCGACGCGCACGGCGCGACCCCGTGGCACCCCTCGGCAGCGAGCCAGCGGACGTGTTCCTGGAGCTTGTCGACGTCGACCGACAGGTCGGCGCGGAACGGCGTGGTGATGGAGACCAACACGCCCCGCCAGGGCCTACCAGTTCCCACTCGCAAGCCCCCTCTCCGCCGGTACCGCCAGGTGTGGCGGCGCCGAGGCGATCCGTACCGGAACCCTAGGAACGTCCCGCCGCCGCGGTCTTCGGACAGATGCCGGAACAGCCGCGTCACCGCCCGTCTTTTTGTCGTGACTTCGACAGTGGACCTTGCGCGATGACCCATCGGCACCGGAGGGTAAGGACTGGCGGTCGCGCGATCCCTGTCACGCAGCGCAACCAGGGGAGTTATATGCACGGTGAGCTCCAGCGAATCGTCGACGCCGTCGCCGCCCGGGTGGGGCGACCCGCCCTCATCGAGGATCGCCGACAGCGGGTGGTCGCCTACAGCGAGCACGACGGTCCCATGGACGATGTCCGGCGGACGTCGATCCTGCGCCGGCAGACGACGCCGGAGGTGATCGCCTGGTTCCGGGACATGGGCGTGCTCACGGCTCACGTGCCGATCCGCACCCCCGCGTGCGCCGAACTGGACCTGCTGGCAAGGGTGTGCGTGCCGATCCGGCACGACGACCTGCTGCTCGGGTTCGTCTGGTTCATCGACGCGGACGGTTCGATGACCGATGCCGACATCGCCACCGCGACCGGCCCCTTCGCCGACCTGTCGCTGGCCCTGTACCGGGAGAACCTGCTCGGTGAGCTCGCCTCACAGCGGGAGACCGAGGCCACCCGCACCCTGCTGGTGGAGAGCCGGCAGGCGCGCGAGCACGCGGCGCGGGCGCTGCTGGAGGAGGGCGTGGTCGTCGCCGACGGGTCGACTGTCGCGCTCGTCGCCCAGCTCGTGCCGGCCGCCGGGCGGCAGCCCGACGAGGTGGCCCGGATCGCCCTGGAACAGGCTCTGGTCAACACCCGCCGCTGGATCGGCGTGCGGGAGACGCTGCACCTGGTCTGGCACGACCACGGGGTGCTGCTGGTCTGCGGCGACCGGGTCGCCGGCCGACCCTCGCCGGAAGCCTCCGCCGGGCACCTCAACGACGCGCTGGGCACCGCGACCCGGGGCCTGGCCTCGGTGGACCGGACGGTGACCGGGATCGGCCAGCCTCGTGCCGGGCTGTCCGACGCTGTGGAGTCCTACCAGGAGGCCGCGCAGGCCGCCCGGGTCGGCACCCAACTGCCCGCGCTGGGCGGGGTGGTCTCCTGGGCCGGGCTCGGCATCTACCGGGTGCTGTCACAACTGGACACTCAGCACCTCGCCGTCGCGGGCGTCCATCCCGGGCTGGAGCGGTTGCTGCGCGACGATGCCCACCAGGTGCTGCTGGAGACCCTGGAGGCCTACCTGGACCTGGCGGGCAACGCGCACGCCACCGCCGAGAAGCTCCGCTTGCACCGGACGACCCTCTACTACCGGCTGCAACGGGTGGAACAGCTCGCCGGGACCGACCTCAAGGACGGCAACGAACGGCTGTGCCTGCACCTGGCCATGAAGCTCGGTCGGCTCACCGGCCACTACCGCACGCCGTGACGCCGCCGCCCGGACAGTCTCCGGCGTTCCTCGTCAGACGAGGCGGGTCATCCACCCGTACGGGTCGGCGGCCCGACCGTACTGGATGTCGAGCAGGTGGCGGCGCAGCCGCATGGTCACCGAGTCCTCGGCGCCAGCCTTCGGGGCCGTCACCTCGCCACCCTCCCAGACCAGGCGCCCGACCGGCGTGACCACGGCGCCGGTGCCACACGCGAAGACCTCGGTGATCGCACCGGAGGCCACACCCTCCTGCCATTCCCTGATCTCCACCGGGCGCTCCTCGACCTCCAGGCCCAGATCCTTGGCGAGGATGAGGATCGACGCCCGGGTGACGCCCTCGAGGATCGTGCCGAGTGCCGGGGTGACTATCCGTCCGTCGGCAGTGATGAAGTAGAGGTTCATGCCGCCGAGCTCCTCCACGTAGCGGCCCTCGGCGGCGTCCAGGAAACAGACCTGCTCACAGCCGTGCTCGGCGGCCTCGACCATCGGCGCCAGGCTGGAGGCGTAGTTGCCGCCGCACTTCGCCTCGCCCGTGCCGCCCCGCGCCGCCCGGGTGTACTCGGTGGAGAGCCAGATGGAGACCGGCTTGACGCCACCGGAGAAGTACGCGCCGACGGGGCAGGCGATCACCATGTAGGTGATCTCCTTCGCCGGGCGAACCCCCAGGAACGGCTCGGAGCCGAACATGAACGGCCGCAGGTAGACGCTGTATTCGTCTTCGTCCGGCACCCACACCTGATCCGCACGGACCAGTCCCTCGACCGAGGCCATGAAGTCAGGCACCGGCAGCTCGGGCAGTGCCAGCCGCCGGGCGGACCGGGCGAAGCGCTCGCCGTTGGCGTGCGGCCGGAACGACCAGATCGAGCCGTCTCGGTGCCGGTACGCCTTCATGCCCTCGAAGATCTCCTGGGCGTAGTGCAGGACGGCCGCCGCGGGGTGCATGAGGATCGGACCGAAGGGGATGATCTCGGAGTCCTGCCAGCCGCCGTCGTGCCTCCACACCGCCCGTGCCATGTGGTCGGTGAAGTACGTGCCGAACCCCGGATTGGCCATGATCTCGGCTCGCCGCTGCGCGCTCGCCGGGCTCGGATTCTGGTGCAACGGGAACGACAGGCTCATCGCCGGGTCCTCTCAGGGGCCGCATCCCTGGGCGCTCAGGTCACCGAGCACGAACACGCAGGGGAGGTTGTCGGATGACGGGTGCAGAATACCGACGGTGCGCCATCCGCTCGGGGCGCGGCACGTGCGTCCCGTCGTCTCGCCAGCTCGCGGCGCGAGGCGATGCCGAGCTTGCGGAAGATTTTGCGTAGGTGATAGTCCACGGTGCTCGGGCTGATGAACATCTGTGCCGCCACCTCCCGGTTGGAGGCACCGTCCGAGACCCGCCGCGCGATGTTCCGCTCCTGGCTGGTCAGGCAGCGGCTCTGGGTGAAGTGGTTGGTCGTGTCGTGGCCGGCCAGCCTGCTGCGCAGTTCGCGGCGGGATGCGACGCCGAGCCGGTGGAACACTCCGCGTAGGTGATGTTTGACAGTGTGGGTGCTGATGACCAGGTTCGTCGCGACCTCGGAATTTGTGGAGCCGGCCGCCACCAGTAGGGCGATCTGTTCCTGCCGCGGGGTCAGTACCGCGTCGGGAAGGACTCGGGCAGGCTCGGCTACGACGCGGTGCATGGTGCTCCTCGGGCGAGGGTTCGGGGTCTCGACGACCATCCGATCGCACCGCGGTGCACGACGAGTGCAGACTGAGTGCTCGCCCTATGCGCTCAGGACGCGCCCCTCATCAAGCTCAAGCGGGCCCGGACATACGCGACCATTGTCCGATATGTCTCGGCCTGCTCCATGCCAGCGACCTCGATGAGTTCCCGGAAGCCGTTGTCGGCGATCAGGTTCTCGAACTGCTGGCACCCCCGTTCCGCGCGCACCAGGTCGCCCAGATCGAATGCGGCCCGCGCGAGGATCGCCGCGACGGCACACCGGGGTCCGTCGGACTCACAGACGCCTTCCGCCAATCCCCACTCCGACACCTTCACCGCTTGTTCGAGGCGGCCGAGTTTCCAGGAGGACTCGGCGATGAGCTGCGCGTAGTAGATCTTCAGGTGATCGAGGTGCTGTGCGACGGCAATGGCCAGCCCTTCGTCAGCGAGCCGTGTGCCGGCCTCGAACCGGTCGGACCCCAGGAGCGCTCTCGTGAGTGTCAACAGCGAGACGGCGAGCAGTTCCTGGTGCCCCGTCTGCCGGGCAAGACCCACCGAGCGTTCGCCGTACGCGTTCGCGGCGTCGTGGTCGCCACGCGACAACGACAGCACGGCGAGGTTTCGCAGGACGTCGGCCTGTCCGGCCAGCTCTCCGGCGCCTTCGAAGATGGACAGGGCTCGACGCAGGTGTTCGTCGGCCTGCGGCAGCGGGGCGACGACCTCACCGACGGTACGAAGAAGTTCGGCCTCCACCAGCGGCTCATCGAGCACGCTGACCAGATCGAGGATCGCCAGTACGGTCTGTGTCCGGCCCGGGGGTATGGAGTTGCTGCCCGGCGCTGAGGAGGCGAGGACCATGGCCGCCGCGTCACGCCCCAGGCCATGCGCGAGGGCCAGATCGATGGTCGCCCACAGCGCGGCGCGTTCCCGCGCGTACCAGGCGGCAGCCTGTGGCACGCTGTCGAACGACTCAGGCGTCACCCCTGACGGCGGTTCGCTGACGTCGCCGACCGGCTGCCGGTGGTGTGTCGCGTACGCGGCGCGGGCCGAGTGCAGGTAATGCGTGATGAGGCACCGCTCGTACTCGGGTCGTTCCTGATCCTCGTCGAGGAGTTCACCCGCGTAGGCCCGCAACAGGTCGTGCAGCACATAGCGCCCGGCCTGCGACTCGTCGAGCAGATTCGCGGTCACCAGTTCCATGAGCAGTGCGCGCGCCTGTCCGCGACCGACTCCGGCGACACTGGCCGCCGCCTCCAGCGGGATCCCTGGCCCCGGGTGGACGGCGAGGGCACGGAACGCCTGCGCCGTCGCGGAATCGAGGGCCTGATACGACCACGAGAACACCGATCGGACATCGTCGGAGGAGTCCACACTGGACAGTGCGTCGAGCCTGGCGGACGGCGCGGAGACGTCGCTGACGGCCGCGCTCAATGGCAGGGCCGGATTGAGGGCCACGCGGGCCGCGACGATCGCCAGTGCGAGCGGCAGCCCGGCGCAGAGCGCGATGACTCTGTCCAGGGCCTCCGGGTTCGCTGTGGCGCGACGGGCCCCGAGGCGGTTGATCAGGAGCTGGCGGGACTCGGCCCCGGTCAGCCGATCAACGTGCAGGTAACGCGCGCCCTCCCGGGTTACCAGGCTGGTCATCCGGTTGCGGCTCGTCACGATGACCAGACAACCCCGGGTGGCCGGCAGCAGCGGGCGGACCTGAGCGGAGTCGCGCGCGTTGTCCAGGAGGATCAGGAGTCGACGACCGAAGAGGCGGCTGCGATAGCGGGCTGTCTGCGCGTCGACGGTCTCCTGCGGTGACGAGACCGCCGGCTCGCCCAGGGACGCGAGCAATGTGGCGAGTGCCTCCTCCGGTGACATGACGCGGCCGTCCGGATCGAGACCCCTCAGGTTCAGGAACAACTGGCCGTCGGGGAACTCGCTGGCGATCTGGTGGGCCCAGTGCACTGCCAGCGCGGTCTTGCCGATGCCGCCCATGCCGCCGAGCACGGTGATCACGATGGCCGCATCGCTGAACGCGTCGGACAGTTGGTCGTCGAGCACGGCGGCCACGTCGTTTCGGCGGACGAAGCCCGCGACCTGCGGCGGCAACTGCGCGGGCCGGAGAGCCTCGGGCGGGCGTAGTTCCTCCTGGAGGGTCCAGCCGCTGGCGAGCAGTTCCCGGTACGCCTCGCGCAGCTCCGGCCCCGGGTCGACCCCCAACTCCTCGGCGAGATGTTGACGGGTCCGCTCGAAGACACGCACCCCTTCCGCACGGTGACCGGTGGCCAGGTACGCGCGCATCAGGCACGCCTGTAGCGCCTCGTCCAGCGGCACCGCGGCGGCCACGCTCAACAGTGGGGTCAACACGGTGTCTGCCATGCCGTTGGCGATCGCCGCCTCGCCGGCGGCGAGCGCCACCGCGACGCGCTCCCGTTCGATGGCGACGAACTCCGGCGAACTCGAGGCACTGGCCGGAAGGTCGGTGAACGCAGGGCTGCGGCCAAGCTCCAGAGCGGTCAGGTACGCCCGGACGCCGGCCATGACGTCGCCGCCGGCGAGTGCCTCGCGGGCCCGCCGAACCAACTCGCGATACATGGCCAGATCGGAGTCCTCGGTCGCGAGGACCAGCCGGTAGCCCGTACCGGCCGGCAGGAGGTAGCGACCGGTTTCGCGGACGTCCAGGTCCGGTTCGAAGATCCGCCGGATGTGCCCGACGTGCCGGTGGACCTGGTTGGCGGCACTGGGCGGCGGTTGGTCGTCCCATACGCCGTCGATGATGGCGTCGAGGCTGACCGCGTCACCGCCGGCGGCAAGGAGCTTGGCCAGGATGATCCGCTGGCGCACCGGGCCAAGATCGACGTCCGAGCCGTCCCGCCGGCAGCCGAGACCGCCGAAGACCTTGAACTCGCAGTGGGACCGCGGCGCGTCCGGTGGCCTGCGGTCGGGCGTCGTCACGATTGACATCCTAGGGATGGAAGGGCAGCGGCTTCGCTTTTCGGCCCAGCCTGCGGTTTGCCCCGGCTCCCGCGCATCGCCCACTTCTCGTTGTCCGTCGAGTCGTTCGCCGATAACGGGACTACGTGGTTCGGGTGATTCGCGAAACGGTGCCATCTCCGTACCTTCGGCATGGTTCCAACGCGGAACGCAAGCCCAAGGAGTGCGCATGCCCCATGTCACAGTTGGCTCAGACGGAGCCGATCCGATCGAGATCTATTACGAGGATCACGGTGCCGGTAGGCCGGTGGTACTCAGCCACGGCTATCCGCTGAGTGGGCAGGCCTGGGAAAAGCAGGTCTCGGCACTGCTCGCGGCCGGTTACCGGGTCATCACGTATGACCGGCGGGGTTGGGGCAATTCCAGCCAGCCCGACGGTGGGTACGACGTCGACACGTTCGCCGACGACGTGAACGCGCTGCTCACGAAACTGGACGTACGCGACGCGATCCTCGTGGGTCACTCGATGGGAACCGGCGACGTTGCCCGGTACCTGGGTCGTCACGGCACCGAGCGGGTCGCGAAGGTAGTGCTGATGTCGCCCATCCCGCCGTTTCTGCTGCGGACGGACGACAACCCCGAAGGCGCACCGCAGTCGTTGTTCGACGGGTTCATCCACGCCGCGCAGACGGACCGGAACGGGTGGCTCAAGCAGTTCCTGGAAAACTTCTACAACGTCGACGTCTACGGCGGTTCGCTGGTCAGTGACGAGGCGTTCCAGGCGAGTCTGAATGTGGCAGTGGCCGGATCTCCCGTCGCCGCGGTGGCCTGCATCCCGACGTGGCTCACCGACTTCCGCACCGACCTGCCCAAGATTGACGTGCCGGTACTCGTGATTCAGGGCGACCAGGACCGGGTCCTGCCCATCGGGGTCACCGGCCAGCGGCTGTCCGCCTTCATCGCGGATTCGCGTCTGCTCGTCATCGAGGGCGGGCCGCACGCCATTGCCTGGACCCACAGCGATCAGGTCAACGCCGCCCTGCTCGACTTCTGCGCGAAGTGAAGTAAGTAAGTGAAGGGAAACACCGTGAAATTGTTCTTCCGGCGGCGTCTCATCTCCGTGGGCGTGGTCATCGGTGCGCTCACACTGGGTGGTGCCGGTATCGGCACCGCCCAGGCCTCGACGAGTCACACCCTGCATTCACGGCCCGCAACGGCCAAGCCGACAGTCGTGCTCGTGCACGGGGCGTGGGCGGACGGGTCGAGCTGGGACAAGGTGGCAGCCAAGCTCCAGCACGACGGCTACCGGGTGGTCACGCCGCCGAATCTGCTGTCCGGCGTGGAGAACGACGCCGCCAACCTGCGCGCGTACCTGGACACCATCACCGGACCGATCGTCCTCGTCGGGCACTCGTACGGCGGCATGGTCATCACGAACGCCGCCCGGGGCGACGAGCAGGTCAAGGCCCTGGTCTACGTCGACGCGTACATCCCGGACCAGCACGACACAGTGCTGTCGCTGACCTCGGCCGTGCCGGGCTCGATCTTCGCCGCCGACGTGTCCACCGTCTTCGACCAGGTCGCCATCCCCGGTGACGACCCGCACAATGTCAACCTCTACGTGAAGCCGTCGATCTTCGGCAAGGCGTTCGCCGACAAGAGCATTTCCGCCAAGGACGTGGCGGTGCTGGCCTCCCGGCAGCGTCCGCTGGCCTTCAACGCGCTGGTCGAGGAGTCCAAGGAGCCGGCCTGGCTCACCATCCCCTCGTGGTCTGTGGTCGGCAAGCAGGACGCCGTCATCCCCGCCGCTCAGCAGATCGCCATGTCCAGAAGGGCCAAGGCGCACACGACCGAGATCAACGCGCCCCACCTGTCCATGGTCACCGACGCGGGCGCGGTCACCAACCAGATCGAAGCCGCCGCCAAGGCGACCGACTGACACGACGGCCCGACTGACACGACGGCCGGCCGTGGCATCGCTCAGCGCGATGCCACGGCCGGCCTTTCCGCCATCCGGCTCACGGTGCTGCCGAGGTCAGGAGACCGTCAGGCGGTCGTCCGGGCCGCTTCCAGGATGACCTCGGTGACCTCGCCGGGATGCGAGATCAGGCCCAGGTGGCCGGCGTCGATCCGGGTGATGTCGGCGCCCGCCCGCTTCATCATCTCTTCCTGGCTGGCCGGCGGGATGACCCGGTCCTCGGTGCCGATGACCGCCCATACCGGGATCGTCTTCCACGCCGGCTCGGTCGCCGGCTCCCCCAGCGCGTTCGTGGCCAGAGCGGTCTGGGTCACGGCGAGCACCTCCGCCTGCCGCCGGGGCAGACCGTTGGCGAAGCCGGGGATGAACACCTTCGGCAGGACGTACGCGTCGGCCGCGCCCTCCGGGGCGCCGGGGAACGGTACGAGCTTGAAGACGCTCGTGGGGTCGGTCAGGGCTGGTTCGAGAATCGAGCCGGAACCCGCGGTGAGGTCTTCCACGGTCTCCCCCTTGTCCGGGGCGAAGGCGTCGACGAACACGATTGCCTTGACGTTCTTGTTGCCGGTCGCGGCGTCGCTCGTCACGAAACCGCCATAGGAGTGGGCGGCGATCACGATGGGACCTTCGATGGTGGACAGGAAGTCCTTCAGGTAGCCGCTGTCGATCGACGGCCCCCGGTTGGGTTGCGGCGCGACCTGGACATCGAAACCACGTGCCTGGAGTCTCTTGACCTCCCCACTCCAGCTCGAACCGTCCGCCCAGGCGCCATGCACCAGGACGATGGTTGGTCTGGTGCGATGCCCCTCGTCCGGGGTTGGTCGCGCACCACCGTCCGCGGACACGCCTGGGGCGGCTGAGCCGAGCACCGTCACCAGCGTCGCGGCGGCGAGCGTTGCGGCGATGGTCTTCGGCCGACGTAGCGAGATACCGAGCATGTCTCTTCTCCCTCGTTGGTCTGTGGTTTCCGAACGCGGGCAGATGTGCACAGCCGCTGGGCGCGATGACGTGCCTGATCGCCCGACCTCACCGTATTCACGCCAACCGCGAATCTCGGACAGAAGAGGAAAATAACTCAACTTTCACCTTGCGTGAGGACACGCCACCAAACGGGCTCATGACCTCCCCTCCTGCCGACCACTCCCCCGACTTCCCGTTATCTGTAAACAACCCTTGATATTAAGCGTCACGAACGTCAATATGTGGAGGTCGCGGGTCGTCGAAGCCTGGGGAGTGAGCAATGAGAAGACGTCGGATTTTCGCAGCGGTGGCCGGGGCGGCGATGACCGTCACGGCCGCCGTCGCCTTCGTCCCCAGCAGCATGGCGGCCGCACCCTCGGCCAGCGCCGTTCCGATGGTCGCCTGCACCGCCCCCACCTGGGCCGAAGGACCCACCTACCAGGCGGGCGCCCAGGTCACCTACGGCGGCCGGCTCTACCAGGCGCTGGTCACCCACACCGCGCACCCCGGCGCCGGCTGGAACCCCGCCTCGACCCCCTCGCTCTGGCGTGACCTCGGCGCGTGCTCGGGGACCACCCCGCCGCCCACCACGCCACCGCCGACGACGCCGCCGCCCACCACGCCACCGCCCACCACGCCACCGCCGACCACACCTCCCCCCACCACGCCACCACCCACCGGTGGGACCTGCGCGGTGAAGTCGCGGCCCACCGGCAAGGTGCTGCAGGGCTACTGGGAGAACTGGGACGGGGCCTCCAACGGCGTGCACCCCGGCCTCGGCTGGATCCCGATCACCGACAGCCGTCTCAACCAGCACGGCTACAACGTGATCAACGCGGCGTTCCCGGTGATCCGCTCGGACGGCACGGTCCTCTGGGAGAACGGCATGGACGCCGGCGTGAAGGTTGCCACCCCGGCCGAGATGTGCCAGGCCAAAGCCGCCGGCGCCACCATCCTGATGTCGATCGGCGGGGCCGCAGCGGGCATCGACCTCAGCTCCAGCGCGGTCGCCGACCGGTTCATCGCGACGATCGTGCCGATCCTGACGGCCTACCACTTCGACGGCATCGACATCGACATCGAGACCGGCCTGACCGGCAGCGGCAACATCAACACCCTGTCCACGTCGCAGGCCAATCTGATCCGGATCATCGACGGCGTGCTGGCCCGGATGCCGTCGAACTTCGGCCTGACCATGGCTCCGGAGACGGCCTACGTCACCGGCGGCAGCGTGGTCTACGGCTCGATCTGGGGCTCGTACCTGCCGATCATCAAGAAGTACGTGGACAACGGCCGGCTCTGGTGGTTGAACATGCAGTACTACAACGGCAGCATGTACGGCTGCGCCGGCGACTCGTACCCGGCGGGCACCGTGCAAGGCTTCACGGTGCAGACCCAGTGCCTGAACAACGGGCTCACCATCCAGGGCACCACCATCCGGGTGCCGTACGACAAGCAGGTCCCCGGCCTACCCGCCCAGCCGGGCGCGGGCGGGGGCTACATGACCCCATCGCTGGTCACCCAGGCCTACAACAGCGTCCCGAACATCAAGGGCCTGATGACCTGGTCGATCAACTGGGACGGCTCCCGCGGCTGGACCTTCGGCGACAACGTGAAGGCCCGCCAGGGCCGCTGACCGACCCCGCTCCGAATCGTCGGCCCGGACCATTCCGGGCCGACGATTTTGTTCATCGCCCGGCCCCGGGACCTTCGCAGGCCCCGAACCTGTTCCGGCGGTAATCGGCTTATCGACCCGCCAGCTCCGATCGCACCAGTTCCAGCAGCCGCCCCAACCAGTTGGCACCGCCCGAGTGCCAGTACCGCGATCCCCAATCGTTGTAGAGCAGCCGAGCATCGCCGGTCTTCTCCAGTTGTCGCGCCATCGCCGGATGCCGGCCGAACTTGTCCCGAAGCAGCGCGGCCATCACACCGAGCCGGATCGTGGGCCAGTCGTTCCGCCGGGGTGCGTCGGCGGCCAGGGTTCGGGCATCGATGCCGCGCTCCACGGAGGCGATACGGTCGTGCCAGGCGGCGTCGTCAGTCGAGAGTGCCCAGTAGGCGTGCATGACGGACGGATATTCCTGGCCGTACTGCACGACCAGCGCCGGATAGTCGATCTGCAGGACCTCAAGACCCGGTGTCTCTGGCCAGCCGTTCGGATAGACGTGGCCGCCCGGCCGCAGCGGGATTGCGGTGGCGGTCTCAGGCCCGTCCGCCGTGTTCCGCTCCTGCCACTCGGCGTCGGCACGCTCGCTTCGGCGGAAATATTCCAGCGCCTGCTCCCGCATCTCAGGAGTCACAGTGAGCGAATGGTTCGCATCCCGGGCCGGGATCGTCTCGCCCGGCTCCGCGATCAGGATCCGCACCGGCACGTCGTTCTGGTCCATGTCACCGAGCATGTAGATCCGCCGGTGTTCGGGCACCGCCTGGTATCGGTCACGGACGATCTCCAGGTTGCCAGGGCTTGGCTCGGCAGCGTACGCGATCAGAGCGTCCCAACAGCGTCTGGAGGAGTCCGGCCGGTCATTGAGCCGATCCACCTCGTCGATGAGGTCACCGATCACCAGTTCCGGCGTCAGCCAGGACTCCAGCCGTGCCGGACCGGCGGCAGCGCCGGTGACGATGATCTTTGCGTCCTCCGGCGGCGCCAAGGTCAGGGTGCCGTCCGCGAATGCGGTACGAAGGCCGTCGAAGTCGGTCGAGTTCCACCGCCAGACAACGACGCCGTCCGCGTAGACACTGAGTGTGGTCAGGACGTAGTGGTCTCGTTCACGCTCGAAGATCAGGCGTTGCCGTCCCCGTACGACATCACTTTCGACGGCGCGCCAGGTCGCAGTGGTGTCCGACATGCAGCAAGTCTAAAGATCTTGGACGATCGCGAAAGCACGTCTGGCTTCCAGCCGGCGACACCGCGTTCACGTACGCGTACTCGCCGAGATTTTCACCGATGACCACTGCTCCTGTCCCGGATACACGACCGCATCCCGGACAGACATGTGCGGCACCGCGTCAAGTGCTACAGGTGATCACCGTCACCACCCTCTGACGAAGCCGCGCCGGCATCGCGAACCAGATCCCGGTCCCGCTGCGATAGGTAGGCATGACCGCCCAGGACGACGCCGGCCTCCTGGCACCGCCGGGTGCTCACCGTCCGCCGGTACCCCCGGCGCGGCTGACAGCCGTACGGCATCCGCCGGCGGTTTGAGCGGACATTCCCCTGTGGCCAGTTTGAGTTCACCGCATCGCTCTACGGTGCCAGCGGACCGAGAACGCCCTGCTCGTACCTGGAGAGATGAGGATTGATGGCAGTAAGCAAGCGGGTGGTGGGCCTGACTGCTGCGGCGGTCGCGCTGACCCTGACGCTGCCGGGCGCCGCGACCGCGGCGGCGGCTGAGCGGAACACGTGGGACCAGGCCGAGTTGTTGACGTTCGCCGCGCTGCCAGCGGCAACCTTCGTTCCCGGCAGCGAACCGTCCGGCTCGTCGCTCGGCAGTGCCCCCATCAACGGGATCACCCCGCCGTTCGCCGACCAACCGATCCAGGGGTTCAGCGGCGTCCTGCGCAACACCGACGGCACCTTCGACGTTCTGTCCGACAACGGCTTCGGCAACAAGGCCAACAGTGCCGACTTCGTGCTGCGTGTTCAGCGGGTAGCGCCCGACTTTGGCAGCGGCGCCGTGGACGTGCTCGGTGGCATCAACCTGACCGACCCGTACGGCAAGGTGCCATTCCCGCTCACGCGTGCCGACCGCGTGCTCACCGGAGCCGACTTCGACGTCGAGTCGATCACCCGGACGGCGGATGGCACGTACTGGGTCGGTGACGAATTCGGTCCGTACCTGCTGCATTTCGACCGGGCGGGCCGCTTGCTACAGGCGCCGGTGCCGCTGCCCGGGGTTTTCGCCCCCGAGAACCCGGGCCGCGGCACGACCCCGGCCAACCTCGCCAGCAGCAAGGGCTTCGAGGGCATGGCCCAGTCGCCAGACGGTCGCACGCTCTATCCGCTGCTTGAGGGCACGACCACTGGTGATCCGGCCGGCACCCTCCGGCTCAACGAGTTCGACACCCGGACCAACGCCTACACCGGCCGACGCTGGGCCTACGCGCTCGACTCTCCCGCTCACGCGATCGGTGACGCCATCATGGTCGATCGCGACCGCTTCCTGATCATCGAGCGTGACAACGGCCAGGGCGAGACGGCACAGGTCAAGAAGATCTATCTGGCCGACAAGCGCGACCGGAACCACGACGGACTGCTCGACAAGACGCTGGTCGCCGACCTGATGGCAATCGCCAACCCTCGCCACGTCGGTGGGTTCGGTGACCCGTTCACGTTCCCGTTCCAGACGATCGAGGACGTGGTGATCCTCGACGACCGCACGCTCGCCCTCCTGAATGACAACAACTTCCCGTCGTCGGCAGGCCGGACGGCCGGCCAGGCGGACAACAACGAGTTCATCGTGATCAAACTCGACCGCCACCTGGACGCGGACAAGCGCATTCTGCGTCGCTACTGAGCCGCTTTCAGCGGGGTGGGCAGACCGGCAGGCTGTCCACCCCGTCCCGGGCGGCCCGAGCGCGCACCGAACGGTGTCGCGTGGGTCATGCCTCAGCAGTGGGTCGGCTGTGCACCACCAACTCGTCGATCTCCAACCGGCCGACGCGCAACTCCCGCACGACCGCTCGGCGGATCACCAGCCGCCCGATGACCAGCGCCCCAACGGCCACGGCCCCGACGGCCAGCGCCCCCACGGCGAGGGCACCGACCGACGCCGCGCCCGCAGCCCGCGCGCCGGTAGCCGCCGCGCCCGTCGCCACCGCGCCGTCGGCACGCGTTCCGGTCAACCGCATCAGGTTCACTTCTCGCTTCATCGCCCCATTGTCCGCGTGCCGCCAGCCGGGTGCCGATCAGGTGCGAAACGCCTCGATCGTGAGCGCGGCGAAGCGCCGAGAGGCGGCAGCCCGCGCGTTCGTCGAGGTGGCGTACAGGCCACCGTTGGCCATCAGCATGAGAACCAGATCGTCCAGGCCCACGTCAGGCCGCAGGTGGCCGGTGCCCTTGGCCCGGCGCATCAGTTCGGCCAGCGAGGCGAGGGCGGCTTCGCGCTTCGCGGCGAGGTCCACGGCGTGGGGAAATGCCGAGGTGAACGCCGCGGTGAAGCCTCGGCTTCGGGCTTGCAGCTCACACAGTTGTTCGATCACGAGACACAGGCCGCGCCAGGGGTCAGGGTCGGTGAGCCCTTCGTCGACGACGGCGACGCACGCGTTCATCTGATCCGCGAACGCCTCCGTGGCCAACGCCTGCTTGGTGGGGAATCGGCGGTAGAGGGTGGCGGGGCCGACTCCGGCGCGTCGGGCTATCTCACGCATCGGCACGTCCATGCCTTCGGCGGCGAAAACCGCCCGGGCGGTGTCGAGGATGCGCTCACGGTTGTCCAGCGCGTCCGACCGCAGGTTCTGAGTCAAATGGCCACCCACTCTCTCACTCTAGCTAAACGGACGCATGCGTCCACTACCGTTCGGGCGTCCGCAGGACTGACGTGGGAAGGGTGACGAACAGTGAAGGCAGTAATGATCAGAAAGTTCGGCGACCCCCGTGGGCTGGAGGTCGTCGACCTTCCTGTCCCGGTGCCCGCTCCGGGGCAGGCGTTGATCACCACTGAGGCGGCCGGTGTGGCTGGCGCCGACGTCCTGATCCGAAGCGGCGCTCTGGCCGCGTACGGCTTCCGCGAGGGTCACATTCCGGGCGGCGAGGTTGCCGGCACGATCACGGCCGTGGGCGATGGCGTCGACCCCGCGTGGATCGGGCAACGCGTCTGGGCCTTCACCGGTACGGGCGGCGGCTACGCCGAGCAGGCAATCGCCCCGATCGCTGAGGTCCTGTCCCTGCCGGCGGGCCTCTCCGCAGTCGACGCCGTGACGCTCGGCAGCTCCGGGGTCGTGGCTCACTTCGGCCTCGCCCACGCGCACTTCTCGCCCGGCGAGACGGTCCTGGTCCGTGGCGCGGCCGGCAGTATCGGGATCATGGCGGTGCAGCTCGCCGTCAGCGGTGGTGCCAGCGCCGTCGCTGTCACGACCTCGTCGCCTGAGCGCGGCCGTCGGCTTCGCAGCCTCGGTGCCACCCACGTGCTGGACCGCTCCGGGGCTGGGGGTTCGGACGTTCCCACCGGCTACGACGTCATCATCGACGTCGTCGCGGGCCCGGACATGCCCGCGTTCTTCGACCGACTCAACCCCAACGGCCGGCTCGTGGCCGTCGGGGCGGTCGGCGGCCAACCGCCAGCGGACTTCGGGACGAGGTTGATGGCCGCGTTCCAGAAGTCGATGTCGTTCGCCACCTTCAGCGCGGCGACGGTGACGGCTGCCGATCGACAGGCCGTACGCACGGAGCAGTTCGCCGCCGCCGCTCGCGGGGAACTCCAGACCGTGGTGCACGAGGTTCTGCCGCTGAAGCGGGCGGTGGTGGCGCACCAGAAGATGGACGGTGGCGAGGTCTTCGGACGAATCGTCCTGACCGTGAGCCCCTTCCACTGAATCCGCTGCACCAACCGGGGTGGTCTCTTAGGCTGCGTGGGCGGGGCGCCCGGTTCGACGAGTGCGTCGCGGTGGCGCTGTACGGGCTGGTCGGGTGCTCCTCTCGGTGGCCTGCTTCCGCTACCTCAGCCGGCACGGGAACCTGCCGCGACGGCGCCTAGGTCCCCCGGTGTCGTTCGCGGCCAGCGGCCGAGCCCGGCTACCGGTGAGGAGCACCGATGACGCAGAGTGCACAGGACCGCCCGGAGATCGTCGTCGGGCTCGTGGCAACCCCGCCGGATCATCCGGCCCGGGTGGCCGCGCGGCTCACCACCGAACTGACCAGCGGGCTCGCCGAGCGGGTCAACGCGGACGTGCGGTGGACCGTCCGGGAAGGCTGGGGAGCGGTAGCGCCGCGCCGCGACGGCGGCGTTGAGGCACTACTCGATGATCTTGCCCAGCGGCGCGCCGACGACCAGTGGGACGTCGCAATCTGCCTGACCGACCTGCCGCTGCATGCCGAGCGGGTGCCGCTGGTCGTGCAGACCTCCGCTCGGCGTCGAGTCGCTGTGGTGTCCCTGCCCGCCCTGGGACTGCACCAGCTGCGAGCGGCCCGCGCAGCCGTTCCGGATCTGGTGAGCCGGCTGCTGACCGACGCCTCCGACCAGCGGGTGCCGCCGACCGGCTGGGCACCGGCCAAGATGGCAAGCCGGGTTCCCGCCATCCACCGGATGGTCGGCGAGACCGACAGCGGTGAGCGGCGCTACGTCGCCTCGCGGTTCATCGGCGGACTACGGCTGCTGATCGGCATGGTTCGCGCCAACCGTCCGGGGCGCGCCCTGCTGGGCCTGTCGAAGCTGCTGGTCGGCGCGTTCGGCACGGCCGCGTTCGCGCTCACCACGGACACCATCTGGCAGATGGGCGACGCGCTCGGCGGACTCCGGCTTGCCGTGATCATGCTGCTCGGGCTGACAGCGTTGGTGGCCTGGCTGATCGTCGCGCACGACCTGTGGGAGAAGCCAAGCCGCGAGACGCCGAGTGAGCTGGCACGGCTGTTCAACCTGGGTACGACCCTCACCCTCACTCTGGCAACGGTGCTGTCCTACGTGGTGTTGTTCGTGGGAACGGTGCTCGTCGGGGCGCTGCTGGTCGACACAACCGTGTTGGAACAGACCTTGCAGCGGCCAGTCCACTTCACCGATTATCTGACGCTCGCCTGGATCACCAGCTCGCTGGCCACCGTCGGCGGTGCGATTGGCTCTGGGCTGGAGAACGAGGAGACGGTTCGAGCCGCCGCATACGGCTATCACCCTCAGCCCGATGGCTGGCGGGATGAGAAGAGCGGGCGGGTCTGATCGTTCATGGCTGGTACTGACTGCGGGTACGGGGCAGCCACTGGGGATGGCGGTCGCGAAGGTAGCGAAGCATTCCCTCGCGCAGGTCGCAGCGCAGGTCCCAGGCGCTGGCGCCGTCGGCGGCCGAAGCCTGCACCTGGATGACCACCGTCTGCGGGGTGGAGTCGACCATCTGGAGCACCCACTGGTCGCGATCCCACAGCGCTGAGGACTCGACCAGCCGGCGTGCTTCCCGGCGCAGGTCGTCCAGGTCGGCGGTGTGGTCGACATGAATCTGGATCTTGCCGATCACTCTGGACTCATTCCGGGTCCAGTTCTGGAATGGTCGCTCGGTGAAGTAGGTCGTCGGCAGGATGAGCATTCGCTCGTCCCAGAGCCGGATCACCACGTTGGTCAGTTTCACCTCCTCAACTCGGCCCCATTCGCCGTCCACCACCAGCACGTCGCCGACATGCAATCCGTCGGCGAAAGCGACCTGGACACCGGCGAACGCGTTGCCCAGCGCGGTACGGGCCGACAGACCGATCAACGCCCCGACCACCCCGGCCGACGTCAACACGGAGACGCCGAAGAGGCGTACCGGCCGGAAGGTGATCAGGATCAGGCCGATCGCGACGATGGTGACCACGGCGACGGTGAGCCGCCGCACGGGGCGAATCTGCGTCCGGGCCCGCCGGACCCGTCGGCTGGCGACCGTGTCACCCGGCAGTCGACTGAATGCGACCGCCTCGGCGACGTGCAACGCCTTGATCACCAACCATGCCCCGGACAGCACCAGAGCCACCAGGACGGCGTGCCGCAGATGACGCTGCCACCCGGCCGGACCCAACGGCAGCGCGTAGTACAGCGCCCCCACCAGCAGCAGCGCCGCGGCCGGGCGGCGGCAGGCATGCCGCAGCGGCTCCAACAACCACTGGTAACGGCCACCGGCTACCCGGCGGATGACCAGGCCAGAGATCAGGTCGACGACCACCGCGGTCGTCAGCGCGGCCACGACGATCAACGCGGTACGCATCAGAGGCCGTTCACGGTAATCCCGATGCCAGCTTCCCTCGGCTCACTGCCCAGTCCACGTGCTCAGGGTGCCACCCCGTCCGATGCCAGGCTGCCAACATCGGCGAACAACCCGCTCCGCGACGAGGGCTGCCCCTGAACCCTAAGGAGCGAGCGCGGATGATCGTCTTTCCGGTGATCCGCTCGGTCGGGTTGAGATCCCGAACCCAGCCACGGTAAAACTGGTCTGTAAAGTCCACTTCTGTTCCACCTGGTAACCGCTGTGGTTGGGCGAGAAGCGCCAGTTCAGCACTATCGACGACGCAGCGGCCCGACGTCGGCGTGACACGCGCCTCATGGACCCTGGAGTCCAGAAGTGGTGGAGACTGCGGGAATACCACCGACCCGGAGAGCGTCTGTACCTGCGTGTCCAGGTGGGCTGGCACGACGACAGGCAAGGAGACGACGTGAACACCGAAAAGGCAATCCTCGCCGGAGGCTGCTTCTGGGGCATGGAGGAGTTGTTCCGCCGCCAGCCCGGCGTCGTGTCCACGCGCGTCGGCTACAGCGGCGGCGACGTCCCGAACGCCACCTACCGCAACCACGGCACCCACGCGGAGTCCATCGAGGTCGTCTACGACACCGACAAGACCGACTTCCGCGCGCTGCTCGAGTTCTTCTTCCAGATCCACGATCCGTCGACGAAGAACCGCCAGGGTAACGACATCGGCGTCAGCTACCGCTCGGCGATCTTCTACACCAGCGACGGGCAGAAGCGTGTCGCCGAGGACACGATCGCCGACGTCGACGCCTCGGGCCTGTGGCCCGGCAAGGTCGTCACCGAGGTCACCGCGGCAGGCGACTTCTGGGAGGCCGAGCCTGAGCACCAGAACTACCTGCAGACCTACCCGAACGGGTACACCTGCCACTTCCCCCGTCCCGGGTGGAAGCTTCCGAAGCGGGCGTCGGCCTGACACCTCGGCGCGCGGACCCCGGGTCCGCGCGCCGTATGGGACCGGATGGTCCCGGCAACCTCGCACCAACGATGATTTTGGTGATGGTCGCACCGCTCGCCTAGCGAACAGAACACGTCCACGTGCTGGACTCCGAAGTCCAACTCGACCTAGATCAGCGCTGGATACACTTGACAGATGAGCGACGAGCAGGTGACTGCGCCGACGAACAGGCGGCGGATCAGTCAGCGGGGCATCGCGACGCGAGAGCGGATCCTCGATGCAGCGAACCGGCTGACGCTCGTGCGCGGAGTGAACGCGACGACCCTCGACGACATCCGCGAGGCAAGCCAGACGAGCAAGTCCCAGCTCTACCACCACTTCGCCGACAAGCAGGAACTGGTGCGCGCCCTGGTCACCTACCGGGGCGCGCTTGTGCTTCAGCGGGAAAGCGCCGGGCTGCAACGACTGAGATCGTTCTCAGGGCTGATCCGGTGGCGTAACGCGCTGGTCCAGGCCAACTCGCTGAACAACGGCAGATACGGGTGCGGCCTCGGGTCAATGGCTCTCGAACTGTCTGATCAGGATGAGCAGGCTCGATCGTCAGTGTCGGAGACATTCGCGGCATGGGAAAAGCTGATCAGTGATGGTCTGCACCGGATGCGCGACAGCGGCCTACTGCGCCAGGATGCCGACCCGGAAAAGTTGGCCACGGGTTTGATGGCCGCTCTACAGGGCGGCTACCTGTTGGCGAACGCCGCGCACGACGTCGCACCCATGGAAGTCGCAGTGGACATGGCGCTGGAACACATCAGATCGTTCCTCGTGCAGCCGTCCCGGGAGTGAGCGCGTTCTGTTGACCCGACGGCACGCCGGTCGGCCGTGATGCCACGCACCGGATAAGGCGGTGAGTGATTCCGCCGCCCCCTCCGGGCAGGCTCACTTCCCGTACAGCTCGAACTCGTAGAGCGAGAACCCGTACGAGGTGGCGCGCTTGACCCCGTACACCCGCACGTAGCGGGCGGTGACCGGGGCGAAGGTGGCGTTGTCGACGCCGCCGTTGCCGGTGGTCGTGGCGAACACCGGCGACCAGGAGCTGCCGTCGGCGGAGACCTCGATCCGGTACGCGGTGCCGTACGCGGCCTCCCACCGCAGTACGGCCCGGCTGACGGTGCGGGCCGCGCCGAGGTCGACCCGGAGCCACTGGTTGTCGTTGTAGCTGCTCGCCCACCGGCTGCCGAGGCTGCCGTCGACCGCCTTGTCCGGCGTGTTGCCGGTCAGGAACTGGGTGCTCGACGCGGTGGCCGGACGGCCCTGCGCCAGGTTGGTGACGTCGTCGCCCCGGCGCGCCGGGAACGAGACGACCTGCTGGTAGGTGGGGCGGTTCTGCCAGGCGATCACCGGGTGGGTGATGCCCCCGAGCCCGGAGTGGGCGATCGCGTCGGCACACCACTGGTCGCCGGCCCCGCAGGACTTGTCACCCGGGTAGACGGTGGTGGCCGGCACCGCGGCGGCCTGACCGAGCGCGTCGAGCAGGGCCTGCCGGCATGCGCCGAGGTTGCCGTTGCCGCAGTACGCGCGGCCCAGCCCACCGGCCACCGGGTCGCCGAGCACGGTACGCAGGTCCTTGTCGACGTAGCCCCACCAGCCGTACTGGAATGACGAGCCCTTGTGCGCCTGGCCCTGCAACGCCCAGTTCGCGGCGCCGTCGCGCCCGCCGTTCTGGCCGCCCGACGGCGCCTCGTTCACCTCGATGGCGTCGACCAGCGAGGCGTAGAGGTCCGGCCCGAGGCCGGGGCGGAACTGCGCCGAGGCCAGTAGCGGCCACCAGGCGTCGAAGATCCGGATGGCGTCGGCGTGCTGGTAGACCTTGGAGCCGGGGGACGTCTCCACCCGGCGGACCCCGGCCTGCTGCCAGGCGCGCAGCTTGCCCACCGCGTCGGCCAGCGCCGGATCGGTGACCGGCGTGCTGTCCAGAACCCGCAGCAGATCACCGAGGACCTGTTGGCCGCGCAGGTCGGTCACCGCCGCATCCGCCATGATCTTCACGACGTCGGCGCGACCGAGCTTGCGCTGCGCGATCGCCGCGCGCACCGGGCCGTCGAGCAGCTGAGCCCGGTGTACGGAGCCGAAGCTGAAGTTGCCGTCCGCCGCCCCGAAGTCCCGCGCCTGCTTGTTGTTCCAGCTGACGTAGTAGTCCTGGTTGACCGACTGCGGATGCGCCGACGCCGGGATGTAGGTGGCGTCGTTGGTGTCCGGGTTCCAGCCGGCCCACTCGTACGCCGGCTCGGCCTTCGTGGGCAGGTTCGGGTCGGCGGTGGCCGGACGGACCGGGTTCGCGCCGGAGTTGAGGTACGCCGCCTCGGTCGAGTTGACGTAGAACCAGTTGAACGCGTACCCCACGTCGGCTGCGGACGTCTGGAAGGCCGCCGCGCTGCCCATCGCCGACGGGTCGTTGAAGGCCTGGAAGCCGATCGCCGAGTCGGCCTCGTGCCGGTAGGTCGAGCGCAGTTTCGTGAACGCCGTCGGCTGCCCGTTCACCAGGCCCCGATAGGAGACCAGCCCGTACTTGGTGCGCAACGCGCGCAGTGTGTACGAGCCGGCCGGGGTGGAGTCGGCCAGCGTCGGGGTCCAGGAGTTGCGCTGCTCCAGCGCCTCCATGGCGAGGCACTGCCCGTGGTAGAGGTAGCGGTTGGTGCGCAGCGTCGGGGCACTGCCGTCGGTGGTGCACAGCGGCACCGCGTACGTGTCGGTGAGGTCCTGGGACGCGGAGGTGGCGCTCCACGCGTAGTCCTGGCCCCGGCCGAGCAGCACGTAGAGGTTCAGCCCGGCAAACGCCGCGCCACGCGCGCTGATGCCCGGACCCTGCAACTCCTGGAGCATGAGCAGTTGCGGGGCGAAGTAGCCGGTCTGCGGCCCGAACACGGCAACCGGATTGCCAGTGGTGGTGTGCCGTCCGGAGACCACCACCGCGTTGGACATGCCGTGCGCGCGCAGATTGGACAGGCCGCCGAGCAGCTCCTTCGTGGCGGTGCTGGCACCGGTGCGGGCGGCGGCCCCGCCGGTGGCGTCGTACGCGAGGGGTTCGGCGACCACCGAGCCGGCGTCGGGGAGCACCGCGCTCGTCGCGCCCGGCGGCGTCGCCCCGTACGGGAAGCTCTGTCCGTCGTGCAGGGTGAGCACGGTCTCCGGGTCGTTCTGCGAGCGGAACGCCGCCCACACCCGGTCGCCCTCGGTGGCGCCGTACTTCGCGCGGGCGGCCACCCGGACCAGCGCGGACTGGATCTCGCTGCCCCCGCCCCCGCCGAAGAGCCCGCCGATGACACCGGCCGTGGCGATCAGGTCGGTCATCGTGAAGTGCTTCGGCTTGCCCGCGCCCGCGAGCACGTACTCGCCCGGGTAGTTGTCGTCGGCGATCGACTTGTCGATGTAGGCGTTGATGCCGGCGATGTAGTCGACCACGTCCGTGTAGAGCTGCTGACCCCGGACGCCCTTGGTGCGCAGCGCGTCCACCTGGACCTGGAGGTCCGCCTCGGTGTAGGGCGAGTTGGCCCAGACGCTCTGCTCCAGCTCCCGGTTGCCCGGCGCGCCGCCGGCGAACGAGGTGACGTTTCCACGGCCCACGTGCCGCAGCAGATCCATCACCCAGAGCCGGTCCTGAGCGCCGGCGTAGCCGGCGCCGAACATGGTGCCGGCGCGGGTGGTGCCGGTGACGTGCGGGACGCCGGTGGCCTTGTCCCGCACGATGGTGACGTCCGATCGCGGCGAGACGGTGCTCTCGACCTGTGCGGCCGGAACACCGAACGAGGCGTCGTTGTAGAAGTGGGCGATCTGCTCGTCGGTCAGCCCGGCGTAGTTGTAGACCAGGTTCGCGTACTCGTCGAGCTGGTCGCTGGAGTGCGCCGGGCGGGTGCCGAGCGCCTGGTGGGCCAGGATGGCGACCAGCGTGGCGTTGCCGTTCTGCCCGGGAGGCAGGATGTCGGCGCACTGGCCGAGGCAGTAGTCGTTGGCGGCGAACGTCGTGGCGGCCAGCGCCGGTGACGGCGGGGTCACCGTCAGGACGCTCGCGGTCAGGACGGCGGCGGTGAACGCCGCGAGCCGGTTACGGAGAGCGGGACGGGGCATGGCGATCCTCCGGGGACGCGGAGTCGGGCCGTACGGTCTCGCCCGGCTACCGGTGCCGACGTCTCGCCCTCCGCGCCCGGGCGTTCCACCCGGAGGTGAGAATCATTCGTGTCGATCTCCGAGCAATGATCGGCGCAGAACCGCCGTCCGGGATACCCGTCGTTCACCACGCGCCAATGCCGACGTTTCGCCGATTTCCCCTCACCGGCTTCCCGGATCACGGCTTTGGTGGTGGCCGGCGACTGCCCCGCCACCGCACTGAAATGAATGGCCTCGCCGACCCGTTCCGACCTACCGTGCAACGAGGTATCCATCTCCGACGCATTCACGAGAGGACCTCAACCCGCGTGACACCGCCTGCTCTCCCGACCTGACACGTTCCCCGCGCCTGGGTTGCCGACGTCACCGTCGGTTCGTTCCCATGCCTTCCGTCAGGTCTTTGGAGAGATCATGTCTACGCGTCCTCATGCCGCGCTGCCCTGGCCCGCCGGGCGCACCGGGCTTCCCCTGCTCGCACTCGGCTGCGTCCACTGTGATTCCGACATCGGCGACCGGTCGTTCCGCATCACGGCCGACGGCGAACACGTCCACAACAAACCCCTGGTCGCCTACGGCGCCAGCTTCCCTGGCCAGCATGCGCACCCGATCCTGGTGACGGGCCACTCCGGCGGGTCCTCGGGTCGTCGGCCGCCGCTGGGGCGAGAGCATCGCTGGCCCCGCCCGTGGCTGCAACAAGCCGCGGTCCGCGCGCGGTCGTTCCTGACGCGCGAACGAACGTCAGGACCGGCCCGATACCGACGGAGGAGGTGACCACACGGGTGCGCACCCTCGGCCCGCGCTCGGAGCGACCGCCACCGTGATGGTGCCGCCTGAGGTCCCGATCACGTCCGCGCGGGCTCATCGCTGGGCGTCGTAGGCGCGCCGTGCTCGTTCCACCTTTCCGAGGCTGGCGTCGGCCCAGGTCGCCAGGTGCGCGAAGAGCGGACCCAGGCTGGCGCCCAACTCGGTGATCTCGTACTCGACTCTGGGAGGCACCTCGGCGTGGTAGGTGCGTGACACGAGCCCGTCACGTTCCAGTTGGCGAAGCCGCTGCGTGAGCACTTTCGGCGTGATGCTCGTCAGTCGGCGTTCCAACTCGACAAAGCGCTGCCGACCGTACTCGTTGAGTGCCCACAGGATGGGTGTGGTCCACCGGCTGAACACGATGTCGACGACCGGCGCGACCGGGCAGGCCAACTCGGGATCTGTCGACTGCTTCATGTGCCCCCCGTCACAAACCCATTACTATCCTCTAGGTACCTACTATATCGACGCTACTAGCGTCTTCTTCGGCCGTGCGAACGACACGGTCGGACTGGAGACCCAGACATGTTTGTCGTGGTAGGAGCAACCGGAAACGTCGGCCGTACGCTCGCGTCAACCCTCGCGACCTCGGGTGCCGCGGTGACGGCGGTGTCCCGGGGGCGAGGGCCGGGCGCCGCACCAGAGGGCATCCGCCACCATCGCGCGGACCTTGAGCACCCGGAGAGCCTGCGCCCGGTACTCGCCGACGCCGAGGCGCTGTACCTGCTCGTGGAGGGCGCCGGAGCCCACCTCAACATGCGCGAAATTCTGCGGGTCGCCGCAGCCGGCGGCGTGAAGCGCGTTGTGCTCCAGTCCTCGCAGGCGGTCGCCACCCGACCGGACTCGCCGTCACACGCGCCGCTGCGCGCCATCGAGGATCTCGTGCGTCGATCCGAATTCGGCTGGACGATCCTTCGCCCCGGCGGCTTCGCCTCCAACTCCCTTGCCTGGACCGAATCGGTCCGGGGCAAGCGGACCGTGGCCGCACCGTTCGGCGACGTCGGTCTGCCCGTGGTCGACCCGACCGACATCGCCGAAGTGGCGGCCGCCGTGCTCCTCCACCGCTCGCACGATGGCCGTACCTACGAACTGACCGGCCCGGCCCTGCGCACGCCACGCGAACGGGTCGCCGACCTCGCCGCCGCGCTCGGCGAGCCGATCGACTTCGTGGACCAGACGCCCGACGAAGCCCGCGAGCAGTTGCTGCGGTTCATGCCGCCGCCGGTGGTCGAGGGGACGCTGGCGATCCTCGGTGCGCCGACCGAAGCCGAACAACGGATCAGCCCGGACGTTTCCGAGGTCCTGGGCCGATCACCACGCCCCTTCGCCGCCTGGGCCACGCGCAACATCGACGCCTTCCGTTGACGGTCGCGCGGAGCCGATGGAGTGCGGCAGCACCAACGCGTGAGCGACAATGAGGCGTTCGCCGTCGACGGACGGCGCCGGCTACTCGTGCAGCTGCCCAACCCTGGTCGAGAAGGAGTTCCTGCCCGAATCCGGTGTGGCCAACGATCTGATGGGGCGGAGTCGGCCGGGGCCGCCAGCGGCGGCCCCGGCCCCAGGATCAGCTCCCGCAGATGCCGTATGCGTTGAGGCTCCACGAGCCGGCGAAGCCGTCGGCGTCCTCGTCCGCTCGCAACCGCACGGTGTTACCCCCGGTGATGTTGACCGCTGTCAGCAGCACCTGACCATTGCCGGCGTTGATATCCGCGCCCGCGCTGTAGAGGCCCTTGCCGGCCGGACACGCCTTGACGCGGTTGGAGGACGGGTCGCTCGCGCTCGTCCCCGTCGACGAGATCCGCTCCAACCCGGCGGGCGCGGCGGCGCAGACCGCGATCGAGGTGGCGCTCCAGCCGGACGGCGAGGTGCCCTGCACCGGGACCGCCCGGACGGTCACCGACGTCAGGTCGAACGACGGCACCACCTGGTCGAGCACGACGTCGCCCAGGCCGCTGTTGATCCGCCCACCCATGCCGATGACCTTCTTCGTCCCGCAGCTCGCCGTGACGAACTCCGTTCCGATCGCCCCGGTCGTGGCCACCACCTGGTACCCGGCCGGCGTGGTGGCGCACTGAGCGAGGGCCTGCAATCCCCAGTCGCCGGTGAAGTTGACCGGGCCCACCTCCCGCATCGTCACGAAGAAGCCGGTGCCGTTCGCCAGCGGCTCCAACCGGTCCAGCCCGACCCGTCCGGCGGCCGACGAACCGGCGAGGAGGAAGCCGCCGCCCCCGGTGACCACCTTGCCGGTCGGGCAGGACGCGAACGCCGACTTGTCCAGGCTGCTCTCCGCAGCCGACTGGGTGACCGTCTCCAACCCTGCCGGTTCCGCCGAGGCCGGTGCCGCCCAACCCATGCCGGCCACCACGGCCGCCGTCGACATGACGGCCGTCAGCACGCCCCGCCCCTTGGTTACTCGCATGTCGCTCTCCCTGTCCGCCTCGGCCGACATCACGCCGGCCCGCCTCCCGCCCGGACCAACAGATCCGGCGACTGAGGAGAGCCTGGGCGGGGCCGCTTGTCGTCCGCTATCCGACCGCTTGGCGCCGGCCGTGCAGGGTCGTGTCGTCCATAGACTGTGGACGCCCGAACACGACTGAACAGGAAAGCCATGCGGTGGTCCCTCCTCGGCCCCGTCCAGGTGACCGCCGGAGGGCGGGTCCTTCCCATCGACCGCCCTCAGCAACGCGCGGTGCTCGCGCTGCTGCTCCTCAACGCCGACCGGCTGGTGCCCCTCGGGCAGATCGTGTCGGCGCTCTGGGCCGAAGAACCACCCGCCAGCGCCCGGACCCAGGTTCAGGTCTGCGTCTCCCGAATCCGGTCGGCCCTGCGTGAGGTAGGAGCGGCCGACCTGCTGACGACCCAGGGCAGCGGCTACCGGCTCACCGTACCCATGGCCGAGCTGGACCTCGCCGAGTTCACCCTGGCGGTCGAGCGGGCCCGCGCCGAGGAGACAGCCGGCCGGCGGGCAGAGGCGGCGCGACTGCTGCGCGACGGCCTGGCGTTGTGGCGAGGGCCGGCGCTGGCCGGAGCGACCGGAGCCTTCGTCGACGCTGCCGCCACCGGCCTCGACGAGCAACGCCTGCTCGCATACGAGCGGCTCGCCGCCGTGGAACTCGGCCTCGGCCGGTTCGCCGCGACCGCGCGTGCCCTACGCCCCCTGGTCGCCGAGCATCCGCTGCGGGAGTCGCTGGTGGCTGGGTATCTGCTCGCCCTGGCCGGCTGCGGCCAGCGGGCCGCCGCGCTGCGGCTCTACACCGAGACCCGCCGCCACCTCGTCGACGAGTTGGGCGTGGAGCCCGGCCCCGAGTTGAGCGAGGCCCACCTGCGGGTGCTGCGGGGGCCGCCGCCGGCCGAGCCCACACCTGCGGAGCCCCACGGACCGTCTCCGGCGCAGCTTCCCGGCGCCCCCGCCTGGTTCACCGGCCGTGCGACGGCGCTGCGGCAACTGGACGCGCTGCTGCCCGCCGAACTGGCGGGAGCCGCCCGGAACGGCGGCGACGGCGATCCGGGCCGGGCGGTGGTCATCTCCGCCATCGCCGGCACCGCCGGGGTCGGCAAGACCACCCTCGCGGTGCACTGGGCCTACCGGGTCGCGCACCGGTACCCGGATGGGCAGCTCTACGTCAACCTGCGCGGGTTCGACCTCGACGGCCGGGCCGTGTCGCCGGGCGAGGCGCTGCGCGGCTTCCTGGAGGCCCTGCACGTGCCGCCACAGCGGATGCCCACCAACCTGCCCCGGCAGGCCGCCCTGTTCCGGACCCTGCTCGCCGACCGCCGGATTCTGGTGCTGCTCGACAACGCTCGCGACGAAGAGCAGGTGCGGCCCCTGCTGCCAGGATCCCCGGGAAGCCTGGTCGTGGTGACCAGCCGCAATCGGCTCACCGGCCTGGTGGTGAACGCCGGGGCCCACCCGGTGACGCTGGACGTGCTTCGGCCGGCCGAGGCCCGGGAGCTGCTGGCCGGTCGGCTCGGCCGCGGGCGTGTCGGGCGCGAGGCGGCGGCGCTGGACGAGATCGTGCGCCGCTGCGCCGGCCTGCCGTTGGCCCTGGCCGTCGTCGCGGCCCGCGCCGTCGGGCAGCCCGACGTACCGCTGGGGGCGTTCGCCACCGAACTGCGGGACACCGACCCGGTTCGCCTCACCGCACTGGCCACCGGCGACCCCACGACCGACGTACGGGCGGTGTTCTCCTGGTCGTACCGGGCGTTGGACGCTGACCCGGCCCGGTTGTTCCGGCTGCTCGGGCTGCATCCCGGCCCCGACGCCGGACGGGCGGCGGTGGCCAGCCTCGCTGGCCTGCCGCCGGCTCGGGTCGAACCGCTGCTGGCCGACCTCACCAGGGCGAACCTGCTCACCGAGCGCACCCCCGGCCGGTACGCGATGCACGACCTGCTTCGCGCGTACGCCTCCGAACTCTGTCACGGCACCGACCCCGAGGCCGAGCGGAATGCCGCCCGACGCCGCCTGTTCGACCACTACCTGCACGCCTCGCGCGCGGCGGACCACCTGCTCGACCCGTACCGGTTGGCGCGGCCGGCGGTGCTGCCTCCACCCGAGCCGGGTGTGACGGTGGGCGACCGCCCGGAGCACGCGTGGGCGACCGCGTGGTTCGCCGCCGAGCACCACGTCCTGCTGGCGTGTGTGGAGCAGGCAGCGGGCGCCGGCCTGGACCGGCACGTCTGGACGCTGGCGGCGGCCCTCACCACGTACCTCGATCGCAGCGGGCACTGGCCCGAGCTGGCCACCGCGCAACGGACCGCCCTGGCGGCGGCGCTGCGCCGGGGTGACCTGGCCGGTCAGGCCCTGGCGCACCGGGGTCTCGCCATCGCCTGCACCTGGTCCGGCGATCACGAGGCGGCGCACCGGCACTACCGGCGCGACCTGGAGCTGTACCGCGAGTTGGGCGACGACACCGGACGGGCGCACACGCACCTCGGGGTGAGCTGGGTGCTCGCACGGCAGGGCCGGCTGCGGGCGGCTCTCGACGAGACCCGGCTGGCCCTCGACCTGTACCGGGCCGCCGACTACCGGGTCGGGCAGGCCAAGGCGCTCAACAATCTGGGCTGGATGCACGCCCGGCTCGGCGAGCCAGGGCCGGCGCTGCGCTGCTGCCAGGCGGCCCTGCGGCTGCACGAGGAGACCGGCGACCGGCACGGCGCGGCGCTGACCTGGGACAGCCTCGGCTTCGTCCACCACGGCCTCGGCGACCACGACCGGGCTGCGGACTGCTACCGGCGGGCGCTGGAGTTGCACCGGGAGCTCGGCGACCGCTACGACGAGGCGGAGGTGTTGGACAACCTGGGCGACAGCCTGCAGGCGGCGGGTGACCTCGACGCCGCGCGTCGGGCGTGGCGGGAGGCGCTGACGATCTTCGACGAGCTGCGCCATCCGGACGCCGACCGCCCCAGGGTCAAGCTGGCCGCCCCGGCCGTCCCTGCGGCGTCAGCGGGCGGCGGGGAACCGTAGGTGACGTGGTACGCGCCACGCCGTCTCAGGCTGACCGCTGCGCGGTGTCGCCGTCGCGGAGACGGTCCAACTCGGCGAGGTACATCGCCTGCATGCGGTCGTAGTGCCGGACCAGCAGCGCGACCTCCTCGACGCTGTAGCCCTCGACGAGTCGCTCCGCCCGCTCGGCGAACCGCTCGTACGGCCGCTCCAACTCGGCGGCCCGCTCCGGCCGCAGGGTGACGATCAACCGCCGCCGGTCCGCCGGATCGCGCTCGGCGGTCACGTAGCCCGCCTGCTGAAGCCGGCGGAGCATGCTGGTCACCGCCCCGGTGGTGAGGTTGGTCCGCTCGGCGACCTGCCCCGCGGTGGCGGATCCGACGTCCGCCAGGTAGTCCAGGCACTCCAGGTCGCTCACGGTGAGGCCCAGCCGCTCCGCGACGGCGTATCGGAACACCATGGACAGCCGCGACATCTCCCGCCCGGCGCGCATCAGGTCGGTGATCGCGGACGCACGGGCCGGCTCGTGGGACATGCCGGCAATCATCCCTCCGGTACGGTGACCCGGTGCAGCCGAGGTAGCACGCGGGTCAGCACCCAGTGGGGTGCCGCCGCTCCCCCGGTGAGGCGGCGCATCAGCCTGGTCGCGGTGTCGACGGCCCGGAAGGCGTACCGCACCATCTCGTCCTGGTAGCTGGCGATCGCCTCCTCCACCGACGCGCCGGCGGCCCGCGCCTCGACCAGCTTGTGGCCGAGCAGGGCGGCGTCACGCAGCGCTGTGTTGCCGCCGTGCGCGCCGAACGGCGGCATGACGTGCACGGCGTCGCCCATCATCGTTGCCCGGGGCACCGCCCACCGACGCGGGCGCTGGCCGGCGGCGAAGAGGTTGAGCACCGTGGCGTCCAGCTCGGCCGTACCGACCAGCCGCCGGATGACCGGGTGGAAGTCCATGCTCATCCCGGAGGCCAGTCTCCACAGCGTCAGCAGGTCGCCCCGGATGCCCATGGGCACCTCCTCCTGCCGGAGCAACAGTCCCCACATGACGTAGTCGCCGCCGGTGGGCGCATAGCTGCCCGGGGCCAGGCGCGCGAACGCCTCCGACGGGCTCTCGCCGAACCGCATGGAGGTGAAGAAGAAGGCGCGGCCCGGCCGGTCGGCGATGGCCAGGACCCCGCTGCTGTGCAGCGCTGCCGGGATGATGCTCTCACCGTTGCGCCACAGGGGCGACCGGCCGTAGATGCCCGCCATCGGGCTGTTCGCCGGGTTGGCGTCCGGCATGATCTGCGCGCGCAGCGCCGAGCCGACACCGTCCGCACCCACGACGACGCTTGCCGCCGCGGCGCCGCCGTCGGAGAACAGCAGCCGCGGCCGTGCCGGGTCGCCGCTGTCCACCGCGATGGCGTCCTTGCCGTAGTGGATGCGCCCGTTCAGCCCGGACTGCAGGATCGACCGCAGGGTCAGCCGGTCGACCTGGCGGGTCGCGTGCGGCTCGTCCTTGAAGGTGATGGTGAACGCGTCCCGCAGCCGACTGTCGGTGAAGCGTAGATGCCCGCCGGGCTCGTCGCCGGTGGTCAGCGCCAGGTTGTACAGCGAGCGCGGCAGGCTCGCGCGCAGCGCTTCCAGGCCGTACCGGTCGAGGATGATCCGATAGCCCTGCCGCCGGACGAAGGGGCCCGGGTCCCGTTCGTAGACATGCACGTCGATGCCGGCGCGCATCAGGTACTGGGCGAGACAGAGGCCGGAGAGGCCGGCGCCGGCGATCGCCACCGAGAAGTCCGTCGATATGGTCACGGAGTTATCTTAATGACTAAGATGATTTGGGCAAGGCCGCCGGCCGAGCCGAGGCAGACTCGCTGAAGTGCCGGTACGAGTGAAAGACATCGCTGAGTTTCGATGAATTTCGGCTCGCGCCTGGCGGGTTTCCGTGGGACTGCCCTAACCTCGATATATGGTCTCGCGTCGATCCGTTCTGCGGGCGGTCCCGCTCGCGGCAGCTGCCCTCACCGCCGCCCCGGGTGATCTCCGTTGGCCCGGCCCGCCGTCCACCTCGGCGGATACGGACCGCGTCCCACCCGACCCGGCCACGATGCAGGCCACCGCCACCGCCGTTCGCGGCTTCACAGCCGACCTCTACCGCACAGTGGCGGCGACCCGGGCAGGCGGCAATGTGGTGTGCGCGCCGTACTCGGTCGGGCTCGCGCTCGCGATGACCAGGGCGGGCGCCCGCTCGACCACGGCGGACGAGATGGACACCGTGCTTCACGCGCCGCGTCCGCGCCCCTGCGCGCTCGACCGCGGACTCAACACCGTCGAGCAGGCGCTCGCCGGCCGTTACCAGGACGGTGACGGAGTCAAGCAGCCTCGGCTGACCACTGCCAACGCGCTGTGGACGCGGCTCGATCTGGTCCTGCGACCCAGGTTCCGGGACACCCTGGCCGGCTATTACGGTGCCACGCCACGACTTGTCGACTTCCGCGGCGCGCCGGAAGTGGCCCGACAGGAGATCAACACCTGGGTGTCCGATCGGACCAACGCGAAGATCCCAGAGCTGTTGCAGTCCGACGCCGTGAGCCCCGACACCAGCCTGATCCTGACAAACACGCTCTATCTGAAGGCGGCCTGGAAGTACCCGTTCACTGCTGCGGCCACTGCGACGGGACCGTTCACGAGAGATGACGGGACCGTCGTCGACGTCCCGACCATGCGCGGCCCGTTCGACCGGATGGGCTACCTCGAGGGAGACGGCTGGCGCGCAGTCGACGTGCCGTACGCGGGCGACGGGCTTGCCATGGCCATCGTCATGCCCACCCGGGACGATCTCGCCGCGGTCGAGGCGAGCCTCGATGCGACCTGGCTGGGCGCGTTGCTGACCGGGTTCCAGATCACCGACGTCGAACTGCGCCTGCCCCGGTGGACGTTCCGCCTGCCGGCCGAGCTGCGTGCCGCGCTCAGCAGCCTCGGCATGCCCACCGCGTTCACGTCACAGGCCGACTTCACCGGCATGAGCACCCAACCGGCCCTGTCCATCGACGACGTGGTGCACGAGACGTTCATCGCGGTGGACGAGAAGGGTACCGAGGCCGCAGCCGCGTCGGCCGTCATCGTCCGGCCGCCGTCGATCCCGCAAGGGCCGCAGTTCTTCGTCAATCGGCCATTCCTGTACGTCATTCACGACCGGCTCACCGGCGTACCGCTGTTCCTCGGCCGGGTCCACGACCCGCTGGCCGAGGGCCCAGCCTGACCGGACGGGACAGGCGACTTCGTCGGTCGTTTCGTACCCCGAGCCGGAAGGGTCGTGCCTATCAACCGGCGCCTGGCCGTCCTCGACACGAGCGCAGATCCCGTACTGGTCACCGGCTGGGTTAACCAGACCCAAGCCGAACGGTCACGAGCCGAAGCCAATTTCCAGGCGACTCAGCACACGGAGCCCCGCCGGATGAGCGGTCTCGGCCAGCTACCCGGCCAGCGGGCCGGCTTGTTCAAGCCAGCTGCGCAACCAGGCCGCTGTGTGGTCGTCGGAGGCGGCGGCGTCCTCAAGGATCCGACCGAGCACCTCGCCGACGGTCGGACTATGCGGCTGGTCGGCGAGGGCCTGGACGGCGGCGCCCAGCTCCGATTCGCGACCGAAGCGATCTCGCACGAAGGCGGACAGGGACGCCCAAGCCTGTTTGCCGGCTTCGTCCGCAGCGCCGCTCGCCAACGGAACCACAGTGGCCGCGAGCATGCCGGCCGTGATCGGTCTTATCGGAACCTCCGCTGACTTCGCTGATCCCGACGGAGACCACTGACAGTCAGGGACGGGTGATGGCTGCTTGCGGCGGGCGCGCTCGGCGGCGAGATGATCCGCTCGGCGGGACGGCATGCCGGGGAACGACGCCTCGGGGAACGGGGGAAGGTCCACCCGCGTCTTCACGGTCCCGCGGGGGTACCGGGGTTTGTTCAGCAGCCAACGCAGCACGAGCGTCGCCTGGGGATCGTCCACGATGCGGCGTTGGATGCGGGACAGATCAGCCGGGACCGGCGCGTCCATGCCGCCGGGCAGTACCACGATGAGGACCTTGCGCTGGAAGGCGTCCTGGTCGGTGTCGAACAGGCCATGCAACGCGTCGCACTCGCGAACCGCCCCCGCGCCCTCGTTCGCCGGATTGCGGCCTGACCAGCGGTCCCAGAGGGGTGCGCTGCTGATCATGAGGACGGTGTCCGCCCAGGATATTTGGTCTGGTCCCCAACGGGTGAAGTCGACCGTCCGGTCCTCGCTGTGGAAGAGATCGAACTCCACCTCGATACCTTCGACTCGATCGAGCGTACGAGCGAAGGCGAGCACTGCAGCCTGGTAGCGGGCCTGCTGCTGAGCGCTCCAGCGCTGGTCGCGGTGCGCCCATACGATGAAGACCCGGTGTGTCATCGCGCTCATCGCCAAATAGGTGTGGTCACGACAGCGCGCAGGGTCTCCGGGTCGTCGTCGGCGACAGCGGCCGCTGCGGCCCGCGACAGCGTCCAGGGGTGGTCTGGTCCATAAAGCGCCGCGCTGCGGTCCGCCGCCTCTCGAAGCAGGACACCAGCGTCGACGGCCCCGGCCAAGGCCGCGAGCCGGCCGATGTTTGTACGCCAGCAGATCTCCTCGCCGGCGGAGGGTTCGACGACGTCGTCCGCGAGCAAGTGGCGCAGGCGGTCCGCCTCCCACCCCGGCCGGGCCATGTCCACCGGTGGCTGACCGTGCTGCCGGAGATCCTCGGCAAACCCACCATCTCCCGGCTGGTGCAGCGAGTCCAGCATGGTCAGCAGGACACGCCCCGCCGACGTCCGCAGCGGACGTGGGCGGAGGGCGGCGTCCCGGCGCAGCAATGCGAGGCGGGCGCTGGACAATAACGTCAGTGGGTGACCCGAGCCGAGAGACCGGGCGGAGTAACGGACGGCCTTCCCTGCGGATGCGATGTCGTCCGGCTCGACCGTGTCCGGGTCGGCCAGGCGCCAGGCGGCGAGAGCGTCCCGGGCCATCGCGGCATAGGCGGTGCTCGCGCCGAAGCGCCGTTCCACCGCCGCGGCCAACTCTTGGATCGTCCCCGGCGGCTGCGCCGCGAGGCCGGTGAGCCACGCCGCCCGCAGCCGGTGGACGATGGCCCAGACGGAGTCAGACCCGTTCTCTGCCACGCAAGCTGCCAGATCGAGAAGGACCGCTTGATGGGCGGCCCGGCGGTCACCCCGGGCCAGTTGCAACTCGGCCAAAGCCAGCCGCCGGATCAGAGTCTCCCGGTCCTCGTGTCCGAGCCGGTCCCGCAGGGTCTGCCACGAACCATGGACCAGGGCGAACCCCTCGTCGGTCTCACCGAGGTCGTAGGTCACCAGCCCAAGGTTGCACTGGGCGATCGCAACGTCCGTGCTCTGTGCCGCAGAGCGGTCCAGCAGCCAGTGCAGCCCGCTGTTCAGCCGGTCGCGCGCCGACCGCAGCCGCCACGTCAGATGCTCGGTGCGTGCCAAGTTGTTGTTGATGTTGTGGAGTACCCCGGCACCCTGCGACTTCGTCCGTGCCAGGTTGGCGGCGGCGCTGAACTCCGCCACACCCTGTTCGTATCGGCCAGTGTCGAGCAGCAGCAGCGCACGGTCGTTGAGCAGTTCGGCGTACTTGCTCTCGGCGCCGCCCCCGGGGAAGGACAGCAGGTGACGGATCGCCGCGTCGTACACCTTCGCGGACTCCGGGAACCTTTCCCGCAGTTGAAGGATGAAGCCGAGGTTGTCCCCGATCTCCAACCGGATCATCGTCGACCAGGGGACGGTGTCCGCGTCGACGGTCCCGCGGGTCCGGCGGGGAAGGATCGTCAAAGCCCGCCGAGCGTACGCCTCGGCCTCGGCCAGATCCATGTCCATGAGCAGCGAGTCGGTCTCGTTGAGCCAGCGCGCGGCCGATGTCCGCGCGTCGGCGCCCGCGACATGGGCAAGCCGGTCTGCGGGCACCACCATGGCCGGGTCGAGATCGTCGAACGCGTCGACCACCTCGGCGGACACCCCGGGCACAGCCGCCGCAGCGAAATCGTCGCCGTGCATCGCCAGCGCCAGTAGGGCGACCCGGTACGCGCCGCGGGCCGCGCCACGCTCGTGCAGGTAGGCCCGGGGCAGCCAGAGCGCGTGATTGGCCAGACCACGCAACCGGTCGGGGGCGACGCTGCCTGGGCGTTGCCGGGATCCGTCCAGGACCAGGTGACAGGCCGCCACGGCGACGGCGGACAACGCCATGGTGCGCGACCAGAGATCGGCGTCGTCGACGTCCTCGTCGTCCAGCAGCCGACCAGCAACGGCGGCAACCATCAGCGCGACCCCGGCAGTATCCCGGCCGGCCTCGTCCCGGACCGCACCGGCCAGCAGTGGATGGACCAGAAACGTCTCCTCGTCGGCGCCGGTCCGGATCAATGACTGGGCCCGCAGTTCGGTGACGGCGGCGTCACGGCGTTCGGTTTCGGCGCACACGCCGACGGCGGGGTTGTCGCCGTAGTCGCGGCCCAGTCCCGACAGCAGCTCGCCGGAGACCGGGGCGGGCTGGGCGCAGGACAGAATGTGCAGCAGTGCCAGCGCATCCGGATGACTGACGCGCAGAGCCGCCAGGCGGATCCGCCAAGCCCGTTCGAGAGCGGCCGCCCCGGCGACGGGCGCGTCGACGTAACGATCCAGCCAGCCGCGCAACGATAGCCCGTCGACGGCGGCGGCCGCCGCCTGCTCGAGCGCGAGCGGAAAGCCACCAAGCCGGCGGGTAACCTCAGTGGCGAGCCGCTCGTCTTCGGCACCGGTGCGGGCCAGCAGGAACTCGATACCGTCCGCCTCGGACAGCGGCTCGAGTTCGACCGTGGCGGCTTCGGCGCGCCAGCGGACCGAGGGCGAGGTAACGAGCACGTGCACCCCCGGTATCGAGGGCAGCGCGGCCGCGAACGCCGTCGGTTCCGGGGCGTCGTCCACCACTATCAGGGCCGGCCGTCGTTCGCCGAGTGCCTCCCAGAGGTCGTCCGGATTGGCGCCGTCGATCCCTAGGCGTTCAGTGAGCAGGGCGACCGACGAGCGCCAAGTGGTGGAGTTTGTCGCGGATAGCCAGCCGACCACCGTGTAATCGTCCGCCAGGTTGCGACACATCCGTACCGCCAGGGAACTCTTGCCCATCCCGGAGCCAGCGACCAGCGCGACCCGGATTGCTGCGGTCCGGTCGGCGAGCAGCTGCGCGAGCCGTTCGACCACGTCGTGGCGGGTGCGGTCCTCGGCGGGGTTACCGCGCCCAGGGACTGCGACGACCCTGCCCCGCGCCGCTGGCGTCGCAGCCGGTGCCTGCCGGGCGAGGTCCACCGTCCGGGGCCAGCTCGCCAGCACCCGGTCGGAGCGCTGCACGGCGGACGCCAGAACGGCGGGGTCCGCGATGCGGACCGTCAACAGGCCGGCCACGTCGGCAGGCCGCGGCACCCGCAACCGGCGCAGGCGAGCGTGCACATGCCGCCGGCGTTCCGCCGTCGCGCCGGCACCGTGCATCGCGGCGAGCACCGTGCGGGCATAGGTGTGCCGATCGCCGCGGATCACCTCGGCAGCGAACCGGTCACTGTCGAGAGCGACCGCCGCCCTGCGGGCCAACGCCCTGATAGCAGCGAGCAACTCCTGCTGCCCGGCGGACGAGTCCCGAGGGAGCACGAGCACCGTGCAGTCCTCGGGCCCTCCGGGATCGAGCAGCGCGGCGATCTCTGCCGCGACCCCGTCGCGAAGGCAGCGGGCCAGCAGCCGCCCGCCGCCCGCCGTCGCGTCGATCCGCACCTGTACATCCGCGTCGCACGGCTCGATCCGGACTAGCGCGGGCGGGGCGGCCATGCCCAGCACCGGTACACCGGCCGTCACTCCAGCGACCGCCACTCGAATCAGCTTGCCCGCGTTCTCCACATCCACGTCGGCCCCTTTGCACGCGCAGAACATGGCCACACACCGCGATGGCCGGTTCCACCACGGGGCTTGCCGGAGGAGACTGTATCGACATCCCACCGTATCGGGGGCTGCCGATGACAGGGTCCACCGACAACTTCTTGGACGGCACCGCCCACATCGTCGTTCAGGCAGGTAGCGTACGCGGCGGAGTCCACCTCAAGGCGTCCCCTGAGCAGACGCTGCCGCTCCCTCGTCAGCTGCCGGCCCGGCCGTGGCTGCTGGTCGGCCGGGACGACGAGGCCGACGCACTGGACGATGCCCTCCGCACGGGTGATCTCTTCGTGGCGGCGATCGACGGTCCCGGGGGCATCGGGAAGACCACCCTCGTGCTGGAATGGGCATATCGGCGCCTGGACCGCTTCCCGGACGGGCAACTCTTCGCCGACCTCGGTGGGTTCGGCACGGGCGAGCAAGGCCCGCCGCCGCTCACGGTGCTTCGCGGCTTCCTGGCCGCCCTCGGCGTTCCGGCCAGCGCGGTCCCGACCGACACCGGTGCGGCATCAGCGCTGTTCCGCAGCCGGCTCGCCGACAAACGTATCCTCATCGTCCTCGACAACGCCGCCACCGCGGCACAGGTCGTTCCGTTGCTGCCTGCGGCAGCGCCCACCGCGGTCGTCGTTACCAGCCGCCACCATCTGGCTGGCCTGGGCACCGGCAGGGTCCGCCGGATCCGGCTCGGTCTCCTGGACCGGGTGGGATCGGCCGCGCTGCTCACCGAGAACCTCGCTGAGTCGGCGGCTGGCGTTGAACCAGCCGCCCTCGACGCCCTGATAGAGCACTGCGGCGGGCTGCCGTTGGCCCTGTCGATCGTCGCAGCCAGGGCGTCCCGGCATCCCGGGCACCCTCTGTCCAAAGTTATCGACGAACTCGGTGCGGCGGAGGCGCACCTCAGCGGCTTCGACGCGGGCACGGAATCCATGCGCCTACAGTCCGTCTTCTCCTGGTCGACCTCCCGCCTCACTCCGCCGCAGGCCCGGGCATTCCGGCTCGTCGGCACAGCGCCGGTCGCCCTGCTCGGGCAGCACGCCGCCGCGAGTCTGCTAGGTCTTGCGCCGCGGCGGGCCACGGCGCTGCTGGACGAACTGGAGAGAGCGAACTTGGTGGAAGAGCCCACCCCGCGCCGCTATCTGATGCACGCCCTGCTGCGACGGCACGCGGGAGCACTCGCCGAGGAAAACGAACCGACGGCGGACCGCATTGCCGCCGTGCGACGGCTGACCGACTTTTACCTGGGCACCGCCTACCGGGCGGATCGGCTGCTGTTTCCCTTCCGCACACCGGTCACGCTGGAACACTTGGCACCCGGGGTCAGCACGGCGTTGCTCACCGACGAGTCCGCAGCCCTGGCCTGGTTCAACACCGAGTATGGCCAGCTGCTCGTTGTTCTCCGGCAGGCTGAACAGCTCGGCTGGTGGCGCCACGTCTGGCTGCTGGCCCGCCTGCTAGACACCTACCAGCACCGCTGGGCCCTGCTAGTCGACAATGTGGACACCTCGCGCCGGGGCGCCGCCGCCGCCCACGCCCTCGCCGAACCGTATGCGATCTCCTTGGCGGAGCGGCAGCTCGGCCGGGCGCTTACCCACGCACAGCGTTACGACGACGCGCGCCGTCACCTTAACCTGGCCCTGCAGGCCGCCGACGATTACGACGACACGCTCGCCATGGCGCACACCCGGCACGACCTGGCGCGCCTGTCGTCAATTGTCTGCGAGCACGGTGCCGGCCTGCGCCACGCCCGCGAGGCGTTGCGCCTGTACCGCGACTGCGGCGACCCAGTCGGCGAGGCTCATGCGCTGAACCGGGTGGCCCGCCAGCTCGCCGATCTGGGCGATCATCAGGCGGCTCGAACGGCCGCCCAGCAGGCTCTCGCCCTGCACGAGCGGAACGGAGACCCGGCCGGTTCCGCGGTCACCCTCGACAACCTGGGCCACATCGCTCGCCTGCTGGGGCAGCCGGACGAGGCAATCGAGCACTACTCACGCGCGCTCGCGGACGGCACGGCCAACCCGTACCTCGAAGCCGCCGTGGTCGAGCATCTCGGTGACGCCCACGCCGCTGCGGGCGACGACCAGCGTGCGGGCTTCGCGTGGCAGCGTGCGCTGACGCTCTACGAGTCGCAGCTCCGCACCGCGGAGGCCCGTCGCGTCTCCGACCGAATCCTGAGCCTGGGCGGCCCGTAGAGCCGCCCACCCTTCGACGATCTGGCCGTCGTAGCCAGTGGTCGACCACCATGCCCACCACGAACCCGGCGTCAACCTCAACTACTGAGCCAAGTCCAGCCCTGAGATCGGCTGGATGCCCGGACCTGACCTGGCCGGCCCCGGCCTGCGCGCCGGGCTCACGGACGCCCGCCGGAAAGGCCATCCGGACCGGACGTCGGTGCCCGCGCTGCCGTCGTCCCGTGCGCTAGCAGCCGATCTTGGGTGGCCCGCAACACCGTTGTTGATACCTACCTCGAACTGGTCGCCGAGAGCTGACCCATCAGTATCCAACGGGGGCCACGGTGATCCCGCAGGGGCGCAGGCGGAGCGCGACCTCGACTCTTCCTCCAGCGCGCAACCTGCCAGCCCGCCCAGATCGGTCAACGGCGCACCCGATAGCGCAGGTGAAGCACCCGGTTGCCCTGAATCACCACGTCAGGATCCCCCAACAGGTGCTGCGCGTGGACCGACCCGAAGTAGCGCTTTCCGGACCCGAACACCACGGGTACGACGTCCATGCGCACCTCGTCGACCAGGCCCGCGGCAAGCACCTGGCCGCCGACGTCGCCAGCGGCGACCTCGACGACGCGGTCACCCGCGAGCTCCTGCGCCTTGGCCACAGCTGCCGTTACGCCGTCGACGAAGTGGAACGGCGCTTGGGGATCCCAGCCCTCGGGCTTCGGCCGGTGCGTCACGACGACCACATGGTCGATTCCGCTCGGCGGCTTCCCGTCCCAGCCGTCGGTCATGTCGAAGACGTGGCGGCCCGCGATCGTCACCCCGATACGGTCCCAGTACGGCCGGACATAGTCGTAGGACATCTGTGACACCTTCAAGGCGCCGCTCTCGTCCAACGGGACGTCACCGCTGGTCAACCAGTCGAACAGCGGTCCGGGCTGGTCGTTCTCGTCCGCGATGAAGCCGTCCACCGACACCGAGCTGTACATGACCACGTCGCCCATCGGCGCGCTCCTCTGCTTGGGGATGGCCTCAGGTTAGAGCCCCGTGGACTGCCGCTCTTGTAAGGAATCAATCGCTCGGCAGCGGCCAGCCGTCCAGCACGTGACCAGGATGTTCGCGCAGGAACCGCCGCCGGACCTCGACGTACCGGGTGGGCGTGAGCCCGGTGAAGGCCCTGAACTCGTGGCCGAAGTGGGCCTGGTCGAAGTAGCCGGCGCCACCGGCGAGGTCGGCCCAGTCGATCGGTTCGGCGGGGTTGATCGAGAGCACGGTGGCGGCGAAGCGGTAGGTGCGGGCAAACCGTTTCGGTGTGACGCCGACGAACTCCTTGAACCGCTGTGCGAGGTGAGTGCTGCTGACACCGGCGGAAACCCTCAGGTCGTCGATCGCCACCGCCCCACTGGTCGCGGCGATGATGCGGCTCGTATGGCGGACCAGCCCCAGGCCGGCCGCGTCGCCCAGCCGTCGCATCAGCTCGTCCTCAAGCAGCGTCAGCATCTGGTGGGGTCCCTCGGCCGAGGCCAGCCGGTCTCGCAGCTCGGCGATGGCGGGCCGGCCCCACACCTGCTCCACCGTCGCCGGCCGGTCACACAGCTCCACCGCGGGCATCGGCAGGAACGGTGCCAGCCCCCACGGCTTGAAGTGCACGCCGACGGACCGGGTCCGGAGTGGGTAGCCGAACTCGAACGCACGGGTGGGCGTGGTGACCACGCAGCCGTCGGCGTACTCGGCCGTCTGGACGTCGGCGCCGGCGCGGATGCGGAACGGTGCCCCGAGGTTGACGACGAGGAAAGCCGCCGGACTTGCCGGCAGCGTCAGCCGGGCGTACGGCGGCGCACCCTCCAGGTAGTAGAGGTCGTCGATCAGCCCGTCCAGCGGCGGTCGCGGCACTCTGGACACGTACTCCACGCCCACAGTATCGCCGACGTGGCCGCGGCAGGACGGCAACGGCGCGGACGGTCAGCCGGGCCGAAGGGTGTGGCAAACCTACTGTCGACGCTGAGGTCACCACCAGTCGAAGTAACGGCCCGCGTGGAAGATTCCCACGCCGATGGCGGCGACGATGCCGACGACGAGCACGACCGGAGCGATCACCACGCTGCCGGCCGCGATGCCGATGGCACCCGCGGCGATGGCCAGACCCGCCCCGATGCCGACGCCACCGGCCACCACCCCCGACGTGTCGCCGGCCTCGGCGGCCCGGTTCATGCTGACGTACGAGACGGCTGCCAGACCGATGCCACCGATCACCAGTCCGGCGGTCATCGCGCTGACGGTGGCGACAGTGGCACCGGGCACGGCGATGGCGTACAGCTCCAGGCCACCGCCGACCGCGCCGAGCGCGTCACCGACGCCCATCTCCCAGTCGCCGTGCTGGTAGTCGCCCCACAGGGCGAACGCCGACAGGCCGAAGCCGAGGACACTGAGCCCCTTGCCGAGCATGCCGGTCCGGCCCGGCAGCCCGCGCACGTGCTCGGGCGCCGTGGCACTGGCCGGGATATCCCGACCGCGTCCCGGGTTGGTGGCAGTGCGGATCGCGTTTCCGGCGCTGGCCGGCGCGTCGGTCTCGGTGATGATGACGGCCTGAGATCGCTTGCCGGCCATGGTGCCGCTCGGGTTGGCCTGGATCGCGGCATCCGCGTCCCGGGTCGCCTCCCGGGCGATGTCACCGGCCTTGCGGTACCGGTCGGTCGACTTGATCTGCTTGACCGTGGTGCTGGTCTCCAGGTCGAAGTCCGCCGTGTTGTCGCGCCACGGCATGCCGTACAGCCATTCGAGGATGTTGCCGCGGAACGTCCCCCGGCCGCCCTTGAACTTGAAGTTCCAGATGAACTTCTCGGCGGCGGGCGCGGTGTGCGCGGCGGCCCCGCCGACGGCGCCGGGTGCGGCCGGAGCCTTGCCGCCGCCGGAGTCGGCCGGCGGCGCGGCCGGCGGCGGTTCGGGTGGCGGGGCCGGCGTGGGTGGCGGCGGCTCGGCCGGTGGCGGCTCCGGTGGTGGCGGAGGCGGCGCCGGCTTCGGCTTCGGTGGTGCCGGGGGCGGCAGTACGGCGTGCAGCACCCAGGTGCCGCCCGGGTGCTCGGACCAGTTGCCCCCCTCCAGGTTGAGGGTGACGTTGGCCTGGTAGTAGATGACCGAGTTCTTGTTGTTGATCCGTGGGTCGAGGGTCGCGCCGTGGCTGGTGAGGTAGCGGCGGAAGTCCTCCACTGTGGGGTTCTCGGACCCGGTGAAGTGGGACTCCGTTATGGAGATGTCGTGGGTTTCCGGCCCCTTGACCGTGGTGGGATTGAACCCGGCCGGGTCGACCATTCCCACCGGGTTGTTGCGGCAGTACCGGAACAGGTTGCCCCCGTCGGCGAAGCCGCCCGGGTCGCTGCTCGCCCACCGTCCCAGCCACGGCACGTAGTACCGGGCCCCGGCGTAGCAGAAGCCGGTTTCGTCGTCCACCTCGTGCCCGCCGAAGCGGTACCGCTTCAGGCTGAGGTCGGCGCCCGGCCGGCCGTACCGGTAGGCGGTAGTGCCGTACGGGTGGTACTCCTCGTAGGAGATGAGCACTCCGGCCGCGTCGGTCTCCAGCACGGCCGAGCCGAGGTGGTTGGTGAGCTGGTAACGGATCAGCGGAACGCCGAGCGGGTTGGCCGGGTCGAAGCCGCCGACGTCGACCGTCTTGACCTCCACCTGGGCGACCGGGCCGGCGTCGTCGGCGATCGTGGTGGTCCACCGTTCGTGCTGGAGGGTGCCGGTGACCCGGTTGCGTCGGCGGAACACGGTGACCGCACCCAGGAAGATCCATTCGAGTTGGACGCTGCCCGGCCGGTCCACGACCTTGCGCAGCCGCTGCCCGCTCGCGGCGTAGACGAACCGGGCCTCGCCACCGCCGCCAAGCTCGACCCGGCGGAGCTGGTCGTGGACGTTCCACTCCAGGGCCGGCAGGTGCGGCATGACGGTCAGGTTGCCGACGGCGTCGTGCGCGTACAGGGCCGAGTAGGGGCCACCGTCGGCGTCGCCGGGGAGGCTCGTGGAGGCCAGCCGGTTCGTGGCGTCGGCCGGGTCGTCCTGGTACGCGTACCGGTGATGCCGGGTCCAGCCGGCACCTACACCGGCCTGCGTCCGGAACCGGTGCCGGAGCACTGTGAGGTTGCCCAGCGGGTCGTACTCGTACTCCTCGGTGTAGGCACGTACCGCGCCGGGATCGGTGAGGCTTCCGGCCGGTGGCACATCGGTGTGGTCGCGGATCGCGTCGTTGGGCGCCCCGGCGAACTCCCGCCCGCTCGCACGGACCAGCTGGTAGAGCGGGTCGTACGCGTAGTCGCTGGCGGCCGGCACCGCCGCATTGCCGAAGAAGGTGGGCGCGCCCGGCTCGGCCACCCGGGTCAGGTTGCCCACCGGGTCGTACGTGTAGTGCAGGTCGCGCACCCCGGCGGTGAGCAGACGTTCCAACCGGAACGTCATCGGGTCGTAGAAGTACTCGGTGACCAGCCCGTTGCCGTGCCGGGCGAACCGCCGCCGACCCAGCGCGTCGTAGTCCTGCTCGGACAGGAACTCCACCTCCGCGCCCTGGCCGCGCAGTCGCGCGGTGAGCCGGCCCAGCATGCCGCCCTCGAGGTAGGTCGGTCGCAGCTCGGTGGCGTCGGGCAGGGTGACCACTGTCGGGCGGTTCACCGCGTCGTACTCGGCGGAGGTGCCGAAGACTTCGCTCTCCAGCAGTGGCGCCGCGGCGGCCAGCAGCGCTGCGTGGTCGGGCGCGGCTGCCACCGGCGACCAGTCCGGGCCGTCGACGTGATCGGTGGCGAGTCTCCGTTCGGCGCGGCGCGGGTTGCCCTTGAAGTCCACCTCGGGCACCCGCACCTGGCCCGCCGGGTCGAACACCAGGTACGGCACGCCGTGCAGGCCCAGCGTCGCCGCGTCCGGATGCCGGTCGCCGAAGACCACGTACTGCACACAGCGCTCCGCGCCGGCGGACTCGCGGACGTACACGCCGACGGGCCGGTGCAGGGCGTCGTACGTCGTGCGGAAGGTCCGGCCGTGTTCGTCCCAGATCCGGCGCACCCCGCCGAGCACATCCTGGAACACCCACCGCTCGCCCTTCTCCGCGCTCCACGACCGCACTCCCGCGCCGTGCATGGCGGTGGCCGCGTTGGCGATGTGCCGGCCCAGCGCGTCGTACCCGTCCGAGGACCGGCCGGTGAGGTCTCCCCTGGTGCGTACGCCGAACCGCTGGCCGGCGCCCCGGTCGGCCACCGTGTAGACGGCCCGACCGAGGCTGTCGAAGTGGATCACGGAGGGCGTGTCGGCGTGCTTGGCGGCGAGCCACGCGGCGCGGGTGGCCGGGTCGGCCGGTTCCGGATCGGACACGGCGGGGCTGCCCCGCTCGGCGTACCACTGGCTGTCGAGCACCGTGTCGTTGGCGTCGAACAACCGGTGCGACCAGGCCGTGGACTCGACCCGGCTGAGGGTGCCGTCCGGATACCGGGTCAGCACTGCCCGGCCCAGCGGGTCGTAGTAGCGAATCGCTGTGGCGCCGATCTCGCGCAGCGCCGCCGCGTCCTCGTACTCGTGGGTGGTGCTGAAGTAGGGCTGGTACCGCTTCACCGGGTTGCCCTTGTTGTTGACCACAGTGCGGCCGGTGCCGACCCAGCGCGGGTCGGCGTCCACCTCGACGGCCACCCCGTCCTCACCCACCTCCAGGGCCCTGCCCGGATGCACCCGCGACTTGGTGATCGCCACACCACCGGTGCCGGTGCTGTACTCGTAGCTCTCCAACCAGCGCGGGTTGGTCGGGCCGTGCCGTTCCCGGTGCCGGCCCCGGCTGTACGCGGGCTGGCCGTTGACCATCCAGTTGAACGGGTCGTACGTGAACGTCAACGTGGGATCGTCGAGCGTGTCGCCGTCCCCGGCGCCGGGCCGGCCGAGCAGCGCCGAGGCCACCACCCGGCCCAACTCGTCGTAGCGCACCGCGCGCCGCTGCCCGTTCGGGTCGGTGACGAGGCTCGGACCGAGCACCCGGTAGTCGTTGACAGCTGTGGTGACCGACCAGGCCGCCTGGTCGATGGTCACCCGCTCGGTGAGCAGGTGGTAGCCGTCGAAGGTGACCGCCGTCGCCATGCCCAGCGCGTCCCGGGCCCCGTTGGACAGGTAGAAGTGCGCGGCCGGATCGTCTGGATAGCGCAGCTCGCCGGACGGGATCCACCAGTCCGGGCCGCCGTCGAGGTGCACGTAGCCGGCGGCGGCCAGGTCCGCGTCGGTCACCGCCGTGCCGTAGCCGGCGGCCAGCGCGGCCGGGGTGAAGGCAAGTTGGTACGTCTGGTGCCCCAGCCCCAGGCTGTCCCACTGACCGGCCGGCAGCGGCGTCAGCGCGTTGTCCCGGAACCGCACCTGTGACCGGGACAGCAACCGCCGCTGCGCGCCGACCTCGTCGGCCACCACCTCGTACCCGATCGGGGTGGCCGCGGCGAACCCGACGAGCAGTTCGGCGCGGGTGAACAGCGGACCGGCCGGGGCCAACCCGGTCAGTTCGTGCCCGACCGCCTCGTACGCGGCGCGGATCCGGTACGCCGGCACCGGCAGCGTCTCGTCGATGTCCGGGGTGTACCACTGCTCGCCGTACGTGACGTGACGGCGTCGCTGTTCGGCGGTCACCTCGGCGGGCAGCTCCGGGTCGGGCGTGGTGCGGCCGTAGACCACCGCCGCAGCCTGGACGACGGTGCCGTACGGGCCGAGGACCAGGTTGAGCCGGTGGCTGATCCGGGGCTCGTCCGGCTGCCGGTCATAGGAGAGGCTGACCGCCTCCCGCTCGACGGCGACGAACACCCGCGCGTCCAGCCGCTGCACCTGGTACGTCTGCTCGACCACCCCGTACGGGTGCTCCTGCGCGGCACTGCCGTCGTACGAGTACACCTCCTGCCGAAGCGGCAGGCCGCGCAACGCCCGCCGGCTCTCCCGCAGCTCCGCGGCGGAGACTCCGGCCGGCAACTCCTCGCTGGGCAGGTGCCGGCCGGCGTACCACTCGGCGGACAGGTCGACCGGGGCGCCGGTGTGGTACCAGGTCTTCGTGGTGACCGGTGGCTGGTACAGCTCGGGCGAGGTGTCCTGGTTCCCGTCGACCGCCTCGACGCCCAACACGTGGTCCACGAACGACTCGCCGTCGATCTGCTCGACCATGCCGAAGCCGGCGAACTCCCGCTCGACGCCGTCGTAGTGCCCGTGGTGGTAGCGGTAGCCGGTGACCAGCCGGGTCCCGGTGATCCGGTCCACCTGTTCGACCCGCTCGACGACCTGCACCGGGAACGGCAGCACGGTCACCCACGGCTGGCCGGCTCGCCGGTCGGCCAGCTGGAAGGCGGTGGAAGTGGCGTACCGGATGGTGGTCTCGCCGCCCAGGTTGTTCACCACCCGGGTGAGCAGGTGCGGCTTGCCGTCGGCGGCCAGATTCAGGTAGCGCACCGGGCCGGCGGCGTCGCCGGGCAGCGGCGACGACCACACCAGGCAGCCGGTGCCCGTGCCCAGCAGGTCGGTCACTGTCACCGTCGAATCGGGCGTGACATGCGGCAGGTCGGGCAGCTCGACGGGGGCCGACCAGCCGTTGCCGGACTGGTTGTACCAGAGCCGGATCTCGCGCCGGCCCAGGTAGCACAGGTCCATCACGCCGGTGCCGTCCACGTCGGTGAGGAGCACCCGGGCCGGATCGAACTCGTCCAGCCCGGTGAACCACGGCGCGTCGTCCATCTCGACAGCGGCGCCGAATCGTCCGTAGCCGACGTTGGGCCAGTAGCAGACGGAACCGTCGCGGACCCGGACCAGGTCGGTGAGCCCGTCGCCGGACATGTCGGCGAGGAAGATGCTCTGCCGATCATCGGAGCGCAGCAGCCGCGGCCCACGGTCCTCGTCGGCGGGCCAGATCGCGGGTCGCGCCGGGCCGTATCCCGCCTCGGCCAGCGACTCGTGCCAGGCCAGCACTGTGTCACCGGCGATCAGCAGGTCGGCACGGCCGTCCCCGGTGAGGTCCAGCAGCAGCAGGTCGGGGCTGGCCCAGTCGACGGCGGGCAGCTCGCGGAACGGCTGGAAGCCGGACCAGCCGGCGTCGTCGCTACGGCGGACGAAACCCGCCGGTACGGTGCCGAGCTGGACCAGCTCGATCCGTCCGTCACCGTTCACGTCGACCAGTTGCTGGCGTCCGCCGGCCAGGTTGGTCAGCGACGGCACGGTGGGCAGCGCGGCGACCGGGCCGATCCGGCCGGCGCCGAGGTTCGGCCGGTAGTAGAGGGCACCGTCGTGCCCGGTCAGCACCCCGGCGAGTCCGTCCCCGTCCAGGTCCACCCACAGCTCGGTCCGTCCGTCCACGCCGGCCGGCAGGTTCTCCAGGCTGCCGCGCTCCAGTTCCCGGGTGGTCGTTGCGATGGTGGCCGGTGTGTATTCGAAGGTCACCGGGGGCAGTGCGGCGCTGGTGCGCCCGCCGCCGGCGGCCGGGGCGTAGCCGCGCTGGGTCACCTCGACCAGGGTGGACAGCACCGGCCCGGTGGCGTACTCCAGCTCCACCGCGCGGACCAGGCAGTCCGCGCCCACCTCTGGCTCGTCGGGGAAGTGGTGGAACATCAGGATCCGGCGGCACAGCCGGTAGGTGCGGACCTCGAACCCCGCGCGGTAGGTGGAGAACGGGTCCGGCCGGCAGGTCCAGTCCCCGGTGTCAGCAGGTAGCGGGGTGTCCGGGTGGTGCTCGCCGTAGTCGAGCACGACCTCGAACAGCCAGCCGGCGTCGGCGATCTGGGTCGGCGTCAGGTCCACCGGGCGCCGGCCGTCGGAGTCGAGCAGCGGCACCGTGTTGCCGTACCGCACCGACTTGAGGTAGCGGTTGACGTTCCGGTCGGTGCGGTGCCGTTCGTGCGGCCGGTCCAGGTCAAGGCCGGCGGTGTCCTCGGCCTTGTAGGTGTAGGTGACCGCGTTGCCCCGATCGTCGCGGGTCTCGCAGAGCAGCCAGGTGTGCACCCGCCCGCCCAGCCCGACGCGGGAGCCGCCGTCGCGGCCGTACACGGCCAGCAGGTTCGACCCGGACAGGGTGCGCCAGTGCACGTCGCCGTCGGAGTCCCGGGTCCACCGCTCGATGCGGGCGAACGCCCCCTCGGTCCGTGGCCGGAACCGCTGCACCGTGTGCCCGGCGACCGGTGTGCCGCCGGGCACCGGGACCAGGTCGTCCTCCCCGGACAGCAGGAAGGTGTCGGTGTCGTCGTAGCGGGGCAGGCCGCGGTCGGTGCGCCGGGTGATGGCCGGCACGGGCACCTGCCAGCCGATGCCGAACGGGCCGTTCCCGGTGCCCGAGTCGTAGCTGAGGGTCAGGTCGGGTTGGAACCCGGACCGGCCGCCGCTGACCGGGATGGGAACGGACATGCCGCCGGTCCCGGTGACCGGGTGGGCGGCGAACGTCTCGCCGATGGCCCGGATCGCGCCGCCGCCGGTGGGCAGGCTGATCGCCGGTCCGCCGCGTCCCGGCCCGGTCGCGCCCCGACCGGCCGGCGGCGACCCGGCGCCGGTCGCGTCGGTCGGCGGCCCGCCCGGTCCGAATGCCCCACCCGGTCCGCCGGGAGCGCCGGCGCCGGTCGGGTCGGCGGAACCGCGCCACCGGGAGCCGGGCCCCGGCCCCCACGATCCGCCGCCGACCGGGTAGCTGGTCGTCACCGCTCCCCCTCAGCCGTCGAGCCGGTAGTGCAGCAGGACGACCAGGTCGGTCAGGCCGTCCGGGTCGGCCGCCAGCGTGACCGGGGTGCCGAGAACCAGCGGATCGGACTGACCCACGCACTGGTGCAGGTCGGCGTCCCGGTTCAACGTCACCGGGTCACCGGCCACCGTGAGGTCGTACGTCCCGGGGTCACCGTCCACCCGGGCGTACCAGGTCACCTGGTCCACCACCGGCTGGTGGTCTCGGGCGAGGTACGGCAGGTGCTCCGGCCCGATGGTCAGCTCGGTGCTCTGCTGCTGGGTGAGCTGCCACCACTCGTCCGGGAAGTGATGGCGCAGGCTGTATGCCTGGTACAGCCCCGTCCGTCCGGCGTCGACAAGCATCTCGTTGAGCACCTCCCGCAGGGAGTCCTCGACCAGGCCGCGCAGCGTCAAGCCGCCGTCACGGGCCGTGTACCGCAGGTGCAGGATGATGTCGCTGATGCTGTCGTAGTCGAACTGGCGGACTGCCGTCGGCAGTTCCAGCCGCCAGGTGCCGATCGCGCCCTTGCCCTCGAACGGCAGGTAGCGGTCGTCGGCGAAGTTCAGCTCGAACATGCCGCTGTCGCTGAGGCCGCTGCTGGTCGCGATCGACTCGATCCCGCCCACGTTGTACGCGAACCGCTCGTCGCCGGGAACCTCGGTGTACTTGTCCTTGGCGCTGGTGGCGGCCTGCCGGGCCGCGGTGGCGGTCCGGTACCGGTTGCCGATCAGGGAGAGCTTCGCGGTGACCGGGGTGTACGGGCCGGCCACGCACGGGATGGACAGACTGACAGTGCGGAGCCGGCGGAAGTAGTGCCCGGGGTGGTCCAGGTCGAACAGCGCCTCCGGCACGTTGACCACGCAACTGCCGGTGGCCCGCAGCTCGATCAACGCCGCCGGGTCGAGCTGTGCCAGCGAGACGTGCCGGGTCAGCTCGCGCTCGCGGCTGTGCCGGTCGAGGTAGGCCACCTCCATCCGCTTCAGGTCGTGGCGCAGCGCGTCCGCCACGGTCAGCCCCTTGCGCAGGCTGTCCCAGTAGCCGGGTTGGAGGAACGTGGCCTCGCTGCCCAACTCGTGGGCGAAGCACCGCTCGGCCTTCTTCGCCACGTCGAAGGCGAGCTGGTACGCCCCGAAGTAGACCGAGCTGGCCCGGCTCACCATCCACTGGTACAGCTCGGTGTTTGTGTACTTGCCGCGCAGGTACTCCTCGGTGGCCCGGGCGTTGTCGGCTTCCCGGTCGTGCGCCGCCAGCTCGTCGGTGAGCATGGCCACGTGCAGACGCCCGGTGAGGAGCTGCTGGTCGAGCTGGGTCAGTTCGAGACCGGCCAGCGCCGCCTGGTGTTCCCAGTCGTCCATCCGGCGGCGGTAGCCGCCCTGGTTGGCGGCCATCCCGGCGGCCTTGTCCAGGGCCCGGGCGATCGCCTCCAGGGTCATCACCGCCGAGTCGGCGGCGGCACCGGCCTTGTCCCCGCCGAGGGTGAGGGTCACAGTGGGTGAGCCACCGAAGCCGGCGCCGCCGGCGGTGAAGTTGGGAATCAGCTTCAGCCCGCCGGACAGGATGTAGCCCACCATGATCGCGGTCTCGCCGAGCAGCGACGCCCCGGACAACGTGGTGGCGGTGATCTCCCAGGCGTTCATGTACGGCCGGCCGGCGTAGTAGCGTTGCCGCTCCTCCACCACCTTGCGACTCAGTTCCAGCGCCGCGACGTTGCCCTCGGCCTCCGCGATGGTGGCGAGCTTGACCGCCCGTACCGCGTCGAGCAGGGCGATCTCCTGGCCGGCGCGCAGCCGGGCGAGTTGCTCGGCGTCCCGCTTCTCCATGGCCGCGAGCAGCCCGCCGCCCAGCTCACCGACGTACCCGACGAGTTCGGTGGCCTTCTGGGCCAGCACCCGGAACCGGTAGTTCGGCAGTGGTGCGCCGAGCCCGGCCAGGAACGACGAGACGGACACGCCGGCGGCGGCGGCCCGGACCAGTGCCCCCGGGTCGATCGGCGGTGAGAACAGGGCGAGCATGCTCTCCACCCCGTCGATGTTCTGGCAGTTGCGGATCTTGAAAAGTCGATCGGCGATCAGGTCCCACAGCCGCAGCATCTCCTCGTTGGGCGGGACGCAGAAGTACAGCGCCGAGTAGCTCAGCGGGCTGGGCAGTTCCGCCCCGCCGTGCGGCAGCAGGTCCAGGTCGGGGATCAGGTTCTCCAGGTCCAGCAGCGCGTTGCCGAACAGGTCCACAGTGGCCTGGAGCTGGTTGACGGTGGCCGGCGCCGGGCTGACCAGCGGCGGCACCACGCTCGGCTTCGGCCCGAGCAGTTTGTCGGCCAGGATGTAGAGCTGGGTGGCCTGGGTGACGGATTCCCGGGTGAACTGCCGGAACAACTGGTCACCCCAGTCGACCAGGTTCTTGATGTAGCTGACCACCACGGCGAGCTGGTAGGCGACCGGCCGGCTGCGGGCCACCACGTGCGGGTTGAACGGCTTCGCCCGCCACTGCTCCACAGCGAACTTCAGGTCGGTGATGCTGGCCCCCGACGGGTCGGCCGCGATCGCCGTGAGAATGTCGCCGATGCGCTGGTTGAGCAGCTCGGGCACTCCGGTCTGGAAGAACGGCTTCGTGACCCAGTACTTCTGCGGGGCGGCGGCGCCGTCGGCGGTGCCGACCGGGTTGAAGATGTGGTGGAACCAGTCGCGCGCCTCGGCGAACCGCTGGTCCCGGTTGAGCCGCAGCGCGATGTCGAACGGAAGGTGGTAGAACAGCTCCCAGTTGTAGCCCGCGTACGCGCCGTCCAGGGCGAAGTCCAGGTCCTCCACCGGGTACGGCGACACGACCACCGGCGCCGGCTGGTAGGTGGCGGCGAAGTCGAACCCCGTGTTGGTGAGCTGGGTGGTCCGACTCAGCAACGCCGGCACGCCCGACCGGTAGACGATGGCCCGCAGGACACACAGCAGCGGGTGGTAGAAGTTCGCGAACCGCACCCCGTACGACAGGGTGCCGTAGACCTCGAACTCGGCGACCAGCCGGTGGTACTCCGCGTCCTCGGTCATTGCCTGCACGGCGGCCGCCAGGTCGTGCGCCGGGTCCTCGGCGTATCGGCGCAGGTACTCGGTGAGCAGCGCCAACACGTCGCGGGCGAACTCGTCCACGTCGCTGTACGTCTTCTCGATCCGGTCCGCCGGGTCCTCGGCACGCCGGTCGTAGAAGCCCGGGATGATCACGTAACCACGGTCGTAGTCGCCGTAGAAGTACGGCATCAGGGTGCCCAGTGGCAGCACCGGTCGGCGGTCGTGAACGCCTCGGACGCTCTGCGCCAGCCCCAGCAGCATGATGATCCAGTCGAGCAACGACATCTGCATGGGGTACGTCACCCGGAACCGGCCGGGCGTCTGCGCCACCAGCGTCTGAAACGCGCCCATCAGCGGAGTGCTGATCGCCAGGTCGTTCTGCTCCCGAAAGACCAGTTCGGTGAACCGTTCGGCCAGCAGCTCGGTGTCCTTGAACACCGGCGACAGCAGCAGGTTGCCGGAACCGCCGCCCGGCACCGGCTCCGGATAGCCTCGGCAGCCGGTCAACGCGAACGAGCCGACGAACTCGGTGCCGGTGAGCACGCTGATCGCCTGGCCGGCCGCTCCGGCCGCGTACGCGAAGCAGGTGAACTCGTCCGCCTCGGGGAGGTCCTCCCGGTAGCCGCTGGCCGGGTAGTACAGCGCGTCCTTGGAGATCTTCTTCGGCTGCCAGCGGTCCTGCGTCCGCTCGCCGATGGCCAGCTGGATTCGCCACCGCCGGCGCGGCCGCTCCGTCTCCGTGCCGCCCGGCGGGATGCCGTCCGGGTCCGGAATCTGGGAGGTCTGCGACGTGTCCGTCTCCTGCGTGAAGACCGGCCAGGCCACTGTGAGCCGGCTGTTGCGGTCGAAGGCGAGCAGGTGGTCGCCCGCGATGTCCAGCGGCACCCGCCGCCACGGCGTCCAGTACCGCTCCCGCTCGAACTGCCGGTGGTAGTACACCGTCGGGTCGCCGCCCCGGGTGCGGGCGAACACGTGCATGAGATGCCTGTCGTGCTGGTAGTAGCAGGCCATCACGTCCAGGTGCGCCAGGTCATCCAGCTTCTCCAGGTACGCGATGGTGGCGTTCTCCACCGCCAGGTCGGTCAGCTCGTCCTGCTGCAACTGGTCGTCCAGCTCGGTGAACAGCTCCGACTTGTCGTCGCGCAACTCCGGCAGGATCCAGTTCTCCGGATACAGGAAGATCTTCCGGTTGGCCTCCCACACCCGGTAGTTGGCCATCCAGTTCCACTGGTCCCAACCCGGATCCTCGGTGACCGCCGCGACGCTGTCCGGCTCCAGGCCCAGCAGGCAGCGCTGCACGAACAACTGAACTGTGGCGTGCGCCTGCACGATGCGCGACGTCGCCATGCAGGCGCCCATCTCGACATCGATGAGGAAGTGGTCGTACAGGTCATTGGTGTCGCGCAGCCCCGGGTTCTCGGCCAACAGGTACGCGACCAGCGCGTCCCGTTTGGCCACCCGCAGCCGGTCCTGCACCCCTTGGAGCACCCCGAACCACTCGGTCTCGGCGTAGCGCGCCTTCAGTGCCTGCCGCATGGTGGCCGCCCCGGCCGCCGTGGTGACCGGCTGGACCAGCGGCACCGCCGCCGCCACCGGTAGGCCCAGCCGGCGCAGCAGGGTGAGCGCCCGGGCCAGTCGCTGGATCGTCGCCGGCGACCGGTACGCGGTGAGGTCCATCGCCGACAGTTCGAGGTGGGTGTCCAGGTCGGCCAGCACTGTGGCGTCCCAGCCACCGAGCTGCGCCAGCTGGATGTGGACCTGCGTGGAGGTGGTGCCGGCCGCCAGGACCAGGTCGAACAACCCGTACACCGTCCACGGCGTCGCCGCGTCCAGCGGGTTCGCCACCGGTGGGTAGGTGCGGGCCAGCTCGACCCCGGCGGCCAACCGGATCCACTCGGCCAACGGGGCCGGCGGCCGGCCGGTCTGGTAGGGCGCCCGGTCCAGGGCCAGCCAGCCGAGTGACCCGGCGTTCGTCAGCAGCCAGCCGAGATCCGCGTCGGGCACCGTCAGGTGGTCGACGAGTCGGCTCAGGACGTGCAGCAGGCGCAGTGCCCGGTACTGCTCGTCGAACCCGGCCGGGGTGACCGTCGGCGGCGCCGCCGCCTCGTTCACCAGGTCCACCAGCACGTCGTCGGTGAGCACTGCGAGCAGCGGCCGGGTCAGCTCCGCGCCGGCCAGCACGGTCGCGGCGGCGTCCGCCGAGAACCCGAAGGTGTCGGCCACCGCCGCCACCGCCAGCTCCTGCTTGGTACGGATGTACGCGTAGCTGGACAGGGCCGTGGTGATGGCCAACAGCAGCGTGGTCTGCTGGGCCTCGGTGGGGCTGGCCACGATCGCTGCTGTGATCGGTGTGGTGTCCACCAGGGCGGCGAGCTTCGCGTCGACGAACTGCGCCGGGGTGGTCACCGCATCGGTCCAACCACCGTCCACGATCGAGGCGAAGCCGGCCAGGTCCGCCTCGGTCATCCCGGGAACGGTGGCCAGCAGGGCACGCATGCCCGGCAGGTTCTCCTCGGGGGGCGCCGTCGGGTCGACAGCGGGTCGGGTCGCCGCGTACCCGCTCTGGTAGCCGGTCTGCAACCCGGTGAGCACCGCGGTCAGCGTCTCGTCCGGCAGGTCCCGCGCGGCCAGATCGTCGGCTTCGTGTCGGAGCAGGTAGCGCAGGTCAGCCGGGCGGATGCCGGTGCCGGCCCGGGCGGCGTCGAACCGCTCGACGAAGGCCAGCGCGGTGGCCGGCGCGGTGAGCGGATCCGACCCGATCAGATCCTTCATGATCAGGTACTCGGTGGCGGTGAGGCCGAGCGCCCGGGCCAGCAGCGTCCCGGCGTATACCGCGTGCAGGCCGACGTTGCTGACGATCGCCGGGGCCGGAAGGTCGGCCACCAGCAGGGCGGTGTCCGCCGTGGTGGCCCCCAGGCAGGTCGCCAGGTACGCCTCGTGCGTCGACAGCGGAGCACCCGAGCCGGGTGTGGTCAGCTCCGCCTGCTCGTTGGCGAGGACGTTGGCCGGCTCGAACGCCTCGAGGACCGGGCCGTTCGCCGTGTTGCGGAACACCTCGGCGTACCGCGACTCGTCCAGCGGCGCGAACAGGTCGACGACCTCGGGCAACGGCAGCCCGAGCCGCGCCGTGAGCCGGTGCAGCGCCGCCACCGCGGCCAGGAGACCGTCGTCCAGGGCGCCGCCGCCCAGCGCGTCGGCCCGGATCGCCCGGTCCAGCAACGGCGGCGTCCAACCGGTGCAGGCCGGCGCGCGCAGCAGGCGCAGGAACCGGTGGATCCGGTCCAGGCGCGCGTCGGTGAGCTGCTGGATCCGCTTTGCGCTGAGGTCGGACCCGGTGTCCAGGTGCTTGACGAACATGGCGTTACTGGGATTGACCCAGGCCAACGCCAGCAGCTCGGTCAGCTCCCGATAGTCCAGGCGCGCCCGAGCGAGGAAGTTGTCCACCCGGGCGATACCGCCCAGAGCGCCAAGCGGCGCGGTGTTCCAGATGTCGTCCTGAGCGGCCGGGTCGGCGGTGACCACCAACTGCCGCTGCGCGTCGCTGATTCCCAGTTCCTCGGCCGCGATGGCCTCGTCGCTCGGGCCCGCCGACCGGCGCAGCGCCCGCATCAGGTCGGCCCGAGCCATGTCGAACTGGGCGAAGTAGCTGCGGGTCTCCTCGTGAGCCAGGTCGAACGGTAGGGCGAACGCGTACCGGCTGCCCGCCAGCAGGGTGTAGGCGGCGGCATTCACGTACTGCGGCGCGGCCGCCAACTCCAGCGCGGTGCCAGTGGTCTGGCGCAATCGGCGTACGACCCACCCGCCGGCCCCGTCCGGCGTCGCCTTGGCCACCACGCCGATGTCGCGTACCACTCGAGCCCCAGCCAGGTCCGGCTCGTAAACGAGGGAACGGTCGGTGAACGGCCATCCCTGGCCCTGCAACAGGCTCAGCAGCCCGGCCGACGGCGCCTCCACCGGATCGACGCCGCCGCTCAGCGGGCCCCCGAACGCCAGGCCCGCGTCCGGCGCCACCGCCTCCTCCAGCAGCTCGCACACCAGATCCAGGTAGGGCAGCGGAAGGTCGGTGTTCTCGCAGCTCAGATCCAGGTCACCCAGGTCCGGCCGGCGACCGTACAGGACATCCCGGGCGACCTTGGTGGCCGGACCGGGCGTGTCGGCGTCGGTGACCAGCCGGTTGCCGAGGAACTGAAGGACGTCCACCAGGTACGCGGCCGCACTGTGCACGCTGCGGCACGGCTCGCAGTAGCTGGAGTCGGCGAGCTGGAACAGGCTGCTCAGGTTGGGAAAGTCTGCGCTGACAGGGGTGAGGTCCGGGGCCGCCGAGCCGCCCAGTGCCCGGACCGGCAGCGCCCGCGCCGCGCTTTGAAGCTCACCGGCCAGCAACCCGCTCGCCACGTGCACGTCCACGGCCCGGCGATACACCGACCGGGCCTGCTCGTCGGTGAACCGGCCGGTGTCCACGGCGGTGGCCACGAACCGCGTCTCGCCGAGGGCGTGGATCCGAGCCGCCGACGGCACTTCGGCCGCCAGCAACGCCGTCGTCTGCCGATAGGTCGGCGCCAGCTTGAAGATCCGCTGCGCGGCCTTGAGCGCCGGCCGCCCGGTCCGCAGCCGCTCGGGGTGGTCCCGCAGCAGCCGCTCCACGTTGCCGGTCGCGAGGTCGAAGTCCGGATTCGCGGTGAGCAGTTCGAGCACCGCGTCCCGGTGCCCACCGAAGGCGCGCTCGGCGGTGCTGGCCCGCTCCTCGTTGCCGGGCTGCTCGTCGGGGTCGGCCCGTTGACCGGGGCCGGGCCGATCTGGACTGCCGTCGGGGCGTTCGCCTTCGGTGCCGGATGCGGCGTTGGCTGTGGTGTCGGCCCCGGCGCCCGCGTCGCGCTCGAGCTGCGCGGTGAAGGCCGTGGTGGGATAGCGCCTCTCCAGCTTGCGGGCCAGCGCGCCGGCGTGCAGGTCGATCAGCTCCGGCCGGACGGGCTGACCGGCGACCCGGACATCAGTGGTGCTGTCCCGCAACACCCGCCGCCAGTCCGCCGGGGCCAGCCGGGCCAGCCGGCGTACGTCGGCCGCCCCCTCGATCCCCTCGCGGTCGCGGACCCGGTCGACGATCGTCTCGTCGTAGCCCAGCACGTCGGCCAGCACGCTCGCCGCGCCGGCCGCCTCGGCGGCCGACCGGTCGGGAAACGCCGCCGCGTCGGCCAGCCGGGCGATCAGGCCGGGCAGGTCACCGGCGGCGTCGGCGGCGAGGAGACTCTGGACCCGCTCGTGCGCGCCGTCGGCGAGGAACCGTTCCACCCGCCCGTACAACACCTTCGGCCGTTCCTGCTCAACGTACTCCTTGGCCTCCGGCCGTACCCGGGCCAGCATGTCGAGGATCCGGTCCAGCTCGCCGAGCAGATCCTCGGGAACGTACCGATGGCGCACGGCGTCGGCGACGGCGTTCCGGACGGTGTGCTCGTCGAGCAGGGCGATGTCGTAGTACAGCGGCCGCAGCTCGGTGTTCAGATCGACGTCGAACCGGGCGAGCGCGGCGCCGGTGCGGCTCGTGGTCAACAGCGTCCGCTCGGCGAACAGCGCGTAACCGAACACCGCCGGCAGCTTGTAGGACGCGGCCAGTTTCTGCGCCACACCGAAGTGCGCCAACGCCGTCGCGGGCAGTCCGGTCTCGGCGGCCAGGAACGTCACGTCCTCGACCTCGTCGTCCTGCCTCAGCTCGTACAGCGGGACCTGGCCGAGCAGCGGGACAATCGTGGCGAGGATCCGCTCGTACTCACTGCGTTCCCGGTCCCCGCCACCGGACAGATCCACAGTGAGCGCGGCCAGCTCGGGAGCGTTGAACAGCACCGCGCTCAGCGGCGGGTCGGACAGGAGCCGATCACCAGCGGACACCCGGACGAACAGGTCAGCGGACTGCTTCTCCGAGCGGGTGAACTGATCGCGTGAATAGTCGACGCGATACAGCCCGTCGTCCCCGGTGATCGCCTCGCCGAGCTGCTCGGCGTCGCGCAGGTCCCGGTCGAAAGCGACGACCGTCAGAGCGTTCGCCGGCTGCCCGTCGACCCAGCGAACCTGGCCCACCACAACGAACCGGGACGGCGGCTCGGCCAGCACCATCTGGACCGCGTCCCGGGTCGCCCCGTCCACCGTGCCGGTCACCGGGAGCTTGTGCGCCCGTTGGAACTCAGCCACCCCACGACGGGTGGTCGGCCCGTACCGGGCGTCAACCAGTTCGTCGGTGGCGATGTCGACGGGCATCCGCAGCAGCGCGGTGTGCAGCCGCCGGACGTCGTCGCTGGGGCGGTGCCGGCGCGAGCCCATCGGGGTGGTCATGAGCATCTCCGATCGTCCGGCAGCCGGCGACGGCGGCTGTCTGACGCCGGTGCGGCCGGGGGCTACCTGGCATCCTGCGGATCAGAGGAGCCCGCCAGCATCGCACTGTCCGAGATCCGCCTTCCCTTCTGGCTGAACGGCAGCGGCGCTGCCGGTACGGCCGGGCTCGATGTCAGGTCACTCCTGCGGCGCGATCAGCCGGTCGTCGGTGACGTCGTGGACCGTGATCGCCTCCACGGGGCACGAGTCGGCGGCGTCGACGATGACGTCGTCCGGGGCGACGACGTCGGTCAGCGGCGTGGACCGGCCGTCGACCAGGCGGAAGTGCTCGGGCGCGGTGCCGGCGCAGATGCTCGTGCCGATGCAGCGGCCCGAGTCCACCCCGATTCGCCAGGCGGTGCTCACCAGGCCACCGGCATGCCGAGCAGGCCCCGCACCAACATGCCCCGCTTCCACCGCAGATCAGTTTCCGGTACGGCGAGCCGCAACCCGGGCAGGCGAGTCACGAGGGTGGCGACGGCGACCTGCAACTCCATGCGGGCCAGCTGCGCGCCGACGCAGTGGTGTACGCCGTGACCAAAGCCCATGTGCGGGTTCTGCTCGCGCGCGAGATCCAGCCGGTCCGGGTCGGCGAAGACGGTACCGTCGCGATTCGCCGACGACAGTGAGCCGAGAACCGGCTCACCTGCCCGAACCAGCACCCCGCCGACCTCGACGTCCTCCTTTGCGTACCGGGCGAATGAGGAGCCGACGCCGAGCGGCACGTACCGCAGCAGTTCCTCGACCGCGGCCGGCACCAGCGACGGGTCGGCCCGCAGCCGAGCGAGCTGGTCCGGGTTGTGCAGCAGGACGTATACGAAGTTGGGGATCTGGGTGACTGTGGTCTCGTGGCCGGCCGCGAGCAGCCCTGCGGCCAGCTCCACCAGCTCGGTCTCGCTGAGCCGATCCTGATTCTCGTCGCGGGCCCGCACCAACGCGCCGAGCAGGTCGTCGATCCCGGGCTCGCGGCGGCGCTCGGCGACCAGACCACCGATGTAGCCCCAGAGGTTGTTCAGGTACTCCTGGACCGTCTCCTCGGGAAGGGAGGTGGTCGAGACGATCGCCTCGGACCAGATGTGGAAGCGGTCGCGGTCGGCGTACGGGACCCCGAGCAGCTCGCAGATCACCTGGATCGGCAGCGGCGTGGCGACGTGCTCCACCAGGTCGGCCGGAGGACCGAGCTGGACCATGGTGTCGACCAACCCGTCGGCGATCTCCTGGGTGCGGGGTCGCAGCGCCTCCACCCGACGTGCCGTGAACGCCTTCGCCACCAGCCGGCGCAGCCGGGTGTGATCGGGCGGGTCCATTGTCAGCATGCCGCTGTACTGCTGGCGCGGGGTGAGCCGGGGCTCGTCGCGCTGGACGGCCGGGGCGCGGCCGAACCGCACGTCCCCGAGGACCGTACGGACGTCCTCGTACCGGGTGGCGAGCCACGCCTCCTCGCCGTAGGGAAGCTTCACCCGGGTCATCGGTTCGTTCTCGCGCAGCTCGCCGTAGGTCGGGTCGACGACCAGGCGGTCGGGCACACTGAACGGGTACGGCCGCGCGGGCGGGAGGCTTCGGCTCTCGGTGGTCTGCGCGCTCTCCGTCATCCGGATTCCCTTCGTCGAGACGGCGTGGATCCTCAGGTCGGCACCACGGTCGCAGCGGCGCCGGATTGCCAGCGTCCAGGGCTTGCGGACAGAACACATCAACGCTCAGTAATCCATCGATGTCGGATCGTAGCGGGAGACGTCGATGATCGCCATGGAGGCCGGCCCACGCCGCCGGGGTGCGGCAGCAAGGCCGCACCCCGGCAGAGAGCCCCTGAACCACCCGAGCCTCGGATCAGCAGCCGAGCCGCTTGCTCGAAAGGGCGATGTCATCGATCCAGAGGTCAAACTCGCCCGGCGTCGTGCCGCCCTGGTAGAGCTGCCAGCCGATCTTCACCGTGTCGACCGTCGGCAGGACAAAGGGAACGTCGTTGCCACCGTGGTCGGTCGTGGAGGCTGTCAACTCCGGGTTCGCCACGCCATCGATCCACACCTCGACGCGGTTGTCCGCCGAGTCGATCTTCCACTCGAAGCACTGCCAGGTGTCCTCAGCGACCGGGGCGGACTCCCTCCAGTTGGTCCAGTCGCCGGTCGGACCGCCGTCGGCGCCGACCCCCCAGAAGGTTCCGGGGACCGTGGGCGCGTACTGCCCACCGATCGGGCGGACGACCTCCGCGCTGCCGGTGCCGGTCGCTTCCACCAGCGTGAAGTGCGCCCAGTCCGGGGCCGTGGGGAAGGCGTCGACGCGCAGACGCATCCGGCCGTAGAAGCGGTTGCCGGGCGCGGCGAAGTCGTCGACGCGCAGGAACGCACGTCCGTTGTCAACGGTGTGGATGTGCAGCGCCTGGTTGCCACGGCGGGCACGTTCGACGGTCAGCGTGCCGTGGCGGGTGTCGACGCCCCAGTTCAACGTGCTGGGACCTCCGGGAGGCAGTCGCTCGAAGTCCTCACAGAAGAGCAGGCCACGGGGGCACGAGGGCCGGGAGGGCCCCGATGCCCCGGCCGGGACGCTGCCGACTGCGGCGCCGAGGATCAGGGCGGCGCTGAACACAGCGAGAAATCTGCGCATTGTCATCCTCCAGGACGGCTGGTCTCCCACCGCAGGGGCCGGGCCAGCAGGAACGTTCCGGTCATGCGACGCTGAGGTGCATCCGCTCGCACCACTGCGGCGCGGTTGCCTCCGCACTGCGGCGATCCGAGCCATTCCGGCACGACCGCATCAGCGCTTATCGCATTGATGGGCGTCATTATAAGTCGAGCCAACCTGCCGCTCGCCAACTGCCCCCGAGTTGGGCGTTGACTCGAAGCCAGGAAGACGGAACGCTGTGGAAGCGCTCCCATCGGCGGGCTCCTATGCGAAAGGAATGCTCGTGCGTCCCACCACAGCTCTACTTCCGGTCGTGCTCGCCACGGCCCTCGGCGGTCTGGCCCTGCCGGAGCCCGCCCTGGCCGCGGCCGGCCCGGCGCTGGCCGTTGACACCACTGCCGCCCGGCACCAGATCAGCCCGTACATCTACGGCATGAACTTCGCCGACCAGACCCTCGCCAGCGACCTGCGATTGCCGGTGCACCGCTACGGTGGCAACGCCACCACCCGCTACAACTTCCGTGCCGACACCACCAACCGCGCGTCGGACTGGTACTTCGAGAACATCCCCAACGACAACCCGAGTCCCGGCGACCTCCCGAAGGGCTCGGAGAGCGATCGGTTCGTGCAGCAGAACAAGGCCACCGGCGCCGCCACTGTCATGACGGTGCCGATGCTCGGCTGGATCGCCAAGGACCGGTCGCGGGCGTGTGGCTTCAGCGTCGCCAAGTACGGCCCGCAGGAGTCCACCGACACCTGGGCACCGGACTGCGGCAACGGCAAGAAGCCGGACGGGACGCTGGTCACCGGCAACGATCCGACGGACACCAGCGTCGCCGTCGGTCCGGAGTACGTCACCGACTTCGTCAACCACCTCAAGGGGCAGTTCGGCGCCGCCACCAACGGCGGGGTCCAGTTCTACAACCTGGACAACGAGCCGGACCTGTGGCAATCCACCCACCGCGACGTCCGCCCGACCGGCATGGGATACGACGAGCTACGCGACCGCACCTACGAGTACGCCGCCGCGATCAAGGCCGCCGACCCCGGCGCGAAGACGCTCGGTCCTGTCGGCTGGGGCCTGAACTCGATCATCTTCTCGGGCCTCGACCAGGACACCTGCTCGCGTACCGGCTGCTGGTCGAACCCACCGGACAAGGCCGCGCACGGCGGCCAGGACCTCGGCCCGTGGTACCTGGACCGGATGCGCGAGTACGAGCAGCAGCACGGCACCCGCATCCTCGACTACTTCGACGTCCACCTCTACCCGCAGCAGTCCGGCGTGCTCGGCGACGCGGCCGGCGACGCCACCACCCAGGCGCTGCGGCTGCGCTCGACCCGCCAACTCTGGGACCCGACCTACGTGGACGAAAGCTGGATCAACAGTCCGGTCCGGTTCATCCCGCGCCTGCGCGAGTTGGTCGACCAGCACTACCCGGGCACGAAGGTCGCGATGACCGAGTACAACTGGGGTGGCTTCGGCTCGCTCAACGGCGCCCTCGCCCAGGCTGACGTCCTCGGCATCTTCGGCCGCGAAGGGCTCGACCTGGCCACCCTCTGGACCGCGCCCACGACCGACCAACCGGTGGCCAACGCGTTCCGCGTCTACCGCAACTACGACGGCAAGGGCGGCGCGTTCGGCGAGACCTCCGTCCAGGCGACCAGCGCCGACCAGGGCAAGTTGGCGGTGTACGCCGCCGAGCGCAGCGCCGACAAGGCCCTCACGGTGGTCGTCGTCAACAAGACCGGCGACGACCTGACCAGCCCGGTCACCCTCACCGGGGCCTCCGCCAGCACCGCTCAGGTCTACCGCTACAGCGGGGCGGATCTCACCGGCGTCGTCCGGGAGGCCGACCTTCCGGTGACCGCCGGCGGCCTCACAACCACCTTCCCGGCCAACTCCATCACCCACCTGGTGCTGCCGCCCGGCACCACGCCCGGCGACACCCAGGCCCCGACCGTCCCGGGCAAGCCGACCGCCGGCACGATCACCGGCGACAGCGTCGCGCTGACCTGGACGCCGTCCACCGACAACACCGCCGTCACCGGCTACGACGTGCACCGGGTCGACACCGCCGGCACCGTGAAGGTGGGCAGCGCCACCGGCACCGCGTACACCGTGACCGGGTTGACGCCGGACACCCCGTACACCTTCGTGGTGACCGCCCGCGACGCGGCGGGCAACGTCTCGGCGGCCTCGCCCGGCCTGACCGTGCGGACCGCGCCCACCACCCCGACCGGCGGCTGCACGGTCGCCTGGACGGCGAACAGTTGGCCGGGCGGCTTCACCGCGACACTGACGATCAAGAACACCGGCACCACCGCTGTCGACGGCTGGAAACTCGCCTTCGACTTCCCCACTACCGGCCAGAAGGTCAGCCAGGGCTGGTCGGCCACCTGGAGACAGAGCGGAACGAACGTCACCGCGGACAGCATGAGTTGGAACGGCAGACTCGCCCCCGGCGCGTCCACCAGCATCGGCTTCAACGGCACCTGGAGCGGCACCAATCCGGCGCCGACCGCCTTCAACCTCAACGGTCAACGCTGCGGGTGAGCTGAGAGATCCCAATCCCCGCGCCGACGGAGCAGGCCGGAGGGGTCGGGGTGCAGCAGCACCCCGGCCCCTCCGCTCTCGAGCGGCCGTCCCGGCCACGAGTCGGACCCCGCGCACCCGCCGTTGCCGCCCTGAAGGTCAGTCCTCGTCGGCCTTCTTCTTCTTGTCACGGTTCATGGCCAGGTCGAGCGCGAGGACGCTACCGATGATGAGCAGCGGGTCCACGCCGGCGGTGACCTGCACGGCGTAGGTGTCCCGGATCGTCAGCCACCGCTTGGAGACCGAGGCCACCTCGGTGCCGTCGCGTTCGATCACGTACTCGTGGTCGAGCAGGTCACCCTTCATCTCCAGGTCATCTGGCCCCGGCACATCGATGGTGAACTTGTCGCGGAACGGCGTGAGCAGCTTCTTGCGGACCTCTGCGGCCTTCTCGCCGCCGATGCGGATCTCGTACGTGGGACGCAGCGCCACCAGGTGCCGGTGCAGCGTGGCGACCTCACGGCCGGAGGCGTCCTCGATGACGACCTTGTCGCGGACGCTGAGCACCTTGCCGTCGACGTGGAAGACCTTGGTGCCGTGCTCGTCGAGCACGTCGAAGTCGTCGCCGATCGAGAAGAACCGCTCCTTGATGACAAACATGAGTCGATTCTCCCCCACCGCACACCGACGTGCCGGCCGAGCCCACTGTAGGCACCGCCGAGGTGCCGGGTCAGCCCTCTTGGCCACCGGAGCGCGCCCGGTTGCTCGGGTAGCCCGTGCGGCCACATGAGATGGAAGCGTGCGCCCATGACGGCCTCTGACCAGCGTCGGAACAGGTTGCCATGCCACCAGGGGTCCACTCTGGCAAGCTGTCCCAGTGATGGTCGGTGATCTGTTGGACGGCAGGTATCAGGTCGAGAGCCGTCTCGGCGCTGGCGGCATGTCGGTCGTCTGGCGGGCGTGGGACCGTGTCCTCGAACGTGGGGTGGCAGTCAAGGTCCTGGCCGGCGCGCAGGCCGCCGCCCAAGGCGCGCGGCGACGCGTCCAGGCAGAGGCGAGGGCCGCAGCGGGGCTCTGGCACCCGCACGTGACCAGTGTGTACGACTACGGCGAGCACACCGATGCCGCCGGCCGCCAGGTCTCGTACGTGGTGATGGAACTGCTGCCCGGCGAGACCCTGTCCGAGCGCCTTGCCGCCGGTCCGCTGCCGCCGGCCGTCGCGATGCGGACGTGCGCGCAGGTCGCCGAGGCGCTCGCCGCCGCGCACGAACGTCAGTTGGTGCACCGGGACATCAAACCGTCCAACGTGATGCTGACACCGGCCGGCGTGAAGGTGGTCGATTTCGGTATCGCCACCACAGTGGGTCGGCCGGAGCTGGAGGCGGACGGACAACTGTTGGGCACCGCGGCCTACCTCGCGCCGGAACGGCTCGCCGGTGGCACTGTCCTGCCCGCTTCCGATGTCTACGCGCTCGGGCTGTTGCTGTACCGAACGCTGACCAATGAGCTGCCCTGGTCGGCGGAGACCCCCACGCAGATGTTGACGGCTCACGTGTACGTCGATCCGGCGCCGCTGCCGGACGTCGAGGGAGTGTCACCGGAGGTTCACCGCCTCCTCGACCGTTGCCTCGCCAGGGAGCCGGCGGATCGACCGGACGCCGCGGAGGTTGCCGCGGCCCTGCACGGTTTCGCCGATGACGCCGAGCGCCGGATGAAACAGGCGGCGCAGTCGGCATCCGTCTCGCAAGTGTCGGCCCCGCCTACCGCGGACCCCTCTCCCGATCGGCGTCGCCGCATCCCAAATGCCGTGTTGATCCCCGTTCTCATGGCGACGGCAGCGACCGTCTCGCTCCTGCTCCCTCAGTTCATGCCTGTCGATGGCAGATCGGACGGCATCGCCACACGTGAGGGTGCCGCCCCGCCCGACGCTGCCCTCGATGTGTCTGCCACCGAGACACCTGCTGCCCGGCAGACATCCGCGGAGCCCACACCAGTCTCTCGACCAAGCCGCTCGGTGGCCGCTCCGGCTGGGCCTGTTGAAGCGAGCGCCGGAGCCGGTTCATCGGCCGGCCCTGGCCCTACGACGTCACCCAGTGCCGACCAGTCGCCGGCCCCGTCCAGTGCCGCGCCGGCGCCGACCTCCCCGAAGCCAGGTACAGCCCTGCGGGCACTCGGTGGTGTGGTGACCGCGCTCTGCACCGGCGAACAGGCTCGCGTTGTGGACGTCGCTCCTGCCCCCGGCTACCGCCTCAAGGATTACCACCCCGGGCCGGCCAAGGAGATCCAGGTGGTGCTCCTGTCCGCGGGCAACAAGAGCGAGATCAAGGCGCGGTGTGACCACGGCAAGCTGGTGCCGAAGGTAAGGGAGAGCCGCCAGTGAGCTGACGACACGCTCCGTAGTGGTGATATCGCACCGACCGACTGGTGACGCACGCCGGAGCCGGGCGGGCATTTCCGGTCATCAGGTCGACTGAGGCGGCGGGTCGGCGAGGTATTTGGTGATGCGGAGCAGCACCTGATCCGGTGGCCCGGCGACGAATGCCGCCGCGTCGGCAAGTGCGGCGATCAAGGGCAGCCCACGGCCGCCGACGGTGAGCGGGTCGGGCAGGTCGACGTCGAGCCGCCCAGCGCCGTTGGGACTACTGCCGCGGTTGCCGACCTCGAGCAGGCACAGTTGATCATCGATATCGATCGTGATGTCGACGGTGCTGTCGAGATTGGCGTGCATCACCGCGTTGGCGCATGCCTCGGTGATCAGCACGGCGAGGTGGCCACGAGACTCCTCGGTGGCCTCGGTGAGGCTCAGCAGGGTGACGAGTGTGTGGCGGGCTCGGGTCACCGAGGTCGGCTGCCGCGGCAGCGACAGCGTCATGGTCACGCGCATCGCGAAGTTCCTCCTCGGCCCGTACGCAACCGCGCCGGGCTGAAGCGGGACGCACCGGTTGTTGTCAGCCTTACCCGGGGTTGCTGAGCTGAAACGGTCAAGATGTCCGCTCGACGTACGCCTGCCGGCGGCGCTTCGCCCGCCGGCAGAATAGAGTATGCGGGGATCATCGGCGTGGGGAGTGTGTCGTGGACTTGCTGTTGTCGGCCCGACCGGGCCGGGGTTGCACCGTGCTTGAGGTGCGCGGCGAGCTGGACATGGCGACGTCTCCGCAGTTGCGCGAGGGTCTGCAACGGTTGGTTGACGCTGGTGAACCGCAGGTGGTGGTGGATCTGGCCGGGGTGGGTTTCATGGATTCCAGCGCACTGGGTGCGCTGGTGGTGATGTTCAAGGCGATGCGTGTCGCCGACGGACGGTTGTGCGTCGCAGCGGCGCAGCCCGCCGTGCGTAACGTGCTGACGGTCACATCGGTGGATCGGGTCATCGACGTGTATGACAGCGTGCAGGCCGCTGAAGCGAGTGTGCCGTCCGCGGATGACGCGACCGGCCGGTAGATCAGTCAGGCAGCGCGGCGCTGGCGCGCGCCTGGTCGGCACCGGCGCTGCTGCGCCGCTCCTCGCTGTGCCCGCCGTGCCAGTCCAGGATGAACAGCGTGGCATCGTCGGCCAGGGTCGGTCCGCTGACCTCGAGCGCGGCGTCGGCCAGGGCCCGGGCAGCCTCACGAGGGTGCAGATCAGCAATCGACCGCAGCATGTTCGGTAGATCCAGTTTGGCGGCGTTACGCTCCCGCATGCCATCGGTCATCACCACCAGGCGGTCGCCGGGTCGCAGCGTGATCTCGCCATCGCGGTAACCGGCCCCGGCGAACATACCCAGGGGGAAATTGGCCGGTAGCGGCAGCGTCCGGACGTCCCCGTCGCGCACCAGCAGCGGCGGCACATGCCCGGCGTTGAGCAGCGCGCACACCCCGGTACGCAGGTCGAGACGGCCGAGGATCGCGGTGATGTAACTGCCTGGCACGGCGGCGTGTTCGGCCACCTCGGCATCCGCGGCATCAGCCTGTCCCACCAGACCAACCGCGCCGCGGCGGCGGCTGTTGCGCAGGCTGCCCACGCCCAGGGTGGCGGTCAGCGCGCTGGCCACCCCGTGGCCCATCGCGTCGGTGACGCTGAAGTGCAGCACGTCGCGGGCAAGGCTGTAATCGAAGGTGTCCCCGCCGACGCTGGCGGCGGGCTCCAGCCAGCCGGACAGGGTGAACGCACTACTCTCACAGGTGAACGAGGCGGGCAGCAGGCGGCGCTGGATCTCGCCGGACAGGGTGAACGGGGTCGTGCGTTGCCCCCACTCGAACAGGTCGGTGTACCGCCGGTTGGCGATCACCACGAACGCCAACACGTGCGCCGTGCGGGCGATCTCCTGCAGCGTCGCCGGGGCGGGCTCGTCAGGCAGGACCATCTCCAGCAGACCGATCGCCTCACCACGGTCGGTCACCGGCGCCAACACCATCCATCCGTCCGGCTGCGCGATAACCCCCACCGTCTGGCTGCGTAGCGCCTGCTCGGCGGGGCCGTTGTCGAACGGCATCACAGTGGCAACCTCGTCACCGTCCCGGCGGCCGTCACCGGCACCGCCGAGCGGCACATGGGCCAACCGGACCAGCGCCCGACCGCTGAGGTCCGCGATCAGGAATGACACGCTGCGCGCACCCAGCGCCGCACCGAGTTCCCGGGTGACCGCCTCGACCGCCTCGACCGGCGAGGCGTTCTCCGCCGCGTCCAACATCTGCGTCATGATCCGTCCTCGACTGGTCTGCACTGACAGAGCCTACGAGACCCGCCGGCCATCGCCGAGCACAAGGACCGTCACCGCCGCGCTGCCGGGGCCGCGCATCCTCAGCCGGGGGGCTTCCCGGCGGCGGTCAGGAAGTGCAGAACGACGCCGGCTCGGTCAGGTCGAGGTCCTTGCAGTCCCATCCGGTGCCCTGGTCGTGGAATCGCCAGCCCGTGCCGGTCGTGTAATGGAACAGGTAGATGACGCCGCCGGCGTCCGGACGCTGCACGTCGGCCGCCGCCCACGTCGCGACGCAGTCCACTGCCCGGGAAGCGAAAGTCCAGCCCGCCGGCAGCTCGACCAGGGTCCCGAGGGTCTGCGTCGTCGGACAGGTGGGATTCTGGGGTCCGTCACTGGTGCTGGTGGATCCGGGTGGCGTCGGAGGGTCGGGCCTGTGGCGGGTGGCGAAGGCGACAGTGCCGCCGATGGCGAACACCAGTGTCGCCGCCGCTGCGCCGGTGGTGAGCGCTGTCCGTCGTTGTGACTGCCGCGACCTGCGCAGGGTGCGCTCGTACATGTCGGCGGTGCCGCCGTGCTCGCTCAGATCGGACATGGCCTGACGCAGGGGCCCGAGGTCGTCGGTCATCAGGCCTCCTCCATCACGGCCGACAGCAGCTCGGGCGCTATCTCCCGCATGCGGGCCAGGGCCTTGCTGGTCTGACTCTTGATCGTGCCGACTGAGCATTGCAGCAGATCCGCGGTCTCGGCCTCGCTGCGGTCCTCGAAGAACCGCGCCACCAGCACGGCGCGTTGCCGCTGGGTGAGTTGGGCGAGAGCCTGGTGCAGGGCAAGCTTGAGATCGGTACGGCGAGCATGGTCGCTGCCGGGCTGAACCACGTCGGCCAGTTCGCCGGGCAGGGACTCGGCCACCTTGCGGCGCCGCCACCAGCTCACATGCTGGTGGTACATGGCTGTGCGGGTGTACGCCTCGAAGTGCCCGGGATCATTGAGCCGGCGCCGGCCCCTGTGCGTGCGGGCCAGCGCATCCTGCACCAGGTCCTCGGCGAGGTGCCGGTCGCCGGTCAGGAGGAACGCCGTCCGCAGCAACGCCGGCGAGCGGGTCCGCACGAACTCACAGAAAAGATCGTCCACGGAGTGCGCCATGCCGCGCTCGTCCCCCCACGTACCCGACGTCCTTCAGGCAGCGGCGGCGTCGATGCGGCCGATTGACTGTGGCGCACACCTTAGCTGGTGTGCGCCACCGCAAACGAAAGCGGTCAACCCGTCAGGAGATGCAGAACGGCGCCGGCTCGGTGAGGCCGAGATCCTTGCAGTCATATCCGCTGCCCTCGCCGTAGTACTTCCAGCCCGTGCCGGTCACGAAGTGGAACAGGTAGACGCCGTCGCCGGCCTTCGGGCCCTGCGGATCAGCTCCCGCCCAGTCCTTGACGCATTCGACACCGGCGAACGTCCAGCCCTTCGGAAGCTCGACAAGGGCCTCCAGGGTCTTCGCCGAAGGGCAGGTGGCATTCGTGGCCGTGCTGTTCGCCGGCTTCGTCGTCGTCGTCACCGGCTCCGAGATGCAGAACGGCGCCGGCTCGCTGAGGCCGAGATCCTTGCAGTCATATCCGCTGCCCTGGTCGTAGTACTTCCAGCCCGTGCCGGCCGCGTAGCGGAACAGATAGACGCCGTCACCGGCGGTCGGACCCTGCGGATCGGCCGCCGCCCAGTCCTTGACGCACGTCACCGTCGTGAAAGACGAGCCCTTCGGCAGCTCGACCAGGGTCTGGAGGGTCGCAGCCGAGGGACAGTCGGCGGCTGCGGTAGCCACGGCGGGCGATGCACTGGGGGTGCCAGTGGCGACAGCAGCCGACGTCGGCGCAGATGCGGTTGGGCCAGGACCAGATGCCGGCGTGGAGCCACAGGCCGTCTGTGCAAGTAGGACAGCGGCAACGGGCAGCAGCAGGAGAGGACGTGCAGACATTTCAGGGCCCCTATGGATCGTGGCGATCGTCGCTTACATCCGGGTACATGCGATCCACTGCCCACAGGTTGCCGTCAACCAAGAAGATTCTCGGAATCTCTGGGCGACCCCGCGCTCAACGCCACCCGGCCTGCTCGTCGTCAGTGCTCGGTGATGAGTGCGGGAACCAGCTGACATCCTCGGGGGTGCCGTCATGGTCGCCATCTGCTACGGTAACCGAGTTGCAGTTTTGATTTCCGTAGACGTTTTTCAGCGCCTGATGGGTCATCTGAACCCACCCAGGCGCTTTTTCGTTTTTCGTGTCGTTTCGACGCGGGTGATCAACGCGGCGGCGTAAGGGTCCGCACAGTGCGGTCTCTGACAGCCTGCGAGGAGCAGACATGACTACAGGTACCGTGAAGTGGTTCAACGCCGACAAGGGTTTCGGCTTCATCAGCCCGGACGACGGTGGCGCGGACGTCTTCGCCCACTTCTCCGCGATCTCGGCGAGCGGCTTCCGCAGCCTCGACGAGAACCAGAAGGTGGAGTTCGACATCACCCAGGGCCAGAAGGGCCCGCAGGCGGAGAACATCCGCCCGCTCTGATCCACGCTCTGCGAACGGCGGCCCGACTGATTCAGCGGGCCGCCGTTCGGCGTTTCATGCGTCCACCACGGCGTCTCACCATGCCCCGAGGGACGGCAAGGTACGTCTGCGCGATCCGCCAGGAGTCAGCATCACGTCACCGGAGGACATCATCTTCACCGTCAACGCCATCGCCGCGCCGTCCGCCACCGAACCGCTCGTGCGCACCACGATCGAACGGCGGGACCTGGGCACACACGATGTTCTCATCGACATCCGCTACGCCGGCATCTGCCACTCTGACATCCACACCGTGCGCGGCGACTGGGGCAGCGTGCCCTACCCGCTCACCGTCGGCCACGAGATCGTCGGCCGAATCACCGAGGTCGGCGCCGACGTCACCCGCCACGCGGTCGGCGACCGCGCCGGTGTCGGCTGCATGGTCAACTCGTGTCGCGAGTGCGAGAACTGCCGCACCGGAAACGAGCAGTACTGCCTCAAGGGCAACACCCAGACGTACGCGAGCGTCGACCGGGACGGCACCGTCACCCAGGGCGGTTACTCGACCCATGTGGTCGTGAACGAGGACTTCGTACTACGGGTGCCGGAGAGCATCCCGTACGAGGCGGCCGCGCCGATGCTGTGCGCGGGCATCACCACGTACTCTCCGCTGGCGCACTGGAATGCCGGTCCCGGCAGGAAGGTCGCCGTGGTGGGCCTGGGCGGTCTGGGCCACATGGCTGTCAAGATCGCCGCAGCGATGGGCGCCGAGGTGACAGTGCTGTCCCAGACGCTGGACAAGAAGGACGACGGCCTGCGCTTCGGAGCCGAGCACTACTACGCCACCAAGGATCCGGCGACGTTCGAGGTGCTCAAGAACAGCTTCGACCTGATCATCAACACGGTCAGCGCACCGATCGACATGGCCAGCTACCTCGGTCTGCTGCGTCTGGACGGCACGCTTGTCAGCGTGGGTGCCCCGCCGGAGCCGCTTCCGGTGCCCGTCTTCGCGTTGTTCGGCAATCGACGGTCGTTCGCCGGCTCCAGCATCGGCAGCATCGCCGAGACGCAGGAGATGCTGGACTTCTGCGCCGAGCGCGGCATCGCTCCCGAGGTCGAGGTCATCGGCGCCGAGGCGGTCAACGACGCGTACGAGCGGGTGCTCGCCTCGGACGTGCGGTACCGGTTCGTCATCGACATCGACACCCTGCGCTGAGCTTCTCCGCGATCGCCAGGGTCCGCCGTACGGCGGGCTCTGGCGCGCGGCCGGGCCGGGGCGCGCGGTGGCCGGCGGTGAGCCGTTGGGCCGCCGAGGCGCAGGGCGCGCGTCGGCGGCCCACCGTCTCAGCCGTTGGCGATCAGGCTGGCGATCTCGTTGTAGATCAGATGCGCCTTGGCACCCTGGTTCGACGGGCAACCGCCGAGGTGGTGCAGGGCGATCACGCGGTGGCTGGCGTTCAGCACTGGTGAACCCGAGTTGCCGCCGGAGGTGTCACAGCTGTAGCTGATGTTCCAGGTGTTGTAGTTCGCGTTCCGGACGGCGCAGGTCGTGCCGTTCTGGGTGTCCTCGTAGATCGACAGCCGCTTCGCGGTGCCGTCGCCGTGCCCGGGGATGTAGATCCGGGTGCCGTTGCTGGTGGCGGTCGTCGCCAGGTACAGCGTGCCGAACCCCTGGATGGCGGTGAAATTGTTGACCGAGAACAGGGCGTAGTCCAGTTGGCTGGACCCACCGCTGCTCACCTGGTACAGGGTGGCACCGCTGACCTTGGTGCCGGCGCCGGGGTTCGCGCCGCCGCAGGTGGCGCACTGGTAGTTGAACTGCATCTCGCTGCCGCTCACGGCCGCCTGCGTCGAGAAGCAGTGCTTGTTCGTCAGCATCCGGTTGGTGCTGCCGATCCGCCAGGTGGTGCACAGGCCACCGCCGCTGATCAGCAGCCGTGCCACCGCGCCGCCGCGGGCGTACTCGGTGGGGTGGCTGTTCTGGTAGCAGACCACGTCGCGGCGGGCGTCGGTGCTGCACACGGACTGGGTGGTGAAGTTGTGCGCGGTGATTTCCGTGCGGTCGTACCCGCGCCAGAACCGGTCGATGGTTGCGGCGCTGCCACGTGCGGTGCGGCTGCTGTGCAGTGTCACGACGGCGGTGTCACCCTCCACCGACATCGCCCAGAAACCCGGCTGTCCGTCGGTGGTGTAGTCCGAACCGGTCGCCCGGTTCAGGTGGCGGTCGTACCGGTAGCTCTCCTTGCCGTCGCGGCTCGACACGGTGACGTAGTCGCCGTCGGCCAGTCGCAGAGAGCTGAAGTGCACCTTGACGTAGGTGGCACCGGGGTGCTGGATGATCTGTGTCCCGCCGCTGGGGGCGTAGGACAGTGAGCTGTTCACGGTGCGGAGTTCACCGATCGTCGTCACGCCCTCTGCCGAGAACTGGTGCGATTCCGGTGCCCGCTCGGATCCTGGCGCGAGAGGGGCAACCGAGTACGCCTCGGCGGCGGGTACCGACAGGAGGCTCAGCCCAAGTGTGCAGGCAGCGAGCACTACCGCCCCCGTTCGCAGGCGGCGCAGGGCAAGTTTCATCCGTCGCTCCTTCTCAGGAATCAGCACCGAGGCGTGCCTTCGGCCTTCATACCTGAGTTCACCCAAGACATGTAATCCCATCTATGTCATAACTGCCATCCGCGCTGGCCGAGGGCGGACGGAGGCCGGTGCGACCACTACCATGCGAGCGTGGCTCACGTTGCCCAGGTCCGCAGGCCGTACCCGCTGCTCGTCGCCGCGGCGGTCCTGTTGGCGCTCGGCGCGGCCACGGCGTGGGGAGTCGGCGACACGCTGGGGCTGAGCCACTCCCCCGCCTCCGTGCCCCGTGAGGACGCTGTCGCCGCGCCGGCGCGGACGCCCGCACCGATCCCGCCGTTGGCGTCCCTCGTCGTGCCCGACGAGCCGCGCGTCCAGAAGGCCGCAACCGCCGTCGCCGACGCGGTCGTTCTCCGCGGCCTGCCCCGACCCGTGCTCGTGTCGGCCACGTCGAGCCCGGCCAGGTCAGCAACGGCCGCGCCGGGCACCGGCACGGCGCTGGACCTGTCGGCGGTGAGGACGCTGCGGGCGGGCGTGCTGGCCACCCTCGCCGGAACGCCCGAGTCGTACCGGCTCGACGTGCACGGCGCCGAACTGGCCGTCCAGGGCGGCGACGTCGCGGGCGTGGCAGCCGGGTTGTACCGGCTGGCCGACCGGATCCGCTCCGGTGCCGAAGCGCTCCCCGCGTCGGACGCGGGTCGGGTGGTCATCCCCCGGCTCGGCCTTCGGCTGACCGACGCGGGTTCAGTCGGACGCGAGCCCGACCCGACCGACTTCGCCGCCGGCGACGACTACGGCCTGAACACCGACGTGGTCGGGTCGGCGGTGCTGCCTGGCGCGCCGTGGGTGGACGCCGGCGCCGTGGCCCGCATCGACACGCAGTTCCGGCAGTTCGTCGATCACTCGGTGGCGCAGGGGTTCAACGGCATCGTCGTACCCGGCTTCCTGGAGTACGTCACGTTCGCGAAGGTCGGCGACGGGCGCGCCGTCTATCCGACCGGCGACCCACACGTCGACCGCGCGCGGGCGATGGTCGCGGCCTTCGGCCCCGTCTTCCGGTACGCCGAGGACATGGGAATGCGGGTCTTTCTGCTGACCGACATGCTCGCGGTGTCGCCACCGCTGGAGGCATACCTGACGCGCACGGCCGGCGGCCTCGACGTGGCCGACCCTCGGCTGTGGTCGGTCTACCAGGCCGGCCTGGCCGAGCTGTTCGAGAGCATGCCGTTCGTCGACGGCCTGATGGTCCGCGTCGGCGAGGGCGGCGAGGTGTACGCCGGGACCGGCTGGGACTATTCGTCACGGCTCGCGGTCACCACGGAAACGTCCGTACGCGCGATGCTGCGGGCGCTGCTGGACACCGCGGGCCCGGCCGGCAAGGAGATCATCTTCCGCACCTGGACGGTGGGCGTCGGCGCCGTCGGCGACCTGCACACCAACCCGGCGTCGTACGCGAAGGTGCTCGGCGGGCTCGACGATCCGCATCTCGTCGTGTCCACCAAGTACACCCTGGGCGACTTCTACAGCCACCTACCCCTGAACACCACGCTGCTGGGCGGCGGGCACCGCCGCATCGTGGAGTTCCAGGCCCGGCGCGAGTTCGAGGCGTTCGGGTCGCTGCCCAACGACCTTGGCCCGCTGCACAGCCAGGCGCTGCGTGCATTCCTTGCGGCCAACCCGAACGTCGAGGGTGTCTGGAACTGGACCCAGGACGGCGGGCCGTTGCGCGCCGGACCCATGTCGCTGTACCTGCGCGCGGGGTTCTGGCAGCTCTACGACCTCAACACGTACGCCGTCGGCCGACTCGCCTGGGATCCGTACGCCGACCCGGCGCAGGTCACTGCCGACTGGGCGTACCGCACGTTCTCCGGCGACCCGGAAACCGTCGCCGCGATCGGGCAGGCCATGGCTCTGTCCCGGCAGGCGGTCACCAAGGGCCTCTACATCGGCCCGTACGCCGACCGGTCGGTGCGGGCGCTCGGGCTGGAACCGCCGCCCATGATGTGGATTTTCGAGTGGGACATCCCGACCGGCGACTCCGCCGCGCTGGACAGCATCTACGCGGTGACCGGCGGCCGCGTCGACGAGGCGATCGAGGAGGGCACGCAGGCCGTCGCGCTGGCCCGGCGCATGCGCGACCTGGTCGCCGCTACCGAACCGGCGACCTGGCGGGATGCCGAACTGCGCGGCCGCTTCACCGCGACTCTCGACTACCAGGTCAACCTGTTCGAGACGCTGAGCGCATACCGGACCATGGTGCTGCGGCACGCGCAGTGGCTGGACACGGGTGCCCCGGCCGCCCGCCACGACTGGCGGCTGGCCGCAGCGGCGTACCACGACGCGCGCGACACGCACCGGCAGCGCTACGCCGCCGACCTGGACCTGCCCGCGTACAACTTCACCGCCGCCGACCTCGGGGCGCGACGCGCCGACCGAGACCCGGCGATGGCCTGGGCGGCCCGAGCGATGCTCGGATCGATCCTGCTGTTGGTGCTACTCGGCCTGTACGCGCGCGGGTTCGGCGGGGCCGCCGCGCGCGGGTTGCTGCTCGGCGCGCTCCGGCCGTGGCGGGTCGCCGCGCTGCCGACGCCCATGACGCGGGCGGACCGGGTGTTGGTGTGGCTGGTCCCGGCCCTGGTGCTGGTGGCGAGCCGGCTCGTGTTGACCTGGTTCGCCGCGCCGGCGCACCTGCTGGTCACCCTCGGCGGGTGGGCGCTGTTCGCCCTCGTCGTGCGCCTCGTCGTCGGCCGGCGGGATCCGTTCCACCTGTGGGCCGTGGTCGGCGGCGTCGCGCTGCTGCGCAGCGTGCTCCTGCTGGCGGCGCTCGCCGGACGCGGACCGGGCGGTTACTGGTTCGCGTTCTGGACCATGCCGGGTCTGCGCGCGGCGTACGTCACCGTCGCGTTCGCGGCGTTCTGCTGGCTGCTCGTAGCCGTCGCCGTGGTCCTGCGCGACCGGTACGACCTGCGTCGCCGAAGCGCCGTCGGGCTGACCCTCACCGCTGCGGGTGTGCCCCTCGGCGTGCTGTCCGCCCTGGTCTCGGTAGTGGGCCTGGAACGCGCGCTGACGGTGTGGAACGACCAGCTCACGCTGCTGCCCTGGGGCCTGTCCCGCATCCTCGGCATCACCGTCCACCTCGGGATCCCCGCTCAACTCCCCGCATACACCACCGCCGCCGGAATCGCGCTGGCCGCCGCCGGCCTGCTGCTGTCACTCGGCCGCCACCGGCAGTCCGCCTGACCCCTAACCCCCGATGAACCGGATCCGCGCGGGATCGGACACGACGGACCGGTCTATGCCGGCTCGCGCACACCACCGGCGTTTCCACCGTCGTCCGGCATCGGTTCGGCCGGGGCTTCTGGCAATTCGTCAGGCGCGCCGGGCAGAAGGACCCCCGGGTCGTCGGGCACCGGTTCGCGCGGATCGATGGGCGGATACTGTTCCGGGTCGAGATCGGGTCCAGTCATCACGCGAGTATCCGTCGTTTTCCGCGCTGCCGCTCGTCGGGCCCGGCGGCAGGACCGGCCGTCAGTCGTCGATGGGCGTTCGGCGGGCACCGACGGGCCAGAGGATCGTGGTCGGGACGCCGTGGTGCCGCGCCCAGTCGATGGTCCGATCCGTCGACGCCGGGTGGCGGCCAGGTTTGCCGTCCCACACCGCCACGAGTCGTTGCACCCGTCGGACCAGCTCACGGTTGGCAACCACGTAGGCGGCGGTGTCCGAGCGGTCGTGACCGGTGTGGACGACCGCCGCCGCCCGGTCGAGCAGATCGTCGAAGGCCAGCCGATTTTCCGGCCTGATCACCGCGACCCGGTAGTCGCGGGCCGGCAGGATCACCTCGTAGGTGCCGCCCAGATCGAGGATCACACGCGCGAAGACCTGGTCCGCACCGGCCGCCAGGCAGGTCACGCCGTGCACGGGCCGGTCGCTGATCCGGCCCAACTCGACGCGGAGCGCGTCGGCGACGAGCAGTTCGGTGTCGCGGGTCAGGTTGATGTGCCCGGTCACGCCGACGCGGACCGGGCCGAGGTCAGGCGGCATCCCTCGGGCCTCTGCGCTGCGCGGGCACCGGAGGTGCCAGCCGGATCAGCTCGAACCCGTTGTCGGACAGCACATCGGGCAGTGCCCGGATCCCCTCACGATTCTGCTCCTGCACGTCGGACGGCAGCTCCTCCCACGGCCGCAGGGCGGGATGCCGCCGCTGAACGTCATCGCGCGGATCACCGTACGTCCAGCCGTCCCCGCGCCGTTCCCGGCACCACCGGTCGTGCTCCAGGCGGGCGAGTTCCTCGATCCTGTCGTCGATGGCCTGCCCGGCGGCCGAGGCGTCACCGGTGCCACCGTGGCGGGGGGCCACGACGCAACCGAGGTCCAACAGTTTGGCGGCGATGTCCTGCACATGGGCCCGGTTGGCCCGCCGCAACGACTCGGGTAGTCGTGACCAGTTCACCATCGCCGGGGCAGCGCCGAGTCGTACCCCGGCGCGTTGCTGGGCCTGGACGTAGCGCTCGTGGATCAGCCGGGCCAGCCGCTCGGTGAGGTCCTCGGCGATCAGCCGGGCATCGCAGGCGTGGGTGAGCACCGGGTAGAGGCGGAGCTTGCCGTGCACCTCGTCGAGCAGGTCGTGTCGGGAGTCGCCGTGGAAGGCCGCGGCGAGCGCCGCCTGCCGGTAGACCGGCACGAACACGGCACTCTCGGCGCCCTGCCACAGGGCGGGCGTGTCCAGCACGAACCGCAGGCCATTGATCTCGTCCGGTGCGCAGACGTAGATGCGGTCGTAGCGGTCGCGGCCGAGACCGACGACACCGTCGAGATCCAGGTCGTACGCGGTCAACTGGCACACGGTGGCCAGGAACGGGTACCGCGACGACGCAAGAGCGATCTCGGTCCCGGCATCCGGTGCCACGACGTCCACCCGCAGGGGTGGCGCGGCCTGGCCCCGGGGGGTGTCGGCTCGGGATGCGCGCCAGTGCCGGACGGTCTCCACCAGGAGAGCCCGGCGGAAGGCGCCGGTGCCCGCGATGAGGATCCTGGTCGGTCGGTCTCCCCCGCTGGGCAGCGGGTGGTGCCGGTTCAGCGCGCGCGCGGCGACGTCGTCGACGTGGAAGTAGTCCAGCCGCAGCCGGCTGGACCCGGCGGCACCGAGTCGTCGGGCCTGCAGGGACAGACACATCTCCGAGTCGTGCACCAGGATGTAGACCCGCGGTGGTTGCCGTCGGTCCTGGATGAGCCGGTTGGCGGTGTTGGCGATGGCGTGGTTGCGGTCGTCGTCCTCGCTACAGGCGTAGATGGTGTGGGCTCGGGGCAGGCCGGCGCCGCGCAACACCTCGGGGCTGGTCGGGTCGCCGACCACGCCGAGGTACCGGCGCCGCCGGTACTCCAGCGGCCCGAACGGTTCGGAGCGCACCACCACCACACGTTCACCATCGGCGAAGAGTCGGTCGGCGAGCATGCGGGCGAACTGGGAGTCCCCGCAGACCAGGACGTGACCACGTGCCCGCCGGGCGCGCAGGCGACGACTCTCGGCGGCCAGCAGCAGCCGGCTGGCCTCTGCGACGGCGAGGAGCGTGAACAGCGGTGCGGCGAACCGGGCGACCTGCAACTGCCACGGGTAGGGGCCGGCGTCCTGAAATGGTTCGGCGCCGAAGACGAAGAGTTGCAGGTCGTAGTAGAGCACGTCGTACGGATCGTGGGCGACGTCCGGTCGGGCCTGGAGCAGGCGCTCGAAGCCGACATAGCCGAGGACGAGAGCAGCCAGCCCGATCACTCCGAAGAGGACTCGCAGACTCCAGCCGGTCTGGCGGGACGAGCCGGCGACCGGATCCGTCATGAGCTCATGGTATTTGACGAGGTCGATCGGATTGTCGCTCGACGCGCACCCACGAACACCTACGGCTCCGGATCGATCACGGAAAGTCGTCGGGCCGGGTGTCGGCCAGCGTGGCCAGCAGTTGCCCGGCCAGCCGCCGAACCGCGCCGTCATCCTCCTGATACGCGAGCCGCACGAGCATCTCCCGGGTCCGGGTGTCCCTGTCGTAATGCCGGGTCAACGCGAGCAGTGCGGTCCGGCGGATCTCCCAGTCATCGTCGTCAGCCAGCCGCAGCAGCAGGTCCCGTACCCCCGTGCGGCCAGCCAGGCTGGCGCCCAGCTGCTCGACGGCCCGGCGGCGAACCTCCAGGGCCGGATCGTCGCGGACCAGCCCGACCAGCAGCACCTGAACCTCCGGGTCGGCGCCGAAGTGCTCGCCGAGCGCGGCGGCGATGCGGGCGCGGATCGCCGGGTTCTGGTCCGACAGGCGGCGCATGAGTCGCAGCGTCACCGCCATGGACGCCGACCCCTGCTCGGTCAGACAGCGCACGGCGGCGTCGAACACTGTCGGGTCGGTGTCGGCCTCGACGCATTCCAGCAGCACGTCGGTCACCAGTTCCGGGCTCCCGTACGCGCAGAGGGTCTGCACGGCGGCCAACCGGATGCCGACGTAGCTGTCCCGGCGTGCCCGCCGGCACAGTGTCTCCATCAGGCCCGGGGCTTCGCCGTGGCGGGCGAGCGCCTGTGCGGCCGCGCACAACACGTTCGGGTCGGGGTCCCGACTGACCTGCTCGGCAAGGCACTCCCGCACCTCAAGGTCCGGTGGGTCGGCGAGACGGGCCAGGCTACGGGTGACCCGCAGCCGGACGATCGGGTCCCGCTCCTGGGAGGCGCGGCTGATGAGCAGATCTCGGGTCGCGTGACCGAACAACGGTCGCCCGGTGAGCAGGTCGACCGCGGCGAGCCGGACGCTCGCGGTCGGATCGCGTCGAGCGCTCTCCAGCAGTAGTTCCCCGGTGCGGTGGTCGGGGTAGGCCTCGGCCAGCGCGCGCACCGCGGCGAGGCGTACCGTCGCGTCCTCGTCGACGCGAGCCGAGTGAGCCACCACGGTCCACCCCGTGTCGTCGGCGCGGTCCCGGTCGATCAGAGCGGTGACCGCGGCGGCCCGCACGGAGGACTCCTCGTCCTGCTCGATCTGATCGATCAGCCGGGCCCGGCAGCGCCCCTCGGGGTCGGGTACGAGCGCCAACCGCTGCACGGCGACCGCGCGGACCCGCGCTGACGTGTCCGAGCAGGCGAGCTTCAGCAGCAGCTCGGTGCTCTCCGGGTCGGGTCGCTCGGGCAGCAGCTCGGTGAGAATGCAGCGTCGGACCTCGTCCGGGGAATCGCCGGTGACCCGCTGCAACGCCGTGGCTCGTGCGGTGTCGGCGTACTCCGGCAGAACCAGCAGACCCTTCAGCGCGCACTGCACCACGCCGGGGTCGGCGTCGGTGGCCAGCAGTCGCTGCATCGTCTCGGGTGCGTCCGGCAGGTCGGCGCACCGTGCGGTGAGCACTCCGGCGGCGGCCCGCCGCACCGCGACGGCGGTGTCCCCGGTGGCTCTGGCCAACACCTGACGGACGTCGTCGGAGAGTTCGGACCGGGTGCCGAGGGACTGCACGGCCAGCGCCCGCACCGCGAGGTCGGGGGAACTGGCGAAACCGCGCAGCACGTCCACGAGGTCGGGGTCGGCGCCGAAGTGGGCGACCACTGCGCGTACGGCGGCCTGCCGTACCGCGGTGGAGACCTCGGCCTGCGCCTGGGCGACCAGGATGTCCCGGCATCGGCGACTGCTGCCGCCGGTGGCCTCGAGGCGGCCGGCGGCCTCGGCCAGCCCGGCGACCAGGGTGAGGTGGGCCTGACGCTCGCGACCCTGCCCCAGCTCCCGGACGAGCAGGTCTTCCATTTGCTCCTCGGCGGTGGACAGCACCGCCGCGATCCGGGTGGCGAAGGGAGAGCCAGATCGCCAACTGGTCCGGACACCACGGCGGCGGTACCAGTGCAGGAAAATCTCCCGGCCGGGCCAACTCGGGCCGAGCGCCCGGATCGAGGACAGCAGCTCCTGCTCGGTGAGATCCACCAGGTTCGGGTCGTCCGCGGAGATGCCATGCTCGATGAGACGCACGACCTGCCGCAGCACGGCGTCGCCCGCGTCGGCCAGTTCGGCGGGCTGCGGCGCCTCGGCCACGCACTGCGCCGCCAGCACCAGGTTCCACGGCGGCCCGGTCAGGTTCAGCGGCGGCCACGGTTGGGTGGCCTCGGTGGCGAGCAGGGTGACCAGCTCGTTGGCGGTCTGGGCGGGGAGGGCGCTGGCGACCAGTCGAAGCACCTCCCGCCACGACGGATCGGCCCAGTGCTCGCGAAACAGTGAACGCAGACGATCGAGGCCCCAGTTGGTTGGATCATGCTCGCATCTGTCCACGATCTCCTCTGCACAGAAAAACTCCAGGAACGCTCGGTGCACGAACCCGAACAGTCGTAGCCCGTAACGTTCCAGGATGAAGCTTCGCTGCCGCAATTTGTCGATCATCGAGTAGGCCATGGCGAGCGCCCGCTCATTCTCGAAGCCGTAGAAAGCGACGAGGTGGTCCCGGAAGATGCGCGCCAGTTCGTCGGACTCAATGTAGTTTCCGGCGGGGCCGGACTCGCGGAACTGCATCCAATACGCCAGGTGACGCAGCAGCCGACGCTTCGCCTGCAGGTCCAGCGACGGCACCTCGCCGTGGCTCTCGCGCAGTTGCTTTGTCACATCCCACTCGGAGATCAGAACGTCGGTGACGTGCGCGTAGAGCCGGCGTCGGTTGCGGGGCAGCGGGTGACCCCGGCCGACGATCGCCATGAGCATCAGCAACAGGGGGTTGCCGGCGATCTCGCGCATCGCTCGAGAACTGCCCACCACGTCGAGGATCTGCCGCCGCTGCCGCTCTGCCTCCGCGGCCGGCGTGGGCATCACGTAGCGGTACCAGTTGCCGAGGAACCTCGCGATCTGCTCGTCGTCGAGATCCTCCAGGGTGAAGTGGTCGAAGCCTGCGTTGGCAAAGGTGTGCCGCTGGTAGCCGGCCGCCCGCGAGGTGACCACTGTCAGCACTCCCGGGTACTCGTTGGCGAAAGTGGCGATCTGCGCGGCCACCTCTTCCCGCTGCGCCGGGTCGAACACCTCGTCCAGGCCGTCGAACAGGAACAGTGCCTGACCGCCCTGGCGCAGGTACGCCTCCAACACGTCCTGGTCGATGCCGGCCAGCCCCTGCTGGTGGCGGTGGCCGACGTAGTCGAGCAAGCCGTCGCACCGGCCGTCCCCGTGATGGGTGGCGTACGAGCGCAGCTCGATCAGGACGGGTAGGTACCGGTCCAGCGCACTCAGTCGAGGCTCGACGCAGACCTCGGCCAGCGTCAGCGCCAGGTACCGCGCGGCCGCGGACTTGCCGGAGCCGGGGTCGCCGAGCAGCACGATCGTGCGCCGACCCGGGTCGGACACCACATCGAACAACGACAGCTCGTCCTTGGCCGCGTACTCCTCCCAGAGCCGCTCCACCTCCTCCGGGTTGACCACCCCGGGCAGCCCGCCGACGTCGTCGCCCGGCGTGGACCCGGCCCAACGCCACCACGCCAGGGGCATCTCCGGTCGCGCGTCCTCGTGGACGCGGGGTTCCACGAACACCTTGGGCAGCCCGACGGTGAGGTAGCCGATGGTGGGACGCGGTGAGACCGCGTCCACCGAGACGGTGTGGTATCTCAGCGACAACTGCTTGTAGTACTGGTTGCGGACGGCCGTCGGCAGGTGGGTGTCCGGGTCGGCGGGCTCGCGCGCCGGGGACCTGCCACTGCGTACGTCGGCCAGTGCGGCGGTCACCTTGGCGGTGAGGTCGTCCACGCCGGAGAAGAAGGCGCAGAGGTGACGCTCCTTGAGCTCACGGCGCAAGGCGACGATCTGCTGCCAGTCGGCGTCCCGGTCGATCATGTCGACCGGCCAGGGCGTGTCCTCCGCGAGCAGGAAGACCAGGCATGGCTTTCCCGCCGCGAGCGCCTCCCGGTATTCCAACTCGGTGATCGAGGACTCCTGGCCGGGCGGCCGGAACCCGTACCGCCAGGCGAACAGGCCCACGTAGAGGTCGCATCGGCGCACGTCGGCGAGGCAGCGGTCCAGCGGCGGACGGATGTCGGCGCCGTACGCCTCCATGGCCACGTCGTCGATCTCCAGACGGCGAGCCACGGCGTGCACGGCAGCGCGGTATTCCAGCAGGTCCTTTTGTGTGGCCGAAATGTAGACCTTCATGAACGGCAAACTCCAGGGAGTGGCTGGCGACCGCACCATTGAAAATATCAGCAGTTGTCACGTCCGGCCGACCCGCGAACACTCCGAATGCCCGACGTACATGGGATTCCCGCTCACCCCGGGCCTATGATGACCGTCAACAGATACGGATTCGGGCGGTCGAAACTCGCACCCGTGGAGTCTCGGTTGTCCGACGCGGATCCGTGTCGGTGCCGGTCGCGAGGGGTGTACGTCAATCAGCATGAGCCGCATACCGCGCGATGAGCGCGAGTCGGTGGCAGCGTTGCGGAGGAAGCCATGCTCACTGTCGGTGAGGTGCACACCAGCCTTCTGCAACACAGCACGGCGTTGGCCCAGGAGCAGAGCGCCGAAATGCTCAGCCTGATCGAAGGCGAGGCCGTGCTGACCTCCCGGCGTCCATCGCTGTACGCGGTGTCACCCGATGTCCGCACCGGTGTCGACTGCTGGCTCCCGAGCGCCAGAGGACGCCAGTTACGTGGGGTGGGAGCGGTGGTCACCCGGGCCATCGTCACCGGCGGCCGGATGGTGCAGGCCTCCTCGGTCATCCACGTCGTCGCCGGCAAGCGCCGCCAGCCGTGGTCGCACTATCTGGCCAACCCCGGCGTCCTGGAGACGGTCGGCAAGCTGGACGTCGCCGACCTGAGCGCGGGCTTCCTGCACGGCAACAACGCCGACGTGCTGAACCTGGAGGCGATCACCGGCAGGGTTCTCGACGGTGTGCAGATGTCTGACCTGCTGGACCGGCGCCCGCCACTGCGCACCGCCCGCACACGGCTGCGCTGGACCGCGCAGGCCGACGCGCGTCCGGACCGGGACGTCTCGGCGGTGGTGACCGTGGACTCGCCCACCCTGCGTACGGTCGAACTCGTGCTCGACCCGCAGGACGTGCCGGCCGCCGTTGCCGGGCTCTGCGAGGATCTCGCGTTGCACGACTGGCTGCTGACCATGCTGTCCTCGCTGGTGGAGTCCGCGGTCACCCGATCAGCCTCCGGGCAGGAGCACGTCGAGCGGCTGCGGCCGGTGCTGGAGCACCTGCTGCACCTGTGGCTGCCCGGCGCGCGGGTGCACCCGCGGCTGCGGCCGATCTGGGAGCAGTTGGAGCAGGTACCCGGGTTCAGCCGTCAGTGGAACTCGTCGGTCAACTGGATCCGGGATCAGATCAGCGTGAGCAACATGGCTCTGCTGCGCGACCTGGCCGGCCGGGTGGCCGTCGACGAGCCGTGCGGGAGCTGAGCACGTTCAGTCGCTGATGAACACGTAGCTCAGCCGGTCGACCAACTCGCTGGGCAGGAGCAGACCCTCACCGCCGGCCCGTTTGGCGACCTGCTGCGCGACCGTCGGCGGCACCGCCACCTGACCGAGGATGGTCCGTACGGCCAGCTCCACCGGCAGGTACTGGGTGCCCATCAGGGTCAGCGTGCGATACGCGCAGAACGGCGCGGCCGCCGGGTTCAGCTGGACGATCGCCGGCATTTCGTCCCAGTCCGTCGGCAGCTCGCCGGCGAGCCGGCACGGCTGCGTCATCGTCTCGCCCCGATGCCGTAGTACGCCGAGTCGGGTCATCTGCCAGACCGAGGCGAGCAGGGCGCAGGCCCACACCCGGGCGTCCGGCTCGTCGGACCAGAGCTCGATGTCGACGAAGATGGAGTGCCGGGGATCACCGGACTGCAACGGCGGAGTCCACGGGCGTGGCAGGGTCATCGCCGGCGCGTCGACGTGCCCGGGGGACCGTTTACCGTTGGACAGCCAGCCCGACTCGCTCAGCGGTGGACGACTCCCGGTGGTGTGCCGAGGTGGTTCGACCACCAGTGTGTCGACCACCAACCGGGCCAGCTCGGCGCCGTCGTGCCGGGCGAAGCTGGACTCCCGGGCCACGTAGTCCAGGATCAGCCCGTGCTCCGCGGCGGCGCTCTGCACCTGCGGTATCACCTCGCGGGGGGTACCGAAGCGGTGGAAGTAGTCGTCCATCATGAAGCAGGTGCTGATCCGCGGCTCCCGGTGCGCGGGCAGCCCTCGTCGGGCCAGAGCCGGGATCGCGGCCGACCAGTCCGCGATCCGCTCGAACTTGCGTTTCAGCTCGTCACACCCGTCGCCGAAGTCCTCCGCGTAGAAGTGCCCCAGCTCAACGGACAGATGCGAGTACGCCACGCTCTCTGTCCGACGCACCGCAGCTGCCTCCTGGAACCTGACATCCATGCCGATCACGCGGTGTCCCATGCCGTCTCGTCGAAAAGCTTCTCAGTCAGGTCAACGAAGGCGTCCACCGTCTTGACGTTGGCAATTTTGGATTGCACGTCGTGATCGGAGATGAGCTGCTCCCGCCACTGCAGCAGTGGATCAAGCGGCACCGCGCCGAGCAGCGTCGTACGCCCGACACCTCGGCGTCGGGCCAGCTCCGACAGCTCCGCGTCGCACTTACGCAGGAATGCCTGCTGGGCGAGGCCGAGGTGGCCGACCTCCGGGCCACGTGAGTCGATCACCGCCGTACGGATGAAGCGCAGCGACTCCCGTAGCCTGTCCGGCTCGTGGCCGTACTCCTTGCCCATGGCCACGATCCCACCCGCCTCGAACGCCAGGTCCGCCGCTGCGGTGACGTGCTGGGGAGTCCACCGGTGGAAGACCAACCAGCGCACGGCGACCTTGCGCAGGGTCGAGGTCGCGGTGGCGGCCAGCGCGATCTGGCTGGCGTACGACCGGCCGGCGCTGAGGTCCACCAGGGTCAGGTCGAACTCCTCCTCCAGGCGGAGGAAGAGCTCGGCGCAGCGTTTGGCGATGTCGTTGGTGAAACCGAACTCGCTACCGTTGCGTTGTCCCGGCAGGAGCACCAACGGGCCGGACCCGATGGGCCTCTGACGCAGACTGGCACGTTCGGAGGTGGCCCACACGTCCAACTGCTCCGGAGACGGAATCTCCCCGCGCAAGTACCGGTGCAGGCCGCCACCGTTGGGCCCGGCGCCCTCCACACCGTTGACGGCCTGCGGGATCTGGAAGGTGATGCCGGCGGTCGGCGAGCCGAAGTCGTAATCCAGGTAGCAGGTGGGGCGACCGGACAACGCGCTGCGGTAGGCGATGTTCGCCGCGGTCACCGACCGCCCGGTGCCGCCCTTGTGCGACGTGACGAAGACCAGCATTCAGATCCCCTCGCTGGCCTTCTGCTGCCCGGTGGCGATGTCGTTGAGCAGCAACAGAAGAGTGTTCACCAGTGCGGCCGCCGTGCCGGGACGCTCGTCGACCAGCAGCTGCGCGCGGCCCAGGCTGGCTCGGATGCTGCGCATGCTGCGCTGCATCGCCTCACCGTCGAAGGTGCCGCGCATCAACTCCCGGTCGAACAGGTATTCGGCCTCGTCAATGAGGTCCTGCGCGTAGTCGGCCAGCCGGCCGGCTCGTGGGAACGGCCGCTCCCACAGCAGCTGACCGGAGGTGACCAGAGCCTGCACCACCCGCTCGGTCAGATACCAGGAGGGTGCGTCCGGCTTCGGCGCCAGGCCGGGGAAAGCACCACCGGCGTGGTCCCACAGCCCCTGGTGCCGGCCATCCGGGATGCGCCGCAGCAGCAGGTGGTCCCACACCTCGTCGGCCAGCTCGAGCAGTTCGCTGCGCCGTCGGGCGTTGCTCAACAGACCGGCGACGGTGGCCGCCCGCTGTAGCAGCACAGTGGAGAACTCGTTCACGTTCCACGTCATGATCGGCTTTGACGTGTCGTCGTTCAGGGTCACCCGCTTGCCTGGCGCGTGCACGAACAGCGCCGGCTCGCCGGGCGACGCCCGCCGGGTGATCCGCGCCCGCTGTGCCAGCTCCACCAGCACCGAGGCGATCCGCCCGAGCTCCTCGTCACCGCCGCGCCCGACGGCGATCAGGCCCTTCACCGCCAGCGACGTGGCCTGGAGGGTGTAGTAGTCGGTCCGGTCACCGTCGGTCGTCCGCCAGGGGATGTCCTCGATGGGCCACCGCCGCCGGTTGCCGAAGGTTGCCACCGTCGCCCAGTACGTGCGGGTGAGCTCCCAACGCAGTTGCAGCGCCCGGGACAGCCGCTGCTGCTCCTCGTTGAGCAACCCGAGCAACCGGGTGCGTTCGGAGTTCAGATCCTCGATCGCGTCCATCGCGATCACAGTGAAGTAGAGGTACGGGGCGTTCTCCGCGGAGCCCTCACGCTGCAAGCCGATCGGCTCAGTGGTCGGAACCTCCTCAGCCCCGGAGATGATCCCCCACGACCAGCCGCACTCGAACAGCATCTCGCTGTTGTCCAGGTCCTCGGTCACCCGACCCGAACCGATGATCACGCTGCGCAGGCTCGCCATCGTGTCCCGCAACTGCTCGCGCAGCGCCGCCACCAGCTCACGGCGCGGCAGCTCGTCCTGGTTGACCATGTCGCACAGACGAATGCCGTACTCGTCCGTGGAGGTGAAGACGAAGGTGCTGAAGCTGCGGAGCAGGCCGACCATCGCCGCCGTGAGGCGCACGCTCGCCATCGCGTCCAGTTCGTCCAGTTGCGCCAACAGGTCGCGCCGCTGGGTGGAGCCCCGGTAGACCTTGACGAAACCGATAGTCGCCAACGTGAGTGTGACCGAGACCGCGAACGAGTCGCCGATGTCCAGGGAACGCTGCTCGTCGGTGAGCTCCGGGCCGCCCTCCACAGTGGTGAGGTAACTGCCTCCGCTGAAGATCGGAGTGCCGGCGTCGTCGGTGTACCGCCGGAAATAGTCGATCATCACGCTGACCAGCCGGCGGGGAATCTCGATCGCGCCGCCGATAGGGCTGAGCGCCTCGATCACCTCTTCGTCGGCGCGGTCCGGGTCGTCCAGTGACAACACGGGGACCTTGGCCGCAGGGAGCAACAGGGTCAGCAGTTGCTCCGCGTCGCTGATCGAGTTGCTACCACTTCGGCCACCCCAGTGCCATTCACCGTTCGCCCAGCAACTGCGAACCGTAGCCCGCCAGATGTCGAGGATCTCCTGGCGCGGCTGCATCCGCATGATCCACCGCCGTCTGTTGTAGTCGTCGACTCGAAATCTCTGGTATTGCCGTGCCCACGATGACGTACAGCATCATGGTAGCGGGCCAGTCGAGTGCCACTTGAAAGGCTTCGACGGCCGCGTGTTGACGCTCCGGCCGGTCGGGCGCGACGGATTGCCGCGCCGCCACGCTGCGCCGACAGCACGGCATCGGCGCATCGCACAGGAACGCATCGGCGCTATCCGCGAGTACGGCCGGTGGCCAGCAGCATGCTCAAATATCCGTCCCGCAGCGGCGGCCTGGGCCGCACCTCGTGGACGTCCAGGTCGTACGCGCCCGCCGCGATGCTGGCCACCACGTCGGCGCGCTGGAGTGCCACCGCCGGGAACATCTGTCGACCGACGCTGTAGCCGAGGGACCCGAGCATCACCGTCACGGCGAAGGGCGACCCGGGCCGCAGCGCGTCCAGGAACCGACCGATCGCGTGCTCGGCCTCGGCCCGGTCGGCCGAGATGGAGCAGGCCACGAAGAACATGGTGCCGGCGCTCCACGCATGCCTCGGCAGGGTGAAAACGCTGGCCCGTACCACCCTGCCCACCTGCGCCAGACGCCGACGCGGGTCCGCCAGTGCCGCGTACGCCGGGTGCTCCGCGCACACCTGCCAGTACGGGTCCCAGAGCTGGTCGTAGCTGTCGACCTGTGTGCGCAGCCAGTTCACGTTCGCCGTCGACCATTCACACAGGTCGACGGCCTTCGCGAACGGCAGAAGCGACAGGGCCGGGTACAGATTCGCTCCCGATCCCACGTCGACGCACCGCGCGTCGGAGAGCTTCGCCTCGGCGAAGAAGTCTCGGATGCGGCAGAGTATTTCCCGATCGTCGGACCGCAGATCCGCGTAGTTGTGCCGGACATATGCCTGCGGGTCGAAGCTGTCCCACTCCACGTCGGAATTGACCGGCCTCGGTGACTGGATCGGCGAGCGTGGCGTCGACTCGCCGCAACCGCCCCCAGTCGCCGGGGTCAACGCCATGGACGGGCCTCCATCGGTTCGGCGGATCACATTGGTCGCTGAAGCGGCGCTCGGTGCTGTCCATTATCTATCGAAGGTGGTGTTGGCCCACAAGTGCAGGAACTTCGTCGTCCGCCGAGATTGACGACGACAGGACAGTGGCCGGATGCCGCCAACCCGACCAGATCGCCTCCTGGTGACCGGCCCAGCCTGCGGTCGGCGCAGCCCCCGGGTGAGGATGGAGCTTGACGTATACGTCGATCATCTGCTTATGTTGATGACATGACTAAGCCCCCCGCGGCGATGCGGGAACCCACGTACTTCATCCTCGCTGCGTTGCAGGACGAACCGCTGCACGGCTACGCCATCGTCAAGCGTGCGCAGGAGCTGTCCGACGGGCGAGTGCGGCTGACGACCGGCACGCTGTACGCCGCGCTGGACCGGCTCACCGGCGAGGAGATGGTGCGGGTGGCCGAAGAGGCGGTGGTCAACGGTCGGGCCCGTCGCACGTATGAGCTGACCGAGCGCGGGCTGTCCGCACTGCGCGAGGAGGCGGCCCGGATGGCCGCTGCGGCCCGGGTCGTTCGAGACCGTTCCGTACGGTCGACGGCCGCGACGGCTCGGACGGCGCCGGCATGACCGGCCTGGAGCGCCGCTACCGGTGGCTGCTGCGCGCGTACCCTCAGGCCTACCGGCAGTACCGCGCCGACGAGATGCTGGAAACGCTGCTGGTCGCGGGCGAGACGGACCGGAGGCACCCGAGGCTTCGGGAGTCCCTCGCACTCGTGGTGGGAGGTCTGCGGGTCCGCTCCGGTGTGGACCAGCTCCGCTCCCGGGACACCTTGCGACACTCCGCGCTGCGATCGACCGTGCTGTCCCTGCTCGTGTGCGGCGTTGCCCTTACGGCCCTGCCCCTCACGTGGCGCCTGTGGCTGCTGTTGCCGGGTAATTCGGCCAGCTTTCTGTACGAGCGAAGCTCGGTCACGCCCGCATTGCTGCTTCTCGCGCTGGCCGCCGCAGTGTGGGCTCGCTACCGCTTCGCCCTTCCCCTGACCATTGGCGCCTTCGGCTGGGAGATCTGGCACTCCATAGCGAATGACCTGAGGTACGCCGTAGAACCATGGGCAAGGTACGACTCTGCTCTGGGGCTCCGGACCGGCCTCTACCTGATCATGCAGATTTCCACGTGGGTATGCCTGTTGGCCGTGTTGACAATGGTGCCGCTCCTTCGAGCGCGCCAACCACGGGCCACGCGACAATGGACCTGGCTTCTCGGCGCCACGACAACCATGGCGGTCATAACGCCCAACCCGCTCAATGGCTGGGCAGACGGATTGACCCTTCCGGTCATCATGGCCGCCGGGCTGGTGGCGGCCCTCGTGGGCGCGGCACTTGATGTGCGGGTGTCGATCGCGGCCAGCGCGGTCCTTCTGGCGCTGATGCTGCCCATGCTGGCCTATCAGCCGACCAGTTGGACGCTCTACGGTTGGGACTGGAACCCGCGAAACGTGCTCCTCGAAGTCGTGGTCGGGATTTTCGCCATCAACGTCACGGTCAGCAGAATCGCCGCCCGCCGGCAAGTCACCCTATGACAGTGCTCCGCGACGTTGCTGAGGTGCGGGACATTCGCCCGGTCCGGGCTGGGTGCGAGTCTGAACGCGTGACTTCCCGATCGACGCACATGTCCGTATGAGCCTGGTAGCGGCGTTCGTACCGATCTGGATCCTCACCGCGGTCGGCTACGCGGCCTGTCGTTGGGGTCTGCTGGGCGATGCGGCGGCGTCGGTGCTCGGCCGATTCGTGTTCCACCTTGCGATGCCGTCCGCCCTGTTCCTCGCCCTGTCCCGAATGCCGCTCTCCGGGTTGGCCGGCCGCCCGCTGCTCGCCTTCGGGATAAGCACCGCCACGGTCATCGGGCTCGGGTGGGTCGGCGCGAGCTGGCTGTTCGGTCGCACGTCCGGCGAACGGCCGATCTGGGGCATGGCCGCCGGGTACGTGAACTCGGCGAACCTCGGCATCCCGATCGCCACGCAGGTTCTCGGCAACGTGTCGTTCCTGGCGGAGGTGGTGCTGCTGCAGGTGCTGGTGGTGACACCCGTGATCCTGGTCGCCCTGGACCGGCACAGCGACCCGGCCGGGCGGGTACGGGTCGCCCGTATCGCCTCCCTGCCGGTACGCAACCCGGTGATCCTGGCGTCGCTGCTCGGTGTCGCGTTCTCGGCTACCGGCCTGCATCTGCCGTCGGCGGCCGGCGCGTCGCTCGCCCTGCTGTCGGGCGCCGCGGTTCCGGCCGCCCTGGTCGCGCTCGGCGCGTCGCTGCACCGCAGGGCGCTGTCGCAGGCCGAGCCAGCCGAGCCGGGCGGACTGGCCGTGATCACCGCGCTGAAGCTCGTCGCACAGCCGGTCATCGCGTACGCGGCCGGGCTGGCCCTGCACCTGTCCCCGCCGCAGTTGCTCGCCGTGGTGGTGTGCGCCGGCCTGCCGACGGCGCAGAACACGTTCATCTACGGTCAGGAGTACGGCGTCGGCGAGGCGGTGGCCAACCGGGCGGTGGTGGTGACCACAACGCTGTCGCTGGCAACACTGACCGCGGCGGCAACGTTGCTCGGGTAGGCCGGTCAGCTGACTCGTTCCGAAGCGCATGACTGGCATGCGTGCGTTGGCAACCCGGCCACGACCAGTGACACAGCGTCACCGGTATCCGTGACGTGGTTGCACTGACGGGTGGCCGCGAACGCTGCTGTCATGGGTGCATGTCCCCGACACCCGTCCTCGACGTTGGTGGACTGAACCTCACGTACGGCGGCTTCGCACTGTGGGGGACCTTTCCTTCGAGGTAGAAAGGAGACACCCATGACCGTCCCGCCCTCCCCGGTGGATGCCGACATGGAACCCACCCGTCCTTCGCGACGGCGGTGGCTCTGGATCGTCTCCGGCACTCTCGCCATCGTCGTGGCCGCCGTCAGCCTCGGCGTCGCCGCACTCCAGCTCGGCCTGCCCTGGCAGATGGGCGAGAACGACCGAAACCACGTCTACGAAGGCGCTGCCGGTTCGCAGCGCTACCAGGTTCACCTTCCACCCCAGCACGACGGGACGGCCCGGCTTCCGGTCGTCATGGCCATCCACGGTTGCGCGATGACCGGCTACGGGTGGAACTCCATGAAGTCCACGACGCAGTTCAACAGCCTGGCCGACCGGGAGGGCTTCATCGTCGTCTACCCCACGCAACTGATCTCCCGTAACGTCATCGCCTGCTGGAACTCCGCCGACCCACGGCATCAGCAACGGCACACCGGCGAACCCGCGCTGTTGGCCGGTGTCGCCCGCGAGGTGGTCCAGAAGTACGACGCGGATCCGGCGCGCGTGCACGTAGCTGGTGCCTCGTCGGGCGCGGGGACCGCTGTCATCCTCGGCGTGACCTACCCCGACGTCTTCGCCACGGTGACCTCGGTCGCCGGCGGCGAGTACGGGCTCAACCGGGTCGACCCGGACAAACCGGACGCCACGCCGCCGTTGGACACGGCACGTCAGGGCTGGGCACAGATGGGTGACCGGGCCCGACGGGTGCCGCTGCTGGTCATCCAGGGCGAGCAGGACGAGGTCGTGCCGCCCCTGGTCGGCACCCGACTCGTCGCCCACTGGACCGCGGTGAATGACCTCGTCGACGACGGGCTGCCCAACGACAGCCTCGACCCGACCACGAAGACCGCGTCCGTGCCGGGCGCCGCCGACCGGCACGCGTACACGCGGACGACGATCACCGCGCCGGACGGCTCGTCGATCGTCGAGGCGTACCGCGTCCAGGACATGGGGCACGCCTGGCCCGGCCCCGACGGCGACGGCAGGTACACCGATCACGCGGGCCCGGACGCCAGCGCGATCATGTGGGAGTTCGCCGAGCGCAACCCGATGTCGTGAGGACCGCGTCGGCCGGAAATCGGTCGTTCCGTGGACAGGTCGACCGGGGCACCTGATGTTTTCGCGGTGCGCCCGACGCCACCTCGACGGGAAGAGAGCACAAATGAAGAGATCCGAGCGGTGGACCGAGTGGGATCGTGGCTGCGCGGCACCAGCCGCACGGCCGCGCGCGCTCCTGTCCGCTGTGGACGTTGATGTCGGCGGGGCCGTGACCCACAAGCGAAGGGTTTGACGACCATGGCGCACATCGATCTCGGGTTGGACGAGAAGCAGTTTCCCGGCATCTCCGGACCGATGCGGTACCGGCCGGAAACGGCGAAGCCACTCAACGAACTGGCCGAGGTGCTGCTGCGTGCCCCTCACTCGCTTCCCGCCGGTGAGCGCGAACTGATCGCCGCGTACGTGTCCGGGCGTAACGACTGCAACTTCTGCTGCGCGTCGCACTCCGCGTTCGCCGCGGCGCAACTCGACGAGGGTTACTCCCTCGTCGACCAGGTACGCGCGGACCTGGACACCGCCCCGATCTCCGCCAAACTGCGGGCACTGCTGCGCATCGCCGGTGCGGTACAGATCAGTGGTCGCGAGGTCACGACCGAACTCATCGACGACGCCCGCGCCGAGGGCGCCACCGACCTGGAGATCCACGACACCGTCCTGATCGCCGCCGCGTTCTGCATGTTCAACCGCTACGTCGACGGGCTCGGCACCTTCGCGCCCGAGGGCCGGGACGCCTACGCCGAGACCGCACGTCGGATCGTCGAGGTTGGTTACGGGGCTGCGGTCAGCGGGCCGCCAGCCGCCTGAGCACAGACACGGGTGACCCCACCCTGATCCCTCTGCGATGGTCGACGGACAGGCCCGGCCCTGCCCGGCACCTGTGACGCTGGAGGGATCGATGAACCTCGCACGCCGGCTGCTCCCCGCGACGAAGCAGCTCCGAGCAGACATGGTTGACCGGCTGGGCGCGCTCGTCGCGCTCGAGTCGGCACCGGGCTCGCTGCCCCATCTTGAGTCCTGTGCCGACCTGCTCGCCCGCTGGGGCGAGGAGGCGCTCGGCCGGTCCGCCTGTCGGGTCGTGATCGACGGTCTGCCGCACCTGCTGTGGCCGGCCGCCGATCAGCGCGTGCTGCTCCTGGGCCACTTCGACACGGTCTTCCCGGTCGGCACGATCCGATCCAGGCCCTTCACCGTACGCAGGGACGTGGCGACGGGACCTGGCGTCTGCGACATGAAGGCCGGGATCGTGCAGATGTTCACGGCACTGCGACTGATCGAGGACACCTCGTCCGTCGGCGTGCTGCTCACCTGCGACGAGGAGACCGGGTCCGTCACGTCACGGCCGCTGATCGAACGCGAGGCACGGCGTTCCGGTGCCGTTCTCGTCTGCGAGGCGGCCACCCCGGACGGGCAGGTGAAGGTGGCCAGGAAGGGCGGTTCGGTCTACCGCGTCATCGTCGAGGGTCGCGCCGCCCACGCGGGCGTCGAACCGCAGCGCGGAGTGAACGCCACGGTCGAGGTGGCCCACCAGGTTCTCACCTTGGGTGCGCTCGGCGCGATGGACAGCGGCGGCACCTCCGTCACACCGACCCTGCTGTCCGCTGGCACCACGACGAACACGGTGCCGGAGCGCGCCAGCCTGGCCGTTGACGTGCGGGCCTGGACCAGGGACGAGCTGGAACGGGTCGATCACGCCATCCGCGCTCTGGTGCCGTTCCTGCCTGAGGCGACGCTGGCCGTGCAGGGAGGGATCAACCGTTACCCGATGTCCGAGGAGCTCGCGCGACCGCTGCTGAAGTTGGCCCAGTCGGTCGCCCGTCAGCTCGGCATCCCGGGCCTCGTCGGCGCGTACGCGGCCGGCGCGTCCGACGGCAACTTCACCGCCGCGTTGGGCGTACCGACCCTGGATGGCCTGGGCGCGGTGGGCGGCGGAGCGCATGCCGCCGACGAGTATGTCTGCCTCGACCGGATGCCCGAACGGACGGCGCTCCTGGCCGGGCTCGTCGAGGCTCTGTCCACATCGGAGCGTCCCGGATCTTGACCCACCGACGTGATCCCGTAACGTAACGTGCTCACCGCCGGCACACGACCGGCAGCGAGAGGTCGGCGTCGGGATGACTACGGGACAGCGTGCGGGATCATCCATTCCCCTGCTCGGCGTCGAGGAAGAGTTCCTCGTCGTCGACGCCGACCGGGGCGAGCTCGTGCCGGAGGCGGCCATCGTCGTCGACCGCGCGCGCCCGGCCCTCGGCACCCGGGTGGGTGGTGAGATCACCAAGTTTCAGGTGGAGACGCGGACCGACCCGTGCCGAAGCGTCGAGGATATCGGCGCGCAGCTCGCTGAGGGCCGCGCCGCCGTCCAGGCCGCAGCCCTGTCGGCGGGTCTGCGGGTGATCGCCAGCGGCTCGCCGGTGCTGGGCCGTGCCGTGCCGCCACCCCTCACCGAAGGGCCTCGCCAGGACCGGGGCACCGCGACCTACCGTGGGCTGCACGACGAGCTCGCGATCTGCGCCGTGCACGTCCACGTGGAGCAGCCCGACCGGGACCGTGCCGTGCTGATCGGCAACCATCTGCGCCAGCACCTCCCGGTGCTGCTCGCCCTCACGGCCAACTCGCCGTACTGGCCCGAACGCGACACCGGGTACGCCAGTTGGCGCAGCGTCACGTGGGGGCGCTGGCCGGTGGCCGGCCCGCCGCCGTTCCTGACCTCGGCGCGGCAGTACGACGACCACGTGGACATGCTGCTCGAGGCGGGCGCGCTGGTCGATCACGGCACCATCTTCTGGGATCTCCGGCTGTCCACCAACCACCCCACCCTTGAGGTACGGGTGGCCGACGTACCCGTCAGCGCCGCCGAATCCGCGGCGCTCGCGGCCCTGGTGCGGGCTCTGGTGGTCGTCTCCGGGGATGCCGTCGACCGGGGCGACCAGGGGCCGGAACTGGTCCCGGAGCTGATGCGACTGGCGTACTGGCGAGCCGCCCGCGACGGGATGGGCGGCCACGGCGTCGACGCCGCCACGGGCCGGCTGCTGCCCGCCACGGCCCTCGCCGAACGGCTGGTAGCGCTCGCCGGACCAGCGCTGAACGAGGCGGGTGACCGCCAGCGGGTGGAGACATGGCTGAGGTCGCTCGCCGTGGACGGCGACGGGGCGACCCGCCAGCGGGCCGCCGCGGCGCTCCGTGGACGCCTGACCGACGTGGTCGACGACATCGCCACCCGGACCGCGCCTGACGTGCCGACCCGCGAAGACAGCACACCTGCGTAACGACATGCCGTCAGGCCTCCGAAATGCTGAACGAACCGGATGCCGGCGGCAGGTGACCCTCCCGCAGAAACCGGCACGCCGGATCAGGGGAGGTTCCAGGTGCACGACACAGACCTGCTTTCCAAGGTCCCCATCCAGTTCGAGCGTCGATCCCCCGCGGACATGGTGCGGGAGGCGGAGGCGTTCGCCGACCGCATGGCGCGGCGCCGTTCCGTGCGCGACTTCGCCAGCGACCCCGTACCCGACGGGGTGGTCGAGGCGGCGATCCGGGCCGCGTCGACCGCACCCAGTGGGGCCAACGTGCAGCCGTGGCGGTTCGTCGTGCTGACCGACCCGGTCCGCAAACGCCGGCTACGCGACGCGGCCGAGGCCGAGGAACGCGCGTTCTACGACCGCCGCGCCTCGCAGGAGTGGCTCGGTGCGATCGCCGGACTCGGCACCGACTGGCGGAAACCGTTCCTGGAGACCGCACCGGCCGTCATCGTCGTGTTCGAGGTGCACCAGGGGCCGAACACCCCGAAGCCGTACTACGTCAAGGAGTCCGTCGGCATGGCGGTCGGCCTGCTGATCACCGCGCTGCACCATGCCGGCCTGGTCACACTGACCCACACGCCCAGCCCGATGCGATTTCTCAACGAGGTGTGTGAGCGTCCGCCCGAGGAGCGCCCGTACGTGGTGATGCCCGTCGGGTATCCCACGCCGGACGCCCACGTCCCCGACCTGACCCGCAAACCCCTCGACGAGGTCATGATCCGCTGGTGAGGTCCCTGGTCAGGAAGTCGACCAGGGGCTCGACGTGCCGGTCCGTTCGCCGCCACTCGGCCAGCAGGTCCTCCAGCAGGTGCTGCTCGGCGACCAGTTCGGCACCGCGGTACCGCCGGATCACCGGGTGGATGAAGGCGCTCTCCCTGGCCCGGTCGGGGATCGGATGCCGCTCGATGGCGAAGACGTCGCCGTAGTCGTCGCGGCCCCACCGGAGCGCGAGCGTGTACCACTGCGTGGCAGCCCCGAAGCGCTCCACGGCATAGTCCTCCGGTAGGTCCTCATAGTGGTGGAAGTCGCCGGTGGCGTCGTCGCGGACGAAGACGTCACAGAGGTATTCGAACTGGGTCCACAGCGCCGAGGACCAGTTGACGCGGTCGAGCATCAGCTTGGTCAGCGACGCGGCGTCGGCCGGCGTCGTCGCGTACGACAACGGGACGTCGTCGTAGCGCTCACGCAGGATCCGGGTGAACGTACGGAGGTTGTACCGGAAGCCGTCGATGAAGGGTGACGACGCGTGCTTGACGTCCCGGGCCTGGGCGATGGTGCCGGCGAAGTACAGATCGTCGACGTTGCTCGACTGCCAGTCGGGGCGCAGCCCGGGCATACGCCCGTCCCGCACCATGTCGGGACGGGCCGTTTCGTCGAACATCGCGGTGTTCATCCGGAAGCCGGTGCACCTCAGCACCGTGTGGTAGTCGAGGACGGCGGTCTCCCCCTGAGCGTGGGTGTACGTGATCGACACCTGGAAACGCCCGTCGACCGGCCGGATCTCGTCGATCGTGCAGTCGAGCACCGAGTGCAGCGTCTTGAACTGGTAGCTGTCGAGGATCGCGCCGTACTGACCACGGACGTCCCCGGGGTGTTTGGTGTTCCACGCCAGTCGCAGGGGCTGCCGGCTGGCGAGGTGCACCATCGACGCGTGGCCGAGGATGGCCGACGCGGTCTCGAACGCGGAGTTGCCCTTGCCGATGATCAGGACCCGCTGATCGTCGTACGCCGAGGGGTCGATGACCATGTCCTCGTACCCGATGGCGTGCTCGATGCCCGTGATGGCCGGAACGAACGGCTGGCCCCAGCCGGTCGCGACGACCAGGCAGCGCGCGCGCACCTCACCCTGGTCGGTGCGCACTGTGAAGCCGTCGCCCGTACGCGTGATCTGCTCGACCGTCGTGCCGTATCGGATGTTGAGCGTGTGCACACGTTGGAACTCGGCGAGGTAGCGCACCAGGTCATCGGCCGCCGGCAGGTATTCCTCGCTGAATTTCGGAAACAGCAGGTCCGGGTCGTCGTTGAGCAGCGAATTCCAGTCCCAGCGCAGGCGAATCTCCGGATCGGTGCTGTCGGTGTGCACCTTGTTCAGCGAGATGAGCCTGCGATGGCGTGGAAACCGCCGGAAGAACCCGCCCGGCGCGTCACCGCTTTCGAGCGTCAGGTAGTCGGCACCGTGCTGCTGTAGGTAGTAGCTCAGTTGAACGCCGGCGGGACCCGCCCCGACGATGACGTACCTGTGCTCGTTGCTGACCATCCTGCGGCCCCTTCGACGGAGAGACGAATCCATCGACCTTGGAATGAATGTCGGCGTGTGTCAATGCCGCCGCCTCCAGGCCGGCGGGCCAACAACCCATAACACCGCAACCCGCGCATTGCCTGTCTACGCAATAGCGACGACGCCACCCACCCGCTCGACGCCACCACGAATTCGCGCACTTGAATTCCGATCATGTCATGCGCTGTAGTGGACCGGCACGAGTCCGAAACGAACAGAGGAGCGGTGACGTGCGGTACGCCGACGGCCCGACAATCGAGTGTGACCTGCATGTGGCGGCCGACCCCGCCCGGGTGTGGGACCTGGTGACGGACATCGAACTGCCCGCGCGGTTCAGCCAGGAGTTACGGCGCGTGCGGTGGTTGGACGACTGCGACAGGCCGACGCTGGGCGCCCGGTTCGAAGGGGAGAACCACCACCCCCTGCTGGGCGAGTGGCAAACCGTCTCGCACGTGGTGCGCCTCGACGCGCCACGTGTGTTCGCTTGGGTGGTGGTCGACGAAACCGGCCGGTTCGGCGGCGGCCCGGCCGACCCGGAGCGTCCGGGTTCGACCTGGCAGTTCCGGCTCGTCGAGGAGGCGGGTGGATGTCGACTGACCCACTCGGTCCGCATCGGGCCGGGCCGCACCGGTCTGAGCCTCATCATCGACCGCGCACCGGAGCAGGAGGAGGTCATCATCGAACGCCGCACGGCCGCCCTACGGGAGGCCATGTTCACCACCCTGGAGGGCATCAAGGCCCTCGCCGAGACGCCCGCCGACGACGGTCGCTGACGACGGTCAGGCCACCCGGGGCACGTCGGCGACCGGGGTGCTGTGCGGCACCTCCAGGTCGAACAGCTGACGCAGCGCCGCTGTGTAACGCTCGCCGTCCGGCTCACCGGCGAGCTGACGGACACGTACCGACGGGGGGTGCAGCAGTTGTTGGACCACCCGGTTGACAGTGCGGGCCACCTCGGCCCGCTGCGCCTCGCTGAGGTCAGGTCGGCGCTGGGCCAGCCGGCGCAGCTCCGCGCTGACCGTCCGGTCGGCCCGGCGGCGCAGCGCGGCCACGGTCAGCCCGGCGTCGGCCCCGCGGAGCCGGCCGGCCAGCGCGTCGCGCTCGGCGGCCACGATCCGCGCGGCCGCATCCTGGCCCCGGCGCTCGACGCCGTGGCGCGCCACCGCGCCGAGTCCGCCGATGTCGACGACCACCACGCCGTCGAGGCGGGCGACCGCCGGGTCCACGTCCCGGGGCATCGCCAGGTCCAGCACGAACAGCGGCAGGTCCGGGCCGCGGGTCAGCCGGCGACGTAGCGCCGGCGCGACCAGCTCGGCGGTGAGCACCGGGTCCGGTGCGGTCGTCGCGGTCACCACGACATCGGCGGCGGCGAGAGCCGGCACCAGGTCCGCCGCGGGCACGGGCCGCACGCCGTACGCCGCGACGAGCCGGCGGATGCCCTCGGCGCCGCGCCCGGCGACCGCGATCGGTCCGGCGCCTGCGCGGCTCAGCGCGGCGACGGCGATCCCGCCCATCGCCCCGGCACCGACCACCAGGGCGGGGCGGCCGGCGAGGCCACCGGGCAGGTGTCCCGCCGGCACGTCGAGGGCGGCGGTCACCGTGCTGGCGCCGCAGCGCCCGATGTCGGTCTCGGCCCGGACCCGTCGGCCGACCCGCAGCGCGTGCTGCACCAGCTCGTGGATCAGCCGGCCGGCGCTCCCGTACGAGACCGCGGCCCGGTACGCGGCCCGCACCTGCCCGAGGATCTGCGCCTCGCCGACCACCATCGAGTCCAGGCCGGCGGTGACGGTGAAGGTGTGCGCCACTGCGGCGTCGTCGTAATGCGCGTACAGGTGCCGGGCCAGCACGTCGGTCGACGCGTCGGCGTGCGTGGCGAGCGTCGCGCCTATCTCGCGCAGCCCGGCGTGGAAGCCGCTGACCGCCGCCCACACCTCCACCCGGTTGCAGGTGGACAGCACCACCGCCTCCTCGACCGCCGGCCGGTCGAGCAGCGTGCGCAGCAGCCCTGGCAGCTCGGCGGATCCGACCGCGAGCCGTTCCAGTACGTCGACCGGAGTGGTCCGGTACGAGGCGCCGACGACGAGCAGGTTCATGGTGCACCTCCACGAAAGCGGCCGGTCCCGGCCACCGGCGGACCCACGACGAGCGGGCCGACCGGTGACCGGGACCGGCGGACGGTCAGCGGGCGACCGGTAGCGCCACCGCCGCGGGTGGCGGTGCGGGTGTCAGGTTCTCCTCGGGCCGGTTGCGCTGCACCAGCCACCGGCCCCACCAGAACAACCCACGGGCGAGGCAGACCAGTGTCACGGCGAAGAACAGCGTGTAGACCACGTTGAACACCATCAGCAGGCCGTAGACCATGCCGACGCTGGAACCGAACATGAACTGCATCCGGGGTGCCGCCGGGGTCGTGCCCGGGTCGGTGATCATGTAGTTGGTGAACAGGACGAAGGCCACCCCGGTCATCGGGACGAGCGCGGCGACCAGCGACACGTCCCAGATGAAGTGCCGGAGCACCGCCTGGATCACGAACGCGCCCAGCCAGCCGACGATCAGCGGCACCTTCTTGGTCAGCATGGCGTTGATCACCGTTCCCGCCGTCACGATGATCACCGGGATCAGGATGCTGATCACCCCGGGCACGTTCTCCGTGAAGTGGTACGGCGGGGCGATGTTGACCCAGGAGAACACCAGCAGCGTGATGGTGATGCCGAAGTTGGACGGGTTCATGAAGTGCCGCATTCGACCCTTGATCGGCGCTTGGAGCACCGCCTTCTGACCGACCGCCACGACCACCGCGAACGCGATGGGCCAGAAGTTGTCGTTGGCGTACAGCAACATGTTCGCGGCCAGCGCGGTGATGTGCGCCGGCAGCAGGAAGGTGTAGACCCCCCACGCACCGTTGCCGCTGAAGGCCGGCGGCCGTTTCAGCGCCCGCGCCGAGACCATCTCAACCATGATCTCGGTGCCGTATCCGACCGCCAGGGCCAGGATCGGCCACAGCCAGGGCTGCTCGAAACCGAGCACGGTGTAACCCAGGATGTTGAAGACCGTCATCGACATGGCGAAGTTGCGCAGCGCCATGTAGCGCGGGTCCTTGCTGTCGACCCGCGGTACGGCGGGCCGGTCCGTGGTGGGCGTCGGCTGCGCTGCCGTCGCGGACGGCGTGACCGGGGTGGCGAGGGACAGCTCCCTGGTCGCCTCGGGTTGCTTGACGTCCGTCATCGCTTGGTCAACTCCTCGGCTCGACTGGTCAGCATGAAGTCGTGCCACCCGGCGGTCAGGTCGAGCGTCTGTCGGTGAGTGGCACCGGTGAGGTCGCGCCAGCACAGCTCGGCCTTGACCGGCCGGTCCCCGGCGGCGCCGAGGCCGAAGAACACGTCGAAGCTGCGCTTGCCGGAGTGACCCCCGCCCCCGTCGAGCTGGGCGAGCTGGGTGCGGCCGTCGGCGGTGGTGAGCCGCACCTGCGCGCCGTACGCCGGTGAGGCACCGTCGCCGGACAGCGTCGGCCGGGTCAGCCGCAGCCCCAGGAAGTTGCCGTTCCCGGGCTTCTCGTTGCGGTAGTACGCCGGCGGACCCCACTGGCGGGCCACGGCGAAGTCCTGGCCGCCGTCGCCATTGGTGTCGGCCACCGCCACACCCCGGGTGGGAACGGGCAGGGCCAGACCGAGTTCCTTGCTGATGTTGGCGTACCGGCCGTTGTCCTCGCGTACCCAGAACGCGAGCTCGTTGTCCCCGGCGAGGTCGTCACCGGGTTCGGCCTTGGGCCACATGTCCGGGTCGGAGAGCAGCAGGTCGTTGCTGATCGCCAACTCCTGCAACCAGTTGAACCGGTTGATGGTGCCCTTCACGAAGCCGGTGGCCTGGACGACCGCCAACCGTCCGCTGTTGTCGAAGTCGGCCATCTTGGCATCCCAGCCCCAACCGACCCAGGCCATGTTCTTGGCGGCGGCCTGGTTGCGGAACGGCGCCTCGCCCCTGCTCAGCATCTTCCGGGCCTGCTCCGGCGTCGAGGCCGTGTTCTGCCAGAGGAAGTTGCTCTCCTCCAGACCCCAGGACTCGGTGATGTTGCTGACGAACGCGTCGAACCGTCCGCGCCCCTCCAGGTCGGCGAAGTCGATGGACATGCCCTTGAACGAGTCGTGTCCGAGCACGAGTGACTTCGGGGTGATCGGGGTGCGCTCTCCCTCCACCAGGTCGAATCGGATCTGGCCGGGCCTGGACCGGTTGTGGAAGAGCCGGTCCTGTCCGAAGTCGTTGGCCAGGTACAGCTCCGGAAGCAGATCGCCGTCCAGGTCAGCGGAGCTGGCGCCGAGGGTCCAGCCGGTGAAGAATTCCGGATCGCCGCCCACCTGCCTCTCGTAGCTCACCGAGGGTGAGTCACCGGTGGTAGCGCCGGTCCACCGCAGGAGGTACGCGCCACCGGCGTTGTGCGCGTGCGACATCGAGTGGTTCATCTGCACGTGCGGCAGGCCCTGCGGGTCGAGGACCTGGCTGTCCGGGAAGTAGTTGAAGATCCCGATGTCCGGGCGGCCGTCACCGTCGAAGTCGGCCACCGCGACGGCGTTGGTGTTCCACAACGGACCGCGGTAGAGGGAGCCGGTGGTCTGCTGTGGGATCAGCTCGATCGGGTGGTACGCCGCGAGGCTCAGCGAGGTCACCCCGGGGCGCTGCAGGAACAACACCGGCGTACGGCCCCAGTAGTAGACGAGCAGGTCCATCCGGCCGTCGAGGTTGAAGTCGCCGGGGGTGCAGCCCATCGGGGCGATCGCCGGACCCATCGGCAGCGGGGTCGGATCCAGCACGAACGGCGCGTAGGTGGCACCGCTGTCCGGGGCCGGGGTGACAATCGCCGCGTCGCTGCGGGTGTCGACAAGGCACAGGTCGTTCGCGCCACCCTGGCCGTCCAGGTCGTTGAGCGCCACTGCGGCGCCGACGGACGAGATCCAGGACCGGATGTGCTCGTACCGGGGGTTCACCTGACGCCCGGTGCGCTCCGGCAGGCCGGGCGGCAGCGCGATCGGTCGTTCGGTGAACGCGTATCGGGAGGCCAGCGCGCTTCGCTCCTCGGCAGAGGCCGAGGGCAGCCGGGCCACCGAGAACAGGCCGGCGACCAGCACCAGGACGAACACGGGTGGGATGAGTCGGCGCAGGATGCCTACGGATTGCGGTGGCAAGTGTCCCCCTCGGGTAGACGGCGCCGGGACATACGGGGTCGGCCGGCAGCGGGCGGTGCGGTCGGACGCGGCGTCTCGGTACGAACCATCGCCATGCTTTCGTCCGGTGCGGCGCGGTGTCTTCTCAGGAATTGCTCTCGAAGCTGTTTACGGCGAAGCGCGCACGGATGAAGAAATGTTTTTCGAAAGCGGCGAGTGCCACTGCTCACGACGGTTGCGACTCGGGAGAAAAGTGCTCGGGAAAAACAGTCGTGAACGGCGCCGTCCCCACCCGGCGGACCGGGCGGGGACGGCGGCGGACCACTGTCAGTCGGGCAGGCCGACGCGCATGTGCAGGCCGCCGCGCACCCGCAGTGACAGCATCGGCTCAGGCACCACCGGACGACCCGCCGGACGGGTCAGGCGCAGATCCCGCACCAGCAACGCGGTGGCGAAGGTGGCCTCCATCAGACCCAGGTGATTGCCCACGCAGAACCGGGGCCCCGCGCCGAACGGGATGTACGCGTACCGGGGTCGGTCGACGGAACGGGCCGGGTCGAACCGCTCCGGGTCGAATCGCTCCGGGTCGTCCCAGAACCGCGGGTTCCGGTGCAGGGTGTACGTGCAGATGAGCACGTCCGCGCCGGCGGGGACGTGGTAGCCGCCCACCTCGTCCTCGGACAGGGCCTTGCGCGGCAGCAGCCACACCGGCGGGTAGAGGCGCATCACCTCCTCCAGCACCATCGAGGTGTAGCGCAGCCGGCCCAGGTCGTCCATTGTGGGCAGCCGGTCACCGAGCACCGAGACCACTTCTTCGCGCAGCCGTTCGCGTACCTCGGGGTGCCGGTCGAGCAGGTACAGGGTCCAGCTCAGTGTGCTGGCGGTCGTCTCGTGGCCGGCGAGCAGCAGGGTGACCAGCTCGTCGCGGAGTCGGGCGCGTCCGATGCGCGGATCCCGCTCCCGGCCGGCGGAGGCGATCAGCCGGGACAGCACATCCGCCCGGTCGTCGTCGGCACTGCCGCGCTCAGTCACCAACTGGTCGACGATCCCCTCCAGCCGCCGCCGGGACTGCCGGAACCGCAGCTGCCGGGGCAGCGGGAGCACCGGCGGCACCGCGCTCAACGTCGCCAGTTCGAACATCGCCTGGTCCTGCACGGCGGCGAAGTCACCGCCGATGGTCGGGAACCGGCCCAGGTCGGTGTCGAGCAGAGTACGGCCCAGCACCCCCAGCGTCAGCGAGGTCATCTCGTCCGACATGTCGACGACGTCGCCGGCTCGGCGGCGGAGCCGCTCGACCAGGGCCGCGGCCTCCTCCGCCACCTGACCGGCCTGGGCGGCGATCCGCCGGCTCTGGAACGCCGGCTGAATCACCTTGCGCTGTTTGCGCCACAGCTCACCCTCGCTGGTGAGCAACCCGTCGCCGAGCGCCCGCCGGGCGTGCACCAACCCGATGCCCTTGTGGTAGTTGGCGGCGTTGTCGGCCAGCACATGCTTGGCGTGGTCCGGGTGGTTGAAGAAGTACAGGCTCTTCGGGCCGACGGGCAGGCGCGCCGCGTCGCCGTACCGTTGCGCGGCCGAGGTCATCATTCCCAGCCGGTCGCGATTCATCACCATCAGCATGCGGAGCGCCGCGAGGCGCGGCGGGCCGGGCGGCGTCCGGCGGGCCCGCGTCCCGACGCTCACGTCGTGGCTCCGCTACGCGCACGCTCCAACTGGCGGAACTGACCGTCGACGAAGACCAGCGCATCGTCGGCGTTGCGGTCCAGCGCCACCAGCCGACCGATGAAGATGCTGTGGTCCCCGCCGTCGTACGCCTGCCACAACTCGCACTCGAAGTGCGCGATCGCGCCGACCAGCAGCGGCGAGCCGGTCCGGCTGCCGGGCTGCCACTCGGCGAACTCGAACTGCTCCCGGCCCAGCGGCCGGCGACGGTCGGCGAAGTAGCGGGCCACCGGCTCCTGCGCCGCGCCGAGCACCGAGACCCCGAATTGCCCGGCTTCGGTCAGTGCGCCGTGCATCATCGCGTCCCGGCCGACACAGACCAGGGCCAGCGGCGGATCCAGGGAGACCGCGGTGAATGAGTTGGCCGTCATGCCGTGCGGGGTCGGGCCGCCTACGGTGACCACCGTGACGCCGGTGGCGAAGGCGGCGAGTGCCCAGCGGAGTGTCTTCGGGTCGGTCACCAGGCCGGTGGGTTGGGGATGAGCAGTCACAGTGACTCCTGGGGTCGCCGGTCAGGCCCGTACGCCCACGGCGTACGGCTTGAGCGCGGCCTCCAACGCCTCGGGCACCCGGGTGGGGACGGTGCGGGTGTTGGGGCCGCGCATGCACGCCACGCGCTGCGAGCCGCGGGCGACGAGGAGTTCGCCGCCGCCGGCGTCCAGCCGGACGTAGTCGAAGCCGAACTCGACCTGCGTCTGCGCCAGCTCACGCAGATGCATCCGGACGGCCAGCTCGTCGAAGGCGGTGATCTCGGCGAAGAACTCGCAATCGACCCGCAGTGTGAACAGCTTGAGATCCGCCCGGAGGTCGGCCAGGACCGCCGGCGCCTTCTCCTTGAGGAACATCTCCCGGCACCGCCCCTGCCACCGCAGGTAGTTGACGTAGTAGACGTTGCCGACGAGGTTGGTCTCTTCGAACCCGACAGTGTGCCGGTACTCGAACCAGCGCTCCACCGTCGTCACCTCCCCTCGGTGAGGATCGCGAACACCACCGGCTCGTCGACGCCGCGTACCGCGGTGACGAAGGCCGCCACCCGCAGCTCGCCGGCCCCGAACACCGTCCAGCCGGGACGCGGCGAGGGCAGCAGGGTCAGCGGTCCGCCGGGCTGGCCGCCGGACTTCTGCACACACTCCAGCGCCGTCCAGACCCGCGTCGCGGCCGTGTCGGCGTCCTCACCGGTGTCCGCGGCAACGAGCCGGGCCAGGCCGGCGTGCTCGCCGAGCAGGCCGTCCCACACCGCGTCGTCGCGGTGGAGCACCGTTTCGACGTCGCAGCCGAGGGCGCCGGTCGCGGTCACCGCCAGCGTCAGCCGCGCGCCGTGCGCCACGGACAGCGTCCGCCCGCCCGCGATCTCCGGGCGGCCGTCGGGGCGGTAGGTCACCTCGACCGGCTCGCCGGTCGAACGCCGCGCCGCGATCCGCGACCGGGCCCGCCGCACGGCCAGGTGCCCGCCCGGCTGGTCGGTCGCCTCGGTCGGGCCGTCCGGCTCGACCGCCACGGCCACCTGCGCGCCGAGGACGTCGCCCAGCGCCCGCTCCAGGTACGGCCCGAGTAGCGGCGCCACCCAGGGGCCGCGACCGTCCTGCTTGCGCACGGCACGCAGTCGCAGTCCCTCCCAGCGCTCCACGACCTCGCCGGCGGTGGTCCGCAGGACGACGTCGTAGACGTAGGTGTCGCCGTCGCGGCTACGCTCGGTGGCGCAGTAGCGCAGCTCACCCCGGCCGGTCAGCTTCTCCCCCGCCGGGTGGATCCGCTCCACTCCGGTCGGCAGCAGCGTGGCGTCCGGTACGCAGACCTGGTTGCCGTGCATCAGCGCGTCCCGCACACCGGGGTCACCGAGCAGCAGGCGGTCTGGCACGAACCGGGCGAACCAGTCGACGTCGTCGAGTGCCTCCACCTCGACGTCGACGTGGCGGGCGGCGGCCCGCCGGTAGCGGCGCAGCCGCTGGAACCGGTCACCCTGGAACAGCACGTCGCCGTACAGATCGTCGGCCGGTGACATCGACAGCGGGGCGATCTCGTCGCAGACCTGGTCGGGCGGGCCGTCGGGGGCCACCAAGTCGGTGAAGCGCATCGTCGCGGTGAAGTGATCGGCGGCGAAGCCCGTCTCCTCGCTGCGGATGGCGACCTGGACGGTGTCGTCGTCGGTCACCGTCGCGGCCACCCGGATCCGGCTGCGGCCGTACGGCGGGACGATGATCGGCCGGAGGAACTCTGCCCGCTCGATGACCGGCACCCGTCCGTCGCCGGTGACCGCACCGGCCACCTGGGCCATCGCCTCCATGCCGAACACCGCCGGGAAGAGCAGGTTGCCGTCGAGGAGGTGGTCGGCCAGGTAGAGGTCGGTACCGACGTTGAGGTCGACCTCGGTGATCAGCTCCACGCCGTGGTACCGGATCAACGGCCGTTCCACGAACCGCAGCAGCGGCAGCTCCGGCAGGTCGTAGCGGACCGTGTCGATGCCCTCGGTGCGGCCGCTGATCACCACAGTGCCGGGCGCGTCCGGGTCGGCCAGCAGCCGGCGCAGGATCGCGATGCCCTGGTCCGGCGTGACCGGGGTGACCCCGTCGCGGGTGAGGGACTCGATCACGGAGAGCCGTTCGCCCATGCCGACACCCGACCAGACCGACCACTCGAGGCAGACAGCCCGGCATCCCGGGTGCCGTCGGCCGAACTCCTCGGTGGTCTCGGCCAGCCAGTCGTTGGCGGTGGCGTAGTGCGCCTCGCCGCGCAGCCCGGCGCGGCCGATGATGCTGCCCAGGGTCACCAGCAGCTTGAGCCGGTCCGGGTCGACCGCTTCCAGGGTGGCCCGCAGGCCGTCGATCTTCGGCGCGAGCGTGGCCCGGAAGTCCGCCAGGTCCAGCCTGGCCAGCGAGGCGGGCTCGTTACGGCCGGCACCGTGCAGGACCGCGGTGACCGGACCGAGCTGCGCGGTGAGTTCGGCGACGGCACGACGTACCTGGTCGGCGTCGGTGATGTCGGCGCGGGCGTAGCGGACCGTCACCCCGGCCTCGGCGATCCGGGCCAGGTTGGCCGCCAGCTCGGTGTCGGACGCCGGGTCGGAACGGCCGAGCAGGGCCAGGCTCGCCCCGCTGTCGGTGGCCATGGCGAGCGCGCACTCGGCGGTGATGCCCTTGCCGCCGCCGGTGACCAGCAGCACGTCGTCCGCGCCGAGCGCGGGACGGGGCCGGGCGGCACGCACCGGCATGGCGCGCAGCGTCGGCACCCGGCGTACGCCGGAGGTGTCGTAGTGCACCTCGCGGTAGTCGGCGGTGCCCGCCACCTCGGTCACCACCCGGTCCACCACTGCCGCGTCGTCGGAAAGGTGAACGATGGTGACCCGGGCGTGGGGCGCCTCCAGGCGGAGGGTCTTGGCCAGGCCGGCCGCGCCGCGACCGTGCTGGACCAGCACGTACCTGGTGCCAGGGGCACCGCCAAGGACCTCCCGGGCCCCGGTCAGCGCCAGGTCGAGCGCCTCCTCCGGGCAGGGGTCGGGCAGGCAGACCAGCACCCCGTCGCCGAGGTTCGCCCGCTGCAGGGCGGTGGCCAACCGGTCGGCCCAGGGGTGTCCGGGTGCGGCGTGCACCCGCCACCGGCCGGTCTCCTCGGGAGCCACCCGCGCGGGCGCGGGCAGCTCGTCCAGGTCCAGCCGCCAGGGCCGGGCCCAGGCGGCGGCTCCGGCCACCGACGGCTCGGTCACCGACCCGGCCTGCCCAGCCGTACCGGCCAACTCGTCCAACGCCTCGGCCAGCTCCCGAACGGTGGCAGTGGCGAAGTTGGTGGGCAGCGCCGCGGTCGGCACCCCCATCCGCTGGGCGAGGTCGTTGACCACCTGGCCGACGGTGATCGAGCTGAGGTGCAGGTCGTCCAGGAGGTGGCTGTCCGGCTGCACCGTCTCCAGCGGGAGTTCCGCCCGCTCAGCGGCCAACTGGCGCAGCTGTTCCTCGGCAGACTCGCCGAGGAGGTCCGCGACAGTCGGCTCGGCGGGCCGGGCGGCCGGCGTGAGCGCCGCCGCGGCGGTGGCCTCCGGCAGCAGCAGCGGCGGCGCCTCCTCACACGGGCTGGCCAGGAAGGAGAACCGCTGGCCGATCTGGAGCGGCCGGATCAGCCGGCCGTGGAACAGCCCGCTGTCCACCGGTGCCGCACCGACCACGTACGCCGCGCCGACCACCTTGAGCAGACTGGCGATCGACTCCTCGTCGGTGTCCAGGGCGACCGCTGGTACGTCGGTGGTCCGGGACGCCAGCCCGGTCAGTACCCGGCCCGGCCCGACCTCGACGAACAGGTCGACGTCCTTCGCGGCGAGGGTGACAGCCAGGGTGAACAGCACCGGGTCGGTGATCTGGCGGCTCAGCAGGGCGGGCACGTCGGTGTCGGCCGGCAGCACGTCGCCGGTGACAGTGGAGACCAGCCGCCGGTCCAGCGGCCGGAACGGCTCGTCGGCCAGCGCCGCACCGAACGCCGAGGCCGCCGGGGCCACCAGCGGCGAGTGGAACGCGTGCGAGACGGACAGGACGGAGGCGTTCAGCCCCGCGTCCGACGCCCTCCGGCACGCAGCCTTGACCGCGTCCTCCGCACCGGCGATCACGGTGTGGTCGGGGCTGTTGTAGCCGGCGATCACCACCGGCAGGTCGGCGATCAGCGGGTCGACGGCCTCCGGCGCGGCACCGAGGCTGGCCATCGTGCCGGAGGCGCTGTGCCGGGCCATGGTCTGGCCCCGCACGGCGGCGATACGCAGCAGGCCCGCCTCGTCGATCGCGCCGGCCCAGTGCAGCGCGGAGATCTCGCCCAGGCTGTGACCGACCGCCACGGCGGCCTCGATGCCGAGCGTGGTCAACGCCCGCAGGCCCGCGGCGGAGCCGGTGACGATGCGCGGCTGGGCCACCTCGGTGGCCACCACGTCGCCGCCGGTGGGCAGGTTCGCCCGCTGGTACACCTCCTCCGCCTCGGCGAACCGGCGACGCAGCGCGCCGCCGCTGACGCCCCGTCCGGAGCCCTGCCCGGGAAAGAGGAAGCCGATCCGTCCCGGCCCGCTGACGTGGCCGACCAGGCAGCGGCCGTCGGCGGAGAACATCCGGGTCTCCCCGGCCTCCACCGAGTCGCGTACCTTGCGCAGCCGCCGCTCGGCGTCCTCGGGCGAGGAGACGACCACGGCCGCCCGGAAGGGCTGCTCGCGCAGCTCACCGTGCAGGGTCGCGGCCAGGTCGGCGAGCTGGGCGTACGCCAGGGACGGCACGAACTCGATCAGCTGGTCCAGCCGCTGCACCAGATCATTCGGAGTCGGCGCGTCGACCACCAGCAGTTCGGCGTCCTGGAGGCCGGTGGCCAGGGCGCGCGTACGGGTGTCCAGTGTCGACCGGCGGCGTGAACGGGAGTTGTCCAGGACGATGTGGGTGTTGATGCCGCCGAACCCCATCGCGGTGATCCCCGCGCGAACCGGTGTGTCAGCGGGCCAGGCCTCCGCCCGGCGCAGTGCCCGCAGCGCGGGGGTGCCCTCGCTGATCAGCGCGTGCGGGTCGACGCAGCCGATGGCGGGCGGCAGCACCTCCTGGTGCACCGCCATCGCGGCCTTGATCAGGCCGGCCACTCCGGCGGCTGCCTTGGTATGACCGATCATTCCCTTCACCGAGCCGATCGCGGCTGGCGGCGCCGTCGGGTCCGCCTCGGCGCGGGCGAGCGACAGCGCCTCCAACTCGGTCGCGTCGCCGACCTTGGTGCCGGTGCCGTGGCCCTCGAACAGCCCGACGGTCTCGATGCCGAAGCCCGTGCGCTCGTACGCGCGGCGCAGCGCCAGCTGGTAGCCGTTGATCTCGGGCCGGGTGATGCCGCCCTTGCCGTCGGAGGAGATGCCCCAGCCTGCGATCGAGGCGTAGATGCGGTGCCCTCCGGCGCGGGCCTCGTCCTCCCGCATCAGCACCACCATGCCGCAGCCCTCGCCCGGCCAGAAGCCGTTTGAGGAGCGGTCGTAGACCCGCATCTCGCCGGTGGCCAGCGCACCGGTCTTGGCGAAGCCGATGATCTCGAACGGGTCGATGGAAAGGTCGACGCCGCCGGCGACCGCGACGTCCACGTCGCCGTCGATCAGCGTCTTGCAGGCGGTGGCCACCGACAGCAGCGACGAGGAGCAGGCACCGTCGACTGTGTATCCGCCACCGTTGAAGTCGAAGTGGTTGCAGATCCGCCCGGCGATGGTGTTCGACAGGGCGCCGGCCAGGGTGTCCTCGTCGATCTCCGGGAACGGACTCTTGAAGGTGGCCTCGAAGCCGTCCAGGAAGGTGGCGAGCTGGTCGTCGTCCCAGTCCTGCTCCTTGAGCGCCGCGCCGACCATCCGCCGCACGTACGGCCAGCGGAGGCGGAGCTGATTCGCGCGGGAGAACTCACCGGTGAGGCTGTTGCCGATGACCACGCCGGTCCGCTCCCGGGGCAGCCCTTCGGCCATCGGGAAGCCGGCGTCGGCCAGCGCGGCGGCGGCGACGTCCAGCGCCAGCCAGTGGGTGAGGTCGGTGGAGCGGAAGGTGCTGCCGGCGATCTTGTAGGCCACCCGGTCGAACTCGTACCCTTCGATGACCGCCGCGTTGCGCGAGTAGAACCGGTCCGGGGTCTTCGGATCGGCGTCCCAGTAGTCGTCCAGCTTCAACCGCACGTCGGGCAGCCGCCGGAAGGCCCGCCGGCCAGCCAGTGCGTTCTCCCACAACTCCCGCGGAGACGTGGCGTCGGGATATCGGCACGCCATGCCCACCACAGCGATTCTTGTCATACTGACTACGCCCTTCCTCAAACGCCCGGCGCAGCACGGAACAATTCGCGCACGGTCTTCGGTGAATGAAGCAAATCAACTATTCCGAATCGGCACGAGCGCGTTCCTGATCCGTTGCCGCCACACTTCGTACGCGGGGAAGCCGTTCGCCGGGGCCACCCCGATCCGGGTGTCGTCGGTGACCGCCGAAGCGTCCCGCGTGGACAACCCGCACAGCACCCGGGTGGCCACCTCGTTGTGCGGCACCGTCAGGCCGGCGCGTACCCGGGCCCCGGCCGCGAAGGCCGACCCCTGGGCCAGGTCGCCCCGGTACGACCCGGACAGCTCGCGCAGCCGCTCCAGCCCCGCCTCGTCAGCGCCGCCGGCATAGGTGGCGGCCAGCCCGGCACCGGCCCACAGATCCGCTCGACGCCGCTCCGGGAACCCGGCGAACAGGCGGGCCAGCCGGTCCGGATCGGCCCCGACCACGAACCAGGAGGCTCGGCCGACGCCCTGGTCGATCGCACGCACCGCGTACCTGCCCGGGTCGTCGCCGGGCCAGGAGAAGGTTTCCTCGCGGTAGCGCTGCTCGATGTAGCGTCCGGTGCGGAAGTACGCCTGGTGGAAGCCGTAGCCGTCCAGCACCAGCCAGCGCAGCAGCGGGTCCGGCGCGTACAGCCGGGACCAGAGGAACCGGGGCAGGCGGGCCATCGCCCATCCCACACCGACGTACGCCATGTAGACGTGCGGGTCACCGGGGCCGGCGAGGAACTCGGCCACCCGCCCGCCCCGCCCGGGCAGCGCGTCGCGGATGCTCAGGCCCATGGCCGCGCCTTCGTAGGCGAAGCCGCGCCAGGTGGGCGCCAACCGCTCCAGCGGCGCCACGACGTCGGCCACGACGCGGGCCTCCGCGGCCTCGCCGAAGCCGGCGAGGAAGGACCCGCCGACGGTCTCCAAGCGCTCACGCGTCGCCTCGTCCTTGACGTGGAAGCCCCGGACGTCACACCTCGTCTGGGAGATGTCCGGGGTAAGGACACGCCGTCGCAGCCTTCGCCAAGCTCTCATCAGCACCCCCAGGGCAATAGATATGTCGCCAATATTCGCAGCCCGGGCGAGGACATTCTTCTTCTTTGTTGCGGCGCTTTTCACCGACCTCGGGCAGGCAGGGGCCGCGCCCGGAAAATGGGCGTAATAACGGGTAGCGGGAATCGCTACGACACGCGCGTGGTGGGCACCGGGAAATGAGCGCGGATGCGGCGGCGCCACACTTCGTAGTCCGGTTCGGCGTCGTCGGCGAAGCTGTCGACCGCGACGTCGTCGGCCAGGGCGGCGGCGGCCTCGACCGACATGCCGGCCAGTGCCGTCAGCGCGACCTCGGTGTGCGCCGGCTGGAACCCGGAGAAGTGCCGGGCCTTCGCCGCGAAGACCGCGCCCTGCGCCAGGTGCGCGTGGTCCTCTCCGGCGGCGTCCGCCAGCGAGCGCAGGCTGCCGAGGTCGGCGCCGCCGGCGAACGTGGCCGCCAGGCCGACACCGCTCCACAGGTCCGCCTGCCGGGCCGGCGCGAATCGCCGCACCGCCGCGGCGACGTCCGCCGCGCCGGCCCCGTGGATGAACCAGAGCGCCCGGCCGATGCCCTGGTCGACGGCGCGCGGGAAGTAGTCCGCCCGCCCCTGCCAGGGGTACGCGGGCAGCAACTCCTGCCGGGTCACCCACCGCTCGGTCTCGAAGTACGCCCGGTCGAAGCCGTAGCCGTCGACGGCCAGCCAGCTCATCGTCGGGTAGTAGGGGGTGCCGGCCAGATCCGGCAGCACACCCTTCCACAGTGGGCGTGGCAGGCGGGCCATGGCGAACCCGATGCCGATGTAGGTCAGGAAGGTGTGCGGCCGGCCCGGACCGGCGAGCAGCTCCCGGGCTCGGTGACGGCGTGGTCCCGGCATCGCGTCGATGACGGTGAGCGCCATCGCGGCGCCCTCGTACGCGAAGCCGCGCATCTCCGGTTCGACCAGTTCCAGACGACGTTCCAGCTCCCACTGGTCGCGCATGTCGATGCCCCACTCGAACCCGCAGATCACCGCCTGCGGAATCGCCTCGAGCCGGCGGGTCACCGGGCCGGGCGTCACGGGGAAGCCGCGGCGGGCGAAGGTCGTCTCCGCCAGTGACGGCGTCAGGACCAGCCGCCGTATCGAACCCACTGTCGTCGGCATCGTCGTCCTCCTCACGGCCCGGCGACGTGCCGCGGCCGGCGTACCCATCGTCGTACGCCGGCCGCGTCTCGCGCGCCTTCGTTCATGCGCTCCCGGTCACCGTCAGCGTCGCCCCGCCCGGATCCGGGGCCGGCGCAGCAGCACGACGGCCACGACCACGACCAGCAGCAGGTCCAGCACGAGGAGGCCCACGCTGAGGGGGTCGTCGGCACCGTGTTGGTGCCCACCGGGCCCGACCGAGGGGGCGTCGGCGGCCACCGACACGGGCGGCCCGCCAGCGGCCACTGTGAACCGGGTCGTGCCGCTCAGTTGCCGTCCGTCGGTCAGGAGAACGTGGTACGCGGCCAGGTACGCCCCGGCGGTCTGAACACTGACGGGCAGCACCAACCGCTGCTCCTCCAGCTTCGCCGGGCCGGCCGCTATCGAACGGCTCTGACCGGCCGGCGCGACGGCCAGATGGAACTCCCTCGCTCGCACCGTGCCCTCGAAGGTGACCACCACCTCGGCCGGCGGACCCGCGACTGTCGCGCCGTCCGCCGGCGTCACCGCGGCGACCCGGGCGCTCGGCTTGTCGGTGAGTGCGGCCAGCGCCACCACCGCGCAGACCACAACGGCGAGGAGGTACCCGAACCAGCGGGACCCTGGCCCCGATCGCGCTGCTTCCGGCGCCGTCACGGCGTGCTGGGCGCCACGGTAAACCGTGGGGCGCAGCGGCAGGTCATCAGCTCGGACTCGGCCCGGTTGGGCCGTAGGTGCAGGATGATCGCGATCACCATCGGCAGGAACACCACGGTGTTGTAGAACAGGTGGAGCTCGACCCGGGGCAGGACCAGCTGCAACATGCTGGTGGGAACGGAACGGCCGAAGAAGAACGTGCCGGTCTGAGCCTGCACGAAGAGCATCAGGTGCTCGATGTGGTGCCAGAACTGGATCCCGAAGGCGACCATCCACCAGGTGCGTGACCGGCCCACGAAACCGCCGCGCAGCAGCCACAGGCCGACCAGCATCACCAGCGCGTACGCGTAGTGCAGCCATTCGGAGGTGACCAGCCAGGGGAAGTACAGACCGAGCACTCCGCGCGCCTGCGGCACGGGCCAGCCCAGCGCCCAGATCTGGAACGCCTGCGTGAGGTGCTCGGCCCAGTGCGCCAGCACCACGACCATGAACAGGTTCAGCGCGGTACGGTGGTGGGCACCGTTCCACCAGTTGGTCGGGCCGACCCTCCCGGTTCGCGCCGCATCAACACTCATCCTGGCCTCCAGTCGCCGTAGCGGTCGCCGCCCGAGCCCTGCGGACGGCATCCCCTCCCACCCTTCCGGGTCGCGGCGCATCGTCTTACTTCCACAATGCTCAGTTGGCGCCGGACCCGCCTCGTCCGCCGCCGCTTCCATGTCCGCAGCCTTTGCTCTGCACCCGCGGATGCGCCACCCGGCGGCCGGGCGGCACGTCCGGATGCGGGGCGGTGGTCAGCCGTGGCGCTGGGGCGGCGGCCCGGTCACCGGGTCGGCCACCTGCCGGGCGCCGACCAGGGAAGCCGCCGACCAGGCAGCCCAGGCCGCGGCGTCGACCAGCGAAGCGTCCTCTGGGTGGTGGCGGCGGAACTCCTGGACCACCTCCGCGTCGACCTGGTACGAGGCGACCGCGGTGAGCAGCGCCAACCGCGCTGCGGCTCGATCCGCCGGTGCCAGGTCGGCGATCAGGCGCTCGCACCAGTCGGTGCTGATTCCGGTGTCCCTCCCCCGCCACCCCGAGAGATGCGCGGTGAGCAGGTCGCGTACCTCCGGGGAGAGCGCGCGGTCACCGGCGGCGCGGAAGACCTGGTCGGCCCGGCCCACCGCGGCGGCCACCGCCGGCCGGGGCGCCGCCCAGGCGGTGGCCGCGCGCAGCGGCGCGGCGGGCAGCAGGCCCGAGGCCCGGCCCGGCTCGCGCGGCTCCCGCAGGGTGGGACGCAGGACCCGGCTGATCCCCTGCTTGAGTCGGCGACGGGACCACGGAGCAAGGCCCGGCGGCAGCAGGAAGTTCGCCAGGAAAACGTTCACCATGCGGGTCAGGTAATGAAAGGCGACGACCACCCCGATCAGTTCCGCGCGGTCTGCCGGGGACAGCCCGGCGGGCGGCGGCGCGGCGTCGTCGGACTGGTGTGCGGTACGCGCCCACTCCGCCGCGACGCGCAGCTCCGGCTCGGTGATGTCCTGCATCCGGTCGCCGGCGACCGCCTCGGCGGCGTGCTCGCCGGACAGGTCGTACATGCCGACGGTGTGCATGTCGGCGCAGTACGGGCAGGTGTTCGCCACCGACACCGCCGCGGCGACGGCCTCCTTGGTGGCCCGGTCCACCGGCCCCACCGTGACCAGGGGTTCACGTGTCAGCGCCCAGTACGCGGCCAGCACGTCCGGTGCCGGAGAGTGCATCAACGCGGGCGGCACCACGAGTCGCATCTCATCGGCCACCTGCGCGTACACCTCGGCGACCAGCCCGTCGGCCGACCCGGGCGAAACCGGGGACACGTACCTGACCTGCCGACGCACCATTGAGGACGCTACTCGCCCGGCGACCATCTCCGTCCTCCATCCGTCGTCGTGTTCCCGGTCAGTATCAGCGGGCGGCGGTCGCTTGGAGTGGGGCCGACCGGTCCAGCGCACGACCGGAGAAGCCCCGCACAGAACCTGGGGTTTTCCTCCAGATTCGGGGGTTCCGTGCGAGCGCAACGACGAAGATGCGGTCCCCGTCGTGCTGCCGTCACGATGTGGGAAAGCGATCCGTGAGCGGTGTCCGGTGGGTCACCGCCGCGGGTCCGGCACGACGGCCACGGCACTGACCGGCCCGGCGGGCACCTCCTCCGGTCGCGCGTCCGCCAGTCGGACGACCCGTACCGGCGCGCCGACCACGGACAGGAGGCGATGCGGTGCAGCCCGACGAATCCGAGCGCAATCCGGATCGGACCCTCGTGCTAGAGGCGTTCGCGGACACCATCATTCCCGGCGAGAAACGGTTTCCCGGGGACCGCAGCGTGGCCGGGGTGTCAGCCGGCGGTGGTGCGGTGGCGGCCGGTGCGGTCGAGCTTCTCGAGAACCCGGCCGGCGGTCTGGCCGAAGGACTGGACTCCCTGGTGTTCTCCCTCAACGACCACGCACGGGAGTACGCGGCCGGCCGCGACCTGACGCTGGACCCGACGGTGCCGCCGTTCGTGGCACTGCCGTTCGACCACCGCACCGCCCTGGTCGCGGACCTCACCCAACCGGATCACCCGGAAAAGCAGATGTGGGTGGGCCTGGCCCTGTTCAGCAACATGGCCTTCGACAGCGCCGCGCACCTCAGCACACCCGCCGCGCTGGCCGCCGGCCACCCGGGTCTGCTCACCATCGGCTACGAACAGCCGCAGGCCGACGGCATCTGGCGGTTCGAGTCCTTCTCCTACGGCCGGCAACTGGCCGACCTCCACCCCGACACGACGGCGACGGGCAGCCCCGCATGACCAGCATCGAATCGACCGACGTTCTCATCATCGGCAGCGGCTTCGGCGGGGCCATCCCCGCGTACCACCTCGCTGCGGGCGGTGCCCGCGTGACCGTCCTGGAGCGCGGCCCGTGGCTGCGCGGCGAGGAGTTCGACCACGACTTCCTGCTCGGCTCGTCGTACACCCGGGTCTTCGACTTCGTGGTCGGCGACGGCATGAGCGTGCTCGGCGGCAACTGTGTCGGCGGCGGAAGCGTTGTCTACTTCGCCACCATGCCGCGCGCGCCGCGCTTCGTCTTCGAGCGACGCGGCAGCATCGGCCGCCGGATGTGGCCCAGCTCGATCAGCCGGGACGCCCTCGAACCCTGGTACGACCGGGTCGCCGAGGCGCTGCCGATCACCCGGCAGACCTGGGACAAGATCCCGTACGCCGGTGGTCTGTTCGGCGCGGCCTGTCGGCACGCCGGGCGCACCGCCAACCCGGCGCCGTCCGCCGTCGACGTGGACATGTGCACCAACTGCAACTGGATGATGTCCGGCTGCCGGTTCGACGCCAAGCGATCGCTGCTGCTGAACTACCTGCCGGCGGCGCTCGCCCACGGCGCGGAGATCCGGCCGCTGCACGAGGTGCAGCAGATTTCCCGTAACGACGACGGCGGCTACCGGGTGCACTACCGGATCGTGGACGGCGAGGACTACCGGATCCTGCACGACGAAGGTGCGATCGACGCGAAGCTCGTCATCGTCGCGGCGGGTGCCGGTGCCACACCGGTGATCCTGCAACGGTCGGAGCCCGGGCTGGGCACCATGCCGCACGCGGTGGGGCGCTACTTCTCCGGCAACGGGGAGCGACTGAACACCGCCGTCTTCGACGAGGACCGGATCCGAGACGTGCTCGGGCTGTCCCGACCGGACGGGCGGGCCTACGAGGCGTACCAGATCGGGCGCGGCCCGACGGTGGCCAGTTGGGACCGGCTCGACGGCAACCTGCCCGAGTTCGAGCGCTACTCACTGGAGCAGCTCTACTTCCCGCCGGGGTTGGGCACCATCCTGGCGCAGGCACCCGACGCCAGCGGCCCGACCTGGTTCGGGGTGGACAAGAAGGAGATGCTGCGCCGCTGGCAGTCCTGGCTGACGATCTTCATCATGTCCGAGGACGACAACGAGGGCGTCTTCGGACCACCGCCGGAGACCGGCAACGCGCACCGCTTCTCCCAGCAGATGCTGGGGCACGGTCCGCTGAGCTACAAGCCCACCGCGAACACCCGGCGGGGCTGGTCACTGGCCGACGCCGACATCAAGGACATCCTGGAACGCGACGGGCTGGCCCGGGTCGAGCCGTGGACGAACGACCTGGTCGGCGCGTACACGGTGCACCCGTTGGCGTCCTGCCGGATCGGCGACGACCCGGCCACCTCGGCGCTGGACGACCGGCACGAGCTGCGCGGACACCCCGGAATCTTCGTCACCGACGGATCGGCGGTCCCCGGTGCGCTCACGGTGAACCCGGCGTTCACGATCGCCGCCCTCGCCGAACGCGCCATGCCGGGCATCATTCGGGCCGCGCAGGAGCGTGGGGTCTCCGTCACCTACGGGGCGCCATCGCCGGACGGCGAGACCGCCGGCCGCCGGGCGGTGTTCGCCCGCTGAACCGTCGGGCGTCGGCCGGCCGGGCGCCGGCCGGCGCCTGTTCTTCCGAGGGAGAATCGGTGCGAAAGCTCATCGCGAGGGTCGCTCGACCCGCCACGGCGTTGCAACTCCGGCACGTCGCGCCAGTCGCGCCGAGCCGGGCCGACGGCCCGGTGGCGGCCGTGTACCAGCAGATCGAACGGGACTTCGGGATGCTCGCACCGCCGGTGGCGCTGCACGCGGCCTCTCCGGTCGTGCTCGCCGCGGCCTGGACCATGCTGCGCGAGGCGCTGCTGGCGTCCGGGCAGACGGGCCGGGAGGCCCGGGAGGTGGTGGCAGCCGGGGTGTCCCAGGCCAACCGTTGCCCGTACTGCGTGGACGTGCACGGTGGCACCCTCGCCGGCCTGCTGAGCGGCCCGGACGCCGCCGCCATGCTGACCGGGCAGTTGGCCGACCTGCGGGACCCGCGGCTGCGTGAGCTGGCCCGCTGGGCCGCCAACGGCGGGCCGCCGCCGTTCGCGCCCGAGCACGGTCCCGAACTCGTCGGCGTCGCTGTGGTGTTCCACTACCTGAACCGGATGGTCAACGTCTTCCTGCCGGACTCGCCCCTGCCACCGGTGCCCCGCCCGGTCGCTGCGGTGCTGCGCCGGGGCGCGGCCCGGATCCTGGCCGGGCTGGCCGGCAGGGCCGTGGTCCCGGGCGAGTCCCCGGGCCTGCTGCCTCCGGCGACGGTGCCGCCGGACCTGTCCTGGACCGGCGACCGGCCGCACCTGGTGGCGGCGTTCGCCCGGTCCGCGGCGGTGGTCGACGCGGCAGGCGAACGCACCGTCCCGGCACCGGTACGCCGGCTGTTGACGGCGCAGCTCCCTCGCCTTGGCGCGCCCCCGTCCGGCCTGGACGCGCGCCCGGCCGCCCTGCGACTTGGTTGGCTCGACGAGTGCGTCGCGGGCCTGCCGGAGTCGGACCGCCCGGCGGGGCGTCTGACGTTGCTGGTGGCGTTCACCTCCTACCGGGTCACCGCCGCCGATGTCGACCGGGTACGCGCCCAGGGGTACGACGACCGCGGCCTCGTCGAACTGGCCGCCTGGTCGAGCCTCACCGCCGCCCGTCACCTGGGCGCGCGCGCCCTTCGCGTGGCGCCGGCCCCGACGGCGGGCTGGAGCCGGCGCACCATCGGCTGATCCTGGAGGGCGTACGGCCCGCCCGACGCCTCCTGGATGTCGCCGGCCGCGCCTTCAGGTGCAACGACGCCGGCCCGTCTGGTACGCCTTCCTGAGCAGTAGGACGCGCCCCTCGGGTGTGTCTCCCCACGGGTGTCCCGCCGACGGGATACTCGAAAGGGGTCGGTCAGACAACCCTCGCCCCCATCCCTGGTAGGGACCGTGCCGGGTGGCACGAGGCGGTGCGGCCGACGGGATTCCACTGTCATTTACCCTATTGTTCACCTGGCCGGACGGCGATCTTTGGAATCCGTCCGGACTGACCATCCGGGCCCGATCGAAACCAGCGCGACGAGCGGCTGAGCCATTTCCTCGGCACCCGATTGAGAATTGACGAATATTGGCCACGCGATCCCGGAACGAGCAATTCAGATAGTAATTTTCTTTAAGAGCAAAACGGCTATTGGCAATCCGGGAAGCTCTGACTATGCATTGCATTAAATCCGGTCAACAGCGTGAGCAAACAATCTTACCTTCCGCTCATCGCTCCGGTCAATAATCTTTTTCAGTCGGCAAAGCGCCAGATTCACTGAAGGTAGCCAAACCGCCGGGTACATGATCGACAATTACCGACGTTTCGCGTCAAACCGCAGCCCAGGGGCACCGTATCTGTGACCAGTTTCCAAATTGACCGCTTTCGGCACCCCCCGTGGAAAGTGGGTCGCACCGCTATCCGCATGGATGACCGTCAGCTTCATATGAGTGTCGAAGGCACTGCTCAAGGCGTTCCTCTCTTCACGATTGCGGTCTATTGCCCTCGATGATCAGCAGTATTGTCAATCGCTCTGGGCTGGGCTAGCCTCGACCGGAAGCGGAGCCCTTCGGGGCGGCGGGAGTGAGGCAGCAGGGCATACCAGCGCAATCATATGCATCACTACAGCGCTCGATGGGACCAAAACCGCGATGCTTTACACGACAATTATTACCACCTAGTACGAAAAATCGCCGGACAGGTCAGGGGGAGGCATCATGGAGGAATCGACCAAGCAGGCCGTGAATCGTGCGATCAGCACCATGCGAGAGAACCTCGGCGAGCAACTCACCGTCGACGACATGGCCAGGGCTGCCATGTTCAGCAAGTTCCACTTCACCAGGATCTTCCAGCGGACCACCGGGGTCTCCCCGGGCCGTTTCCTGTCCGCGCTGCGTCTGCAACGCGCCAAACAGCTGCTGATCTCCACCACACTCAACGTCGCCGACATCAGCCTCCGCGTGGGCTACAACAGCGTCGGCACCTTCAGCTCGCGGTTCACCCGCAGCGTCGGCATGTCGCCAACCACCTACCGACGCCGCGCCGGCTACGCCCCGCAGATCGCGACCGACCCGGAACCGGCCCCGCTCTCCGAGGCTCGGGTGCACGGCCGCATCCCCTCGCAGCCGGGCCGGCCGAACGGGCCGGTCTTCGTCGGCCTCTTCACGGACCGCATCCCCGAGGGCCGTCCGGTGCGTTGCGCGGTGCTACCCGACGGCGGCTACTTCCACTTCGACACGGTGCCGCCGGGCACCTGGTACCTGCTCGCTCAAGCCGTCGACACCAACGCGGGCGGGCGTCCCGACGAGGCGAACCGACCGATCGCGGTGGCCTCGGAGGGGCCGCTGACGGTCTCATGGAACTCCGACATCCGGGTGGACCTCGACCTACAGCCGATCCAGAGCATCGACCCGCCCGTGCTACTGGCCCTGATGGACAGCCGAAAGCTCGCGTTGGCCCGGGTCGCGGCGGAACAGCAGGCCGCCGAGACGCCCCTGAGCGCCGCGCCCGTAATGATTACGAAGCTCCGCGAGTCCGACCGTACCGCTGCCTGACTGCTCGACTGCCGGTCCCACCCGGGCCACAGCCGCGACGCGGTGACGGCCCGAACGCTTCCGCCACGAGCGTGCCATGGGATCGCCATCAATCTCCACCCTTTCTACGTGGGAGAATCGCACCGCGGGGCTGTGTTGACCAGCTGGGGGAACTCGATGCGCATCTCTGACCTGAGCCGCTACACCGGCGTGCCCGTCGCAACAATCAAGTTCTATCTTCGTGAGGGTCTCGTCCCACCGGGCCGACTGACTGGCCGCAACCAGGCGCAGTACGGCGAGGCGCACCGACGGCGCCTGCTCTTCATCCGAGCGATGACCGGCATCGGCCAGCTTGAACTGTCCACAGTGATGGAACTGCTGACGGCCATCGAGGACGACGACCTCCCACTTCCCGGGCTGTACCGGACCGCCAACCGGGTGGTGTACCCGGACCTCGACAAGTCCAAGGCCGTCAACGACGTGACGGCCGAGCGCACCGAGGTCGACCGCCTCATCAACGAGCTGGGCTGGCAGGTGGGCGACGACGTCCCGGGTCGGAACCGGCTGGCCCATGTCCTCGCAGCTCTGCGCGAGCTCGGCTGTAGCCACGGCACCGAGTTCTTCCATCCGTACGCACAACTCGCGGAACAGTCCGCGGACCGCGAGCTCAGTCTGCTTCCGCGCGACGACATGGAAGTGGAGCGGGCCGCCGCGGTGGCCCGCGCGGTGCTGCTCGACGCGGCGCTCGCCGCGCTGCGCGGGATGGCCCAGGAGCACCTGGTCACCCAGCGTTTCGGCAGACCGGCCGATACGTCCGGCGCGGCCCCGTCGACGCACGGCCGCTCCCCCACCACCGACGCGCCGCCGGCGAACGGCACGCGGCACGCCGGCGACCCGGCGACCGGGGTGCCCCAACAGCTTCCCCGCCGGGCCGACCGTGCCAGCTGAGAGGCACGTGGGAGACGGGCACAGGCACGTTGCCCGGCGGGAGAGCGGCGACACCCGCACCGGCCGCGGTGCGCGCGCCTCAGTCGGCGTACGCGACCCGGTGGCGCCCGCGGATCCTGGCGAGGTCGTACCGCCTGACGGTGGGCGCCGCGAGCCAGCCGCTCATCGGGAGTCACCCGCTGGGTCGGCGTTGTAGAAGGGGCCGTCGAGAAGCGTGGCCGGAATGCCGCGCCAGCGGTCTTCGACGTTCCCGGCGCGAGAGTTTCCGAGCGTCTGCGGCGCACCTCGCCCGTCTCCGGCCGGCCCGCCGATGTGGTAGCCGGGACCGTCGAGGAGCGTGGCCGGGATACCGCGCCACGGGTCTTCGAGGTCCCCGTGGCGAGGGTCTGCGGCCGAATCCTCGGCATCGCGCCCATCCTCACCGTGCGCACCGGTGTCGGTCATGTTCTCGCTCCTCACCTGCCGAATCGCCAGATGGACACGACGCCTCCGCCCGGTCCGGGCCGCGCCGCTCAGGGCCGGGGGGCGGCGAAGAAGGTGGGGAACCGGGCGGTCAGACCGAGGTCACCTCGGGTCTTCAACCGGCCCTTCATCACCAGCATCACCGCGTGCGCGTTGCCCGTGACCAGGTGGACGAAATCAGCCGCGGCCAGGTTCAAGGTCAGCTGTGGCTGCCCGTCGGCGCGGGACGACAGAGTGCAGACGCCGTCGGCGATGACCATCTGGTAGGTGTCGACGCCGCCGTCCGGTCGATCGCCGATGCGCCAGTGCACCACCGCCCGGGTCCGGCCGGCGACCTCGGGCCGAAACGCGGACTGCATCCCGCCGATCAGGTGATCGAGGATTTCGGCACGCCGCTCACCGCGCATGACCTCGCGCAGCTCGTCGTCCGGAGTGTGCTTGACCAGACGGGCGAACTCGACCGGATCCATAGCTTCGACACGTGAATCGTGGATGGACATCAAACTCCTCCATGCTCACCACAGCAGCGGTGCGACTTCCGTGCCCTCCGGTCATCGCCACCCCCTGCTCTCGTCACACATCCTGGCCCCGAGTTCGACCGGGAGCACCTCCCAGGCTGCGCAGGTGCCAGGGCCCGTCTGATCGGGCGTCGCCGGTGCCCTGCGCTGCGGGAACGGCACGGCGCGAGATGCCCGCCGATGCGACCCGACGCCACGATGGTCGGATGCGACTGTCGCTGAATCTGGGACATCTGGTGGGCGCCGGCGATGCCGCCGGCCGGGTGCGGTTGGCCGTCGAGGCCGAGCGGCTCGGCTTCCACACCGTGTGGGCGGCGGAGGTGTACGGCTCGGACGTGGTGACGATGCTGACCTGGATCGCCGCGCACACCCGGTCCGTCAACATCGGCTCCGCCGTCATGCAGATGCCGGGACGCAGCCCCGCACTCACCGCGATGACCGCCGCGACCCTCGATCGCCTGTCCGGCGGTCGGTTCCGGCTGGGCCTCGGCGTCTCCGGACCACAGGTGTCCGAGGGATGGCACGGCGTGCCCTTCGCCGACCCGCTCGGGCGGACCCGTGAGTACGTCGACGTGCTCCGCCTCGCCCTGTCCCGGCGCCCGCTCGCCCACCCGGGCCGGCACTACCCGCTGCCGCTGGCCGGCGGCGCCGGCAGAGCCCTGCGGCTGACCGTCCATCCGCCCCGCCCGGACCTGCCGATCTATCTGGCCGCGGTCGGCCCGCGCAACCTGGAACTGGCCGGGGAGATCGGCGACGGCTGGCTCGCCGCATTCCTCAGCCCGGAGTTCGCGGCCGAGCAGTTGCGGCACGTCCGGGCCGGCCGGGAGCGAGCCGGCCGGCCCATGGACGGGTTCGAGGTGATCGCGTCAGTGCCGCTCGCCGTCGGCGACGACGTCGGGCGGTGCGTCGACCGGGTCCGCGCGCACGTCGCCCTCTATCTCGGCGGCATGGGCAGCCGAGACCGCAACTTCTACAACCTCCTCGCCGCACGCATGGGATACGCGGACGCGGCCCGTGACGTCCAGGAGCTGTATCTGGCGAAGCGGTACGCCGAGGCGGCCGCCGCCGTACCGGCGGACTTCGTCGACCGTACGTCGCTGCTCGGGCCGGTGGACCGGATCGCCGGGCGGCTTCGCGAGTTCGCCGAGGCCGGCGTCACCGAGCTGGCGGTCACCGTCTTCGGCGGCGGCATCGGTGCCCTGCGGGAGGTTCACGAGGCGTACACCGCGGACCGGTCGACGCCGCTCAGGCGGGGGTGACCGTCCGGTTCCAGTCGATCCGGTGCCGGTGCACCGGGCCGAACATCCGCTCGGGCTTCAGCACGGTGTGCCGCGCGACGGGGGCCAGCAGCCGCATGAGCGCGTACGCGACCGGGCCGGGTGCCTTGGCCTGATTGGCGCGCGCGGCATCGGCAGCGATCTTCTCCACCCGGGGCCGGCGCATCATCTCGTAGGTGGCGAACGCCGCCTGCACCCCCGGCACATCACGCAGGCAGCGGGCGAGCTGCACGGCGCTCTCCGAGGCCAACGAGGCGCCCTGACCGGACACCGGGGAGGGCGCGTGCGCGGCATCCCCGACCAGCACCATCCGCCCGCGGTACCACGTCCGCAGCGGGGGCAGGATCTCGATGGCGCCGAACGGGAACACGTCCTGCGGCCCGGCCCGGTCGAGCACGTCGCGCGCCGGTACGTCCTCGGCGTGCACCCGGCGCAACCGGTTCAGCCATCGGTCCGCTGGCACCCGGCGCGCCTCGGACATCGCCATCGGCTCGTCGCTGGTGATGTTGCTGAACCAGTTGACGCGTCCGTCGGATCCGATCCAGTGGCCGAAGAAGGCGTCGTGCCCGTTCGCCAGATGCATGACGCCCGGCTCACCGACCGACGGCACCTCCACGGCGCCGCCCAGGCCGAGCATCCCGGTGTACTGCGCCGTGGGTGCGCCCGGGTCGATGAGGCGCCGGACGGCCGATCGGATGCCGTCCGCGCCGATCAGGACGTCGGCGGTCGCGCTGCTGCCGTCGGCGAAGCTGGCGGTGATGCTGTCCGGCGAGTCCGTGGCGCCGACCAGACGCCGGCCGTAGACGATGCGGACACCCGCCGCCTCGGTCCGCTCGCGCAGCAGTCGTTGCAGGTCCGCGCGCTTGACCGCGCGGCTCGGCGGCAGATCGGGCAGGTGCTCGAAATCGCCGAACGGGCGGCCTCGGCCGTCCGTCATGACGGTACGGCGGATGGGGCTGCCAAGGCGGTGCACGTCGTCCTCGACCCCGACGATGCCGAGCGCGTCGATGCCGTTGGGCGCCAGCATCAACTCGCCGCCGACATCGTCGGACGGTCGGTCGTACGCCTCGAACACGGTCGGCTCGATGCCTGCACGGCGCAACGCGAGCGCCGCCACACTGCCGGCGATGCCGCTACCGATGATCATGGCTGTTCTGGCCTGTGTCATGCCGCTTCCTCCGGGTCGACGCCCCACACTGCCTCGCGATGGAGCTGATGTGTGGCCTTCGTACCCGTTTCCCATCAGATGCCTTCTTCCAAAGTGCTGTGGCGGGTGCCCGTCACGACGAGGCCGGGTGGGTGGCGAACAGCCACCCACCCGGTCGTCACGGTTCATTTGAAGGAGAGGCCCTTCGCCTTCATCGACGACTTGAGCGTGCTCAGGGCTTTGGGGCCCATCCCGTGCAGCTCCTTGACCTCGGACTCGCTGATCTTGGTGAACTGCTCCAGCTTGGTGTAGCCGGCACCCTCGAGTGCCCGCAGCGCGGGCTTGCCCAGTGAGCTCGGCAGATCGGTGCCTTGCGCCATCGTGTGACTCCCTTCGGTTCTTTGGACGCGCCCGTCCGGCGTTCATGGTGCCCCAGCGGCGGTGCGAAGACGGTCCGGAAACGTTCCGGTCCCGGTGAGTCGCCACCCGTGCCACGCGTACGCGTTCGTGCGCAGTCGCCCTGAACACCCCGTCGGCGAAGAACCACACTGCCCCGCAGCGCACTGACGAAGGTGCATCACCCTCCGTGCGAGGTCGACCATGGAGACGTTTTCCGGGGATTGGCGCACGGGCCCCGCCTGCAGAGAACCGACGCCGATCCAGTCCACACCGCCGCCCGGCTCGCACCGACCCGACGCCACCCGCACGCCCGATCGAGAGGACCTCACGGTGACCGGACCCGACCCGATCCCCGCCCTGACCGCTGACGGTGCCGAGCTGGACCGGCTGCTCGCCGGCCTGGACGACACACAGTGGAAGCTGGACACGCCGGCTCCCGGTTGGACCATCGCCCATCAGGTGGCCCACCTGGCCGCGACATTCCGGCTGGCCGGTTTCGCCGCCGCGGACCCGGACGGCTTCCGCGCCCGCGTCGCGACGATGAGCGGTGACTTCGACCGCAACGTCGACGTGGCGCTGTCGGCCTATCTCTCCGACCCGCCGCACGTCCTGCTGAACCGGTGGCGGGAGGAACGCGCCAACGCCGAGAAGGCTCTCGCCGCCGTGCCGGACGGTCAGGTGGTGCCCTGGCTGGTGCGGCCACTACCCGCGCCGGTGCTCGCCTGCGCTGGAATGATGGAGCTGTTCGGCCACGGCCAGGACATCGCCGACACGCTCGGCGTGCGTCAGGTGCGGACGGACCGGATCCGGTTCCTGTGCGGCTTCGCGGTGCGCACCTGGGACTTCGGCTATCAGGCTCGCGGCGAGTCGACCCCCGACGTCGAGTTCGGCTACACGCTCACCGCTCCGTCCGGCGCCGTCTGGCAGTTCGGCCCGGAGGACGCCGAGCAGCGGATCTCCGGACCGGCCGAGGACTTCTGCCTGCTCGTCACGCGTCGCCGGCACCGCGACGACCTGTCCCTGACCGCGACGGGGGCCGACGCCGAGCACTGGCTGGACATCGCCCAGGCGTACCGCGGGCCGGCCGGTGCGGGTCGCACGCCGGGACAGTTCGGCCGGTCCTGATCATGCCGGATGCACCTCGTTCCAGCAGCGCAACCACGAAGGCGCTGCGCGACACCCGCTGTTGCCAGGATGACGGCATGACCGTCGCGCCGCACGCCGCGGACTTCCTGCTGGGCGACGCGGCACAGCGGCACGCCGGATCCGCACGCCTGGCGGCGCTGGGACCGGTGCACCGGGTGACGCTGCCGTCCGGCGGTCCGGCGTGGCTGGTGGTCGGGTACGACGAGGTGCGCCGGTGCCTGGCCGACACCCGCTTGGAGGGCCGCACCGGCGCGGTAGCCGACCGGCGCGGTCTTTCCGAGCGGCTCCGCCTCGGCATGAACAATCACATGCTGAACCGGGAACCGCCGGACCACACCCGCCTGCGCAGGCTGATCTCCGCAGCGTTCACCCGGCGACGGATGGAGGACATGCGGCCACGCATCGAGCGGATCGCCGAGGATCTGCTGGACGCGATGGCCGGCGCGGACGAGGTCGACCTCGTCGCGGCGTACGCGTTGCCGCTGCCCATCCGGGTGCTCGGCGGGCTGCTCGGCATCCCCGAGTCGGACGACGCCGCCTTCCACCGCTGGACGACCACACTGACGGCGAGCGCGCTGAGCCTCGCCGAACTGGAGGCGGCCGCCGGGGAGATGCTGGACTACGCCCAGGGCCTGCTGCGCGACAAACGCCGCGCGCCGGGTGACGACCTCCTCTCCGCCCTGGCATCGGTGCGGGACGGCGGTGACCGGCTCACCGAGGACGAGCTCACCTCCATGGTGTTCCTTCTGCTGATCGCCGGACACGAAACCACCGTCAACCTGATCGGCAACGCGATGCTGGCGTTGCTGACCGACCGCCCGCAGCTCGAGCGGCTGCGCGCCGATCCGGGCCTGGTGCCGGACGCCGTGGAGGAGGTTCTCCGGTACGAGAGTCCCGTGCAGGTTGCCGCCCGGCGGGCGCGGCAGCCGGTGGCCGTCGGCGGGGCCACCATTCCGACCGGCGCGGTGGTGCTGGTCTCGCTGCTGGCGGCCAATCGCGATCCGGAGCGGTTCGCCGAGCCGGCCACGCTGCGCGTCGACCGGCCGCAGAACGCGCACGTGGCGTTCGGGCACGGACTGCACCACTGCATCGGCGCGCCGCTGGCCCGACTGGACGCGACGATCGCCATCCGCGCGCTGGTGCGCCGCTATCCGCACCTGCGGCTGGCCAACCCGGCCGAATCGCTGGCCTGGCGGGCGAGCGTCGTCATGCACGGCCTGAACGCGCTGCCCGTGCGGCTGCGCTGATCTCCCCGTCGCCCCAACCGATCTGGAAAGGAGGAGGCGTGACCGCGAACACCCAGGGTCTGGAGCCGGCCGAGGCCGGCCCGACCGTGGCCGACCTGATCCGGGCGCAGGCCCGGCGGCATCCCGAAGCGATCGCCGTGTCGGACGGCGACGTCGAGCTCACCTACGGCGAGCTGGCACGCCGCGCGGCCGGTGTGCGGGCGGCGGTGCGGGCGTACGGTGCCGGGCCTGGACGACCGGTGGCAGTGCTCGCGTCCCCCGGCGCGGATTTGGTCGTCGCGCTCGTCGGCGCGCTCGGTTCGGGGGCGCCGATGGTGTGTCTCGCCGGCACCGGGACCGCGCACGCCGCGCTCGCCGATCTGGGGCCGGCGTGCGTACTCACCGACTCGGACCCGGACGATCCGGTACGCCGGGCGGTCGACGCGACCGGCGTGCCCGTGCTGGACCTCGCGGGCATCCCCGGCGCCACCGACACCACGGTGTCCGCCGTCGCTCCGGACTCGACCGCCTACGTGGCGTACACGTCCGGCACCACCGGTCGACCCAAGGGCATCCGGCAGACCCATGCCGCGCTGGCCCAGTTCACCGGGTGGTTCGCCGCCGAGTTCGGCATCGGTGCCGGCACCCGGCTGGCGCAGTGGGCGGCACCCGGCTACGACGCCTGCCTCGTCGAGGTGTTCGCGGCCCTGCGCGGGGGCGCCACGCTGTGCCCGGTGCCGTGGCGAATACGCGCGGACCCGGATCGCCTGGTGCCGTGGCTGTCACGCGAGCGCGTGACGGTGCTCCAGACCGTGCCGAGCTTCGCCCGTGAGCTGGAGCCGCTGCTCGCCGGCGATCCGGCGTCGACCCGGCTGGCCGCCCTGCTGCTCGCCGGCGAGGCGCTGCCTGGCCCGCTCGCCCGCCAGCTCCGGGCGCGGCTGCCGCAGACCAGGCTGGTCAACCTGTACGGACCGACCGAGACCATCCTCGCCACCTGGCACGAGGTGTCCGTCGCGGACACCGGGACCGGCACCGTCGCGATCGGCCGGCCCATCCCCGGACGCGACCTGCTCGTCCTGGACGACCGCGACCGCCCGTGCCCGCCGGGCGAGATCGGTCACCTGGTGATCCGCAGCCGGTACGTCACCACCGGGTACGTGGGGGCGGCGGCCGCGGACAACGGGGTGTTCCACCCGCCGGCCGGTGGCGACGGCGTCACCCCGCACTACCGGACCGGTGACCTCGGCCGGTGGCGCCCGGACGGTGTGCTGGAGTTTCACGGCCGCCGGGATTTGCAGATCAAGATGTACGGCGTCCGCATCGAGCTCGCCGACGTCGAGGCCGCCCTGTCCGCGGACGAAGGCGTGGCCGCCTGCGCCGTGGTGCCCGTGACCGGCAACGACGGCCTGGTCGTCCGCCTCGACGCCTACGTCGTACCCGGCCCAGGCGGGACCCCGGACCACTGGCGCTCGGCACTGCGCCGCCGGTTCGGCGATCCCGTCCTGCCGGTCACCTTCACCACCGTGGATTCCCTGCCGCGCAACACCGGCGGCAAGGTCGACCGGCGCGCCCTGGCCGGCCTCCGTACCGGAAGAACGAAACACCGCGATCCGATGGAGTGTGCACTGTGACCCTTGTCGAGACCCAGACGACCGTCGACTTCGACGGCGAGACCGTCGGCGTGCCCGATGTGTGGAAGGTCGCGGTGGACCGCGTCCGCTGCGGCGTGAACCGGGACGCGCTGGGCCGTGCGGCCAGCAGCCGGGCCATGTTCGAGGACACCGTACGACGCGGTGAGCCGGTGTACGGCGTCACCACCGGTTACGGCGAGATGGTCTACATGCTCGTCGACACCTCGAAGGAGGTAGAGCTCCAGACCAACCTCGTGCGCAGTCACAGCGCCGGCGTGGGGCCGGACTTCGCCGAGGACGAGGCCCGGGCGATCGTGGCGGCCCGGCTCAACGCCCTCGCCAAGGGATATTCCGCGGTCCGCCCCGAGGTGCTGGAGCGGCTGGCGCTGTATCTGAACGAGGGCCTGACGCCGGCCATCCCGCAGATCGGCTCGCTGGGAGCGAGCGGTGACCTGGCTCCGCTGGCACACATCGCCTCCACCCTCATCGGCGAGGGTTATCTGCTGCGTGGTGGTAGCCGCGTGCCGACCGGCCCGGTGTTGCGCAAGCTCGGCATCGAGCCGCTGGAGCTCCGCTTCAAGGAGGGCCTCTCACTGATCAACGGCACCTCGGGCATGACCGGCCTGGGCTGCCTGGTGGCCAAGCGCGCGCTCGACCAGGTTCGCCAGGCGGAGGTCGTCACCGCGCTGGTGTTGGAGACGATGCGTGCGTCGACCAGTCCGTTCCTCGCCGAGGGCCACGACATCGCGCGTCCGCACCGCGGCCAGATCGACACCGCGGCGAACATGCGGGCCCTGATGCGGGGCAGCGGGTTGGCGCTGGAGCACGAGGACCTGCGCCGGCAGCTGCAGGCGACCGAGCGGACCGCGAACGGCGTCTCCCGTACGGAGATCTACATGCAGAAGGCGTACACGCTGCGGGCCATCCCGCAGGTGGTGGGCGCTGTCCGGGACACCGTGTACCACGCCATGGAGAAGCTGGAGACCGAGGTCAACTCGGCCAACGACAACCCCCTGTTCTTCGTTGGCAAGGAGGTCTTCCACGGCGCCAACTTCCACGGCCAGCCGATCGCCTTCGTGATGGACTTCCTGACCATCGCGCTCACCCAGCTCGGGGTGTTCTCCGAGCGGCGCACCAACCGACTGCTGAACCGGCATCTCAGCGACGGGCTGCCGGAGTTCCTCGTGGCCGGCGACCCCGGCCTGAACAGCGGGTTCGCCGGCGCGCAGTACCCGGCCACCGCGCTGGTCGCGGAGAACCGCACCATCGGGCCGGCCAGCACCCAGAGCGTGCCGTCCAACGGCGACAACCAGGACGTGGTCAGCATGGGCCTGATCGCCGCCCGCAACGCCCGGCGGGTGCTGGAGAACAACGACCGCATCCTCGCCGTGGAGTTCCTGGCCGCGGCGCAGGCGGTGGACCTGCGGGGTGGGCCCGACGGGCTGAGCCCGGCCGCCCGGGCCACCTATGACACCGTCCGCGGCCTCGTGTCCACGCTGAACGAGGACCGGTACATGTCCGACGACATCGAGCGGACCGCCGAGGCGCTGTCGCGCGGGGTGTTCCTGACGGAGCTGGAGCGCGCCGATGTCGTGCTGCGCTGACGGGGCTACGGGCAGCGCCCCCACCACCACCACGCCGGCCCCGGCCGACCGGGCGCAGTGGCTGGCCGCCCGCAAGGCGCTGCTGGAGCGGGAGAAGGAACTGACCCGGGCCCGCGACGCGGTGACCCGGGAGCGGCAGGCGCTGCCCCTGCTGACCGTCGACACGGACTACACCTTCATCGCCCCGGGCGGGCGCCGGCTGAGTCTGCTCGACCTGTTCGAGGGCCGGCGGCAGCTCATCACGTACCACTTCATGGGTTCGTTGGAAGGGTACGGCTGGTGTCCGATCTGCTCGTTCTGGGTGGACAACATCGGTCATCTGGCACACCTGCACGCACGGGACACCACGCTGGTGGTGGTGTCGCCGGAGCCGCCGGCGGAGACGGAGCAGTTCGTCAAGCGGATGGGCTGGACCGTGCCGTTCGTCTCCTGCCACGGCACCACGTTCTACGAGGACTTCCACGTGCGCCTCGACGACGACGACCCGGAGCCGGAGATGCCCGGCGTCAGCACGTTCCTGCGCGAGGGCGACGTGGTGCGCTACGCCTACTCCACCTACCGGCGCGGTAGCGACCTGCTCAACAACACCTACAACTACCTCGACCTCACCCCGCTGGGTCGCCAGGAAGATCACCTGGAGGACAAGATGGACTGGGTCCGCCACCACGACGACTACGAGAGGTGGTGAGCGGGTCATGATCAACGTGTTTCAGCCGTCCCTCGGCGAGGCGGAGCTGAACGCCATCGCAGAGGTGTTCGGCAGCAACTGGGTCGGCAAGGGACCGCGCACCGCGGCGTTCGAGGCGGCCTTCGCCGGCCACCTCGGTGTGGACACCGGCAGGGTCACGGCGGTGAACTCGTGCACCGAGGCGACGTTCATCGCGATGCAGCTAGCCGGTGTGGGGCCCGGCACCGAGGTGGTGCTGCCGACAGTGAGCTTCGTCGGTGCGGGCAACGCCATTGCGGCGCACGGCGGCCGTCCGGTCTTCTGCGACGTGGATCCGCACACCCTCAACCCCACCGTCGACGACGTGGCGGCGGCAATCACTCCACGCACCCGCGCAGTGCTGGCGCTGCACTACGGTGGCCGGCCCGGTGACATCGCGGGCATCGCCGAGCTGTGCCGGGAACGCGGGATCCTCCTCATCGAGGACGCCGCCTGCGCGGTGGACTCCAGCGTGGACGGGGTGCCCTGCGGCACGCTCGGCGACATCGGCGTGTGGAGCTTCGACGCACAGAAGATCGTCGTGGCCGGGGACGGCGGCATGCTCACCGCCCGCGATCCCGACCTGGTGGCGCGGGCCGCCAAGCTCGCGTACTTCGGTCTGGAGCAGTTCAGCGGCTTCTCCCAGGCCCGGCGCTCGGCGCACCGATGGTGGGACTTCGACATCTCGTCGTTCTCCAGGCGTTCGATCATGAACGACATGCAGGCCGCCGTCGGCCTGGTGCAACTGGGCCGACTGCCGGACTTCGCCGACCGGCGGCGAACTGTCGAGGCTCGCTACGACAGCGGCCTCGCCGACGTGCCCGGTCTGACCCTGCCCCCGCCGCTGCCTCCCGGCCAGCGCAGCTCGTACTACCTGTACTGGGTGCAGATGGACGAGGGAATCCGCGACGACGTAGCCAGCGATCTGTACGCCCAGGGCATCTACACGACGTTCCGCTACCCCATCCTGCACCGGGTGGCCGCGTACGGGTCGACAGCGCGGCTGCCCCGGGCCGAGCGGGCCGCCGAACGCACCCTGTGCCTGCCGATGCACCAGGCGCTCAGCGACGACGACGTGGACGCGGTCGTCGCGGCGCTGCGCGCATCCCTCGCCCGTCGGCTCGGCCGGCACACCGTCGCGGCGGGAGACACCCGGTGACCGGCCAACACACGGTGACCTCGGCCGCCTACGACGCCGACGTGGCCGAGATCTACGACCTGCTGTACGCGGGACGGGGCAAGGACTTCGCCGCCGAGGCGGACGCCGTGGCGCGCGTGGTCCGCGAGCGCCGGCCGCAGGCCCGGTCCGTGCTGGACGTGGCCTGCGGGACCGGCGAGCACCTGCGGCGGCTGGCGACCACCTTCCTGGAGGTGGCCGGACTCGAACTGTCCCCAGCGATGTGCACTGTGGCGCAGGCCAAGCTGCCGTCCGGCGCCGTCCACGTCGGCGACATGCGGTCGTTCGCGCTGGGCCGTGAATTCGATGCCGTGTGCATCCTGACCGGCACCATCGGCTACGCCCACGACGTCGACGAGCTCTGTGCGACGGTCCGGACGATGGCCGCGCACCTCGTTCCCGGTGGCGTACTGGTGATCGACCCCTGGTGGTCCCCGGACACCTTCCTCGACGGGCACGTCGCCCACGACGTGGTCCACGACGACACCCGTACCGTCGTGCGGGTCTCGCACTCGGCGCGGCAGGGGCAGGCGGCCCGGCACGAGGCGCACTACGTCGTCGCCGACGGCGGCGGCGGTATCCGGCACTTCTCCCACGTGCAGATGCTGACCCTGTTCACCCGGGAGGACTATCTCGAGGCCCTGCAGTCGGCGGGCTGTACCGCCGAGCATCTCACCGATGCCGGCGGCCTGCCCGGCCGCGGCCTGTTCGCCGGGGTCCGCCGATGACCTACACCGCCGAGTTCGCCGAGATCTACGAGTTCATCTACCGCAGCCGGGGCAAGGACTGGGCCGCCGAGGCGGAGACCCTGACCCGGTTGATCCGCGACCGGCGTCCGGAGGCCGCCAGCCTGCTCGACGTGGCCTGCGGGACGGGCGCACACCTGGCCACCTTCGCCGGCACCTTCGACGAGGTGGCCGGCGTGGAGCTGTCCGAGCCGATGCGTGCGACGGCCCGGACGCGCCTACCCGGGGTGCCCGTGCACGACGGCGACATGCGCGACTTTCGCCTGGACCGCCGCTTCGACGCGGTCACCTGCATGTTCAACGCCATCGGCTACCTGGGCTCGGTGGCCGAGTTGCGTCAGGCCGTGGGGTCCATGGCGCAGCACCTGGAGCCGGGCGGCGTGCTGGTGGTGGAACCGTGGTGGTTTCCCGAGCGGTTCCTCGACGGTCATCTGGCCGTCGACTCCGACACCGACGGGACGCGGGCGGTGGCCCGGATGTCACACACCACCCGCACCGGGCGGATGTCGCACCTGGAGGTGCGCTTCCTGGTGGGGGACGCGGGCGGTATCCGGGAGTTCACCCAGACGTCGCACCTCATGCTGTTCAGCCGCGACGAGTACCTGGGTGCGTTCGCGGACGCCGGCTGCCCGGCCGAGTTCCTGGATGACGGGCTTACCGGGCGCGGCCTGTTCGTCGGGCAGCGCGGCTGAGACGAAGGAGAGCGACGATGCGCTACACCCGACTCGGCCGTACCGCCCTGGAGGTCAGCCCGCTGTGCCTGGGCACGCTCAATCTCGGTGTGCGCACCACGCGCGAAGAGGCGTTCCGCCTCATGGACGAGGCGCTGGACCACGGCATCAACTTCTTCGACACAGCTAACCACTACGGCTGGCAGGTGCATCGGGGGCTGACCGAGGAACTCATCGGCGCATGGTTCGACCAGGGCGACCGCCGGCGGGAGAAGGTGGTGCTGGGGACCAAGGTGTTCAACCCGATGAGTGACTGGCCCAACGATCGCGGGTTGTCCGCCCGGCACATCGTCGCCTCCTGCGAGGACTCCCTGCGGCGGCTGCGCACCGACTGGATCGACCTGTACCACATGCACCACTTCGATCCACACGCCGGCTGGGACGAGATCTGGCAGGCGATGGAGATGCTGACCGGCCAGGGCAAGATCCGGTACGTCGGCTCCTCGAACTTCGCCGGGTGGCACATCGCCGCGGCGCGGGAAACGGCGACCCGCCGGGGTCACCTCGGGCTCGTCGTCGAGCAGTGTGCCTACAACCTGGTGGCCCGGCAGGCCGAGGCGGAGGTGATCCCGGCGGCCCAGGCGTACGGCGTCGGGGTGTTCGCCTGGTCCCCGCTGCACGGCGGGCTGCTCGGCGGCGCGCTCCGGAAGCTGGCCGACGGCACCGCGGTGAAGACGGCGCAGGGGCGCGCGATGCGGGCCCTGGAGGACCGGTACGAGGCCGTCGCCGACTACGAGAAGTACTGTGCCGGTCTCGGGCTGGACCCGGCCGAGGTGGCGCTCGCCTGGGTGCTGGGCCGTCCCGGACTGACCGGCGCGGTGATCGGTCCACGCACCCTGGCGCACCTGCACGGTGCCCTCGCCGCCCTCGACAGCCCGCTCGACCCCGCGGTGATCCGGCGCCTGGACGAGCTGTTCCCTCCGGTCGCCGGCGCCAGCCCGCCGGCGGGCTGGTGAATCACCTCGAACCCGAAGGAGAGACCCGCCATGCGTGTCCTGTTCGTCGCTCCCCCGGACCTGAAGTCACACCTCTACATCATGACGCCGCTGGCCTGGGCGCTGCGCACCGCCGGTCATGACGTGCGCGTCGCCTGCCAGCCGGGCTCGACCGAGGCGCTGGCGCAGGCGGGGCTCACCGCCGTCCTGGCCGGTGAGCCCATGGCCGAGACGCTGGCCGAGGTCGACGAGATGTCCGAGCCGCCGAAGCGCCAGGCCGCGCCGGCCACGCTGCCGGTGCAGACCGACTATGCCCGGGACGATCCGTACGCCGAGCTTGAGTACCTCACCACGAACCTCCTCCCGTTCCTGCACACCGACGAGATGCTCACCGACCTGATCGGTTTCGCCCGCGCCTGGCGGCCGGACCTGGTGCTCTGGGACGCGATGACCTACGCCGGACCGGTGGTGGCCCGGGCCTGCGGCGCGGCGCACGCGCGCATCCTGTTCGGCACGGACGCCTTCGTGCAGCTCTGGGAGGCCGTCCGGGCGGCCGGCGGGTCCCGGCCGGACCCGATGCGCGCCTGGCTGGAGCCGCTGCTGCGCACGCACGGCGGCGGCGCGTTCGCCGACGACGTCGTGCACGGCCAGTGGACGATCGACACCATGCCGCCGTGGACCTGGCGCCCCAGCTCACCGCACTACGTCCGGATGCGTCACCTCGCCTTCAACGGCCCCTCGGTGGTGCCACGGTGGCTCTACGAGCAGCCGGCCCGGCCGCGGGTCTGCGTCACGCTGGGCATGACCCACCGCGAGGCGGACGTCGCCGAGGCCTCCGCCGTGGACCTGCTCGAGGCGGTGGGCGACCTCGACATCGAGGTGGTCGCCACGATGAGCGCGGAGCAGCTCGCCTCGGTGCCGCGGATACCGGACAACGTGCGGGTGGTCGACTTCGTGCCGATGAACGTCCTGCTGCCGACGTGCAGCGCCATCGTGCACCACGGCGGATCCTCGACGATGGCCTCAGCCTTCGAGCACGCCGTACCGCAGCTCATCGTGCCGAGCGCGTACTGGAGCGAGAAGTGGTTCGGCCCGGTGGCGCAGGCGAACGGGCTGCAGGAGCGTGGCGCCGGGGTGTGGCTGGCCTACGACTCCGACTATCTCACTCCCGCGGGGCTCCGCGAGGACCTGATGCGGGTGCTCAAGGACCCGTCGTTCAAGGAGAACGCGGTCCGCCTGCGTACCGAGATGATGGGTCTGCCCACGCCCAACGAGGTGGTGCCCGCCGTGGAGAAGTTGACGGCGGCCTACCGGCGGGCGGGCTGAGGCAGGGCTGTGCGCCTCCGCGCGGACGGGGGCGGGCCGGCGGAGGCGCACAGCCTGTTCGGGGGTTAACGCAGCGGTTCCAGCAGCACCACCGGGATCTCCCGGGATGCCTTCTTCTGGTAGCGGCGGTAGGTGGAGAAGATCCCCGCCATCTTCTCCCACAGCGCGGGCCGCTCGGCCTCAGCGGCGACCGACGCCTTGGCCTGGAAGGTCTCGCCGTACACCTGCACGGACACCTCCGGTTCGGCACAGAGGTTCAGGTACCAGGCGGGATTCGCCTCCTGCCCGCCCGCCGAGGCCACCACCACGTACCGGTCGCCGTCCCGCCCGTAGATCAGTGCGGTGCGGCGCAGCTTGCCCGTCCGGCGGCCCCGCGTCGTCAGGAGCAGGGTGGGCAGCTTGCCCTGGAAGTCGTGTCCCTTGGCACCATCGCTCTCCACATAGGAGCGCACGTGGTCGGCCACCCACTTGGTGGGACTGTCGTGGATCTCTTCGTCAGCCATGTGTCATCCCTGTTCTCCGTCGAGCAGTCGACGATAGCGTTCGACCAGCGCCGGAGGTGCCGGATCGGGGCCGGGTGGCACGACCTCGCGGCCGGCCAGGTGATCTCCGAGCAGGTCGAGGCCGGCGTGCCAGCCAGCCGCGCTGTAGGCGATGTGGCCCGGGTCGGCCACCGTGGTCAGCAACGTGAGGTCGGTCCCGTCCCCCGCGGCGGACAGGTCCCAGCGCAGGGTGTCCGGACCCCAGGTGTACGCGAAGAGGTGGGGTGGGTCGACGGCGAGGACCTGGCCCGGATCCGTGTCGCCACCGGGCCAGGTGAACGTCATCGCGGCGCCAGCCTCCGGCACCAGCTCGACGGTCATCGGTGTCCACCAGGCGTTGACCTGATCCGGTTCGACGAGGCACCGCCACACCGCGGCGACCGGTGCCGGATAGCGGCGCCGCAGCCGCACGCTGGGCCGCGCGCTGTCCCGGCACAGCGTCACCTGGGTGCCATCCACGTCGAGTGACATGGTTACTCCTTCCGCGATGCCCGGCGGGCCAGGCCCGCCGGGCATCGGCGTCAGCGTTGAGGCGGAACGGTCTGCGGGGCGTCGTCGGTGCGGCCGGCCTCGACGCCGGCGGCGTCCGCGGCCGTAGCCTGCTCGGCAAGCGGCGGTATGTCGGTCGGCGGCGTCATCTCGCTCAGCTCGGTGTGCCGCAGTGCGAAGTACGCGAAGATGGCCAGGCCGATCATCAGCGCCGCGCTGACCCAGGCGACGTTGTTCAGACCGACGGTGAACGCGGCCCGCGCCGGCGCCAGCAGGTCGGGGAACTGCGCGGACAGCACACTGGCGGGGGCGATGCCCTCGCGGGCGGCCTCCACCACGTCCGGCGGCACCGTGTCGGGCACCGTGTCCGCCAACTCGCTGCGGTAGGTCGCCATGCCGATGCTGCCGAGCGTGGCGATGCCGATCGAGATGCCGAACTCGTTGCTGGTCTGCTGCAACGACGACGCGGAGCCGATCCTGTCCGGCGGCGCGGCGCCCATCACCAGCATGGTGCCCAGCGACGAGGGCAGGCCCATACCGAACAGCAGCACCGCGAAGCCCGCGACGAGCAGCCCGAGACCGTCCACGCTCTCCACCTGGGCCAGGATCAGATAGCCCACCACCCCGATGCCGAGCCCGAGCGCGATCACCCGGCCCGCCTTCAGCTTGGCGGTGAGGCCCGGCGCCAGGAACAACGCGATGATCATTGCCAGGGACGGCGGCAGCAGCCACAGGCCCGCCCGCAGCGGTGACAGCCCCTCGATCACCTGGAGGAACTGGGTCACCAGCAGAGACGCGCCGCCGTTGAGCGCGCTGACCAGCAGGCCGAGGATGAGCGCGGCGCGCAGCGTCGCTATGCCGAACAGGCGCAGGTCGAGCAGCGGGTCGGTGAGGCTCCGCTGCCGCCGCACGAAGAGCACGCCGACCAGAACGCCGAACACCATGGCGAGCAGCGCCGGTGCCGTGAAGCCGTCCTGGGCGAGCTTCTTCAGCCCGTACACCAGCGAGATCATCGCGACCAGGGACATGGCGACACTGAGCAGGTCGAGCTTGCCCGCGCCCGGGTTGCGGCGCTCCGGCAACAGCACCGGCGCCACCACCAGGACGAGGACCATGATCGGGACCGCGAGCAGGAACGCCGAGCCCCACCAGAAGTACTCGAGCATGATGCCGCCGACCAGGGGCCCGAGCATCAGACCGCCCATGAAGCAGCTCATCCACGACGCGATCGCCATGCCGCGCTGCGCCGGGTCCCGGAACATGTGTGTGATCAGGGCCAGGGCGGCGGGCATTCCTGCCGCGCCGGCCACGCCGAGCAGGGCGCGGGCGCCGATGAGCATCTCCGGCGTCGTGGCGTACGCCGCCAGCAGCGACGCCGCGGCGAACGCGGCGGAGCTGATCAACAGCATCCTGCGGTTGCCGAAACGGTCACCGAGCGTGCCCATGGTGACCAGCAGGCCGGAGGTGAGGAACCCGAAGATGTCCACGATCCACAACTGCTGGGTCGTGGTGGCGCCGAGGTCGGCGCTGAGATGCGGTAGTGCGAGATACAGGACCGTGAGGTCCACCGAGGCCAGCAGGGTGGGCAGGCAGAGCACAGCCAACCCGATCCATTCCCGGCGGCCCGCCCGCGGCACGGCCGCAGTGGTGCCTTCGGTTGTCATCGAATTCCTTCCTGAAGTTTCCCGAGTCGGGTGTCGGTCGGCGCCACGCGTCCGCGCCGCAACGTGTCGGCCCACCAGATGAGCTGTTCGAGCATGCGACCAGCCGCGACCGTCAGACCGGGATCGACCGGCCGGCCGGCGAGATCGAAGGCGGACCGGTGGTGAGGGATGGTCACCGGGTCGCGCACCGTCATCGCGTCCAGGTCGGTGAACACCTGGCGCAGATGGTCCACCGCCCGCAGCCCCGCAGCCGGACCGCCGTAGCAGACAAAGCCAACGGGCTTGCGCCGCCATTCGTCGCGGAACCAGTCGATGGCCGTCTTCAACGACCCGGGGAAGCTGCCGTTGTACTCCGGCGTGACGACGACGAACGCGTCCGCGGCGGCCAGCCATGGTGCGAGGTCACGAACGGCGGGCGGAGCCGGGTCGCCGGCGACCTCGGGCAGGCGGGCCTCGGCGAGGTCGATCACGTCCGCCTCGATGCGCCCACCACGGTTGGTCTCGTCGCACAGCCAGCGCGCCGGGACCGGACCGAACCGGCCTCGGCGGATGCTGGCAATGACGATCACCAACCGCAGATGGTTCTCGCTCATCCTGGCGTCACCTCTCCCCGGCTCGCCGGCTTCCCGCAGCAGTGGTCAGCCTTCCGTGCCGGGGTTCCGGTTCGGTTCCGGCCGGACGTGCGCCGGCCGGAACCCCCGGGTCACCGCTGGGCGGCGATCTTCTCGAGAACCGGCACGATCTCGCTCGGTGCCGGCTCGGCGAGCATCTCGCCCCGGATCCGGTCCGCGGCCGCCCGGAACTCCGGCTCGTGCACCAGCCGCAGGACGTTGTCGCGGATCGCCTCGGGCGTCGCCCGGTCGAGCGTCAGATCCAGGCCGGCGCCCTGCTCGCGCAACATGTCGGCGCGCACGACGGCGTCCCACAGGTCGGGGACGAGAGTCAACTGCGGCACGCCGTACGCCATCGCCGTCGACACCACGCCGGCGCTGCCGATGTGCACGACGGCCGCGCAGCTGGGCAGCAGCGCGTGCATCGGCACGAAGTTCACCACCCGGACGTTGGGCGGCACGTCGGCCAGTTCGCTCTCGTCGACGGCCAGCGTCGCGACCACCTCGACGTCGGCGTCGGCGAAGAGCTTGAGCGTCGAGACCGGGATCGGGTCGTAGCCCAGCATGTAACGCATCGAGATGCCGGCGGTCACGCAGACCCTCGGGCGCTCCGGGCGCTCGCGCAGCCAGCCGGGGACCCGGGCCGGACCGTTGTACGGCACATACCGGAACGGCACGACTCGCAGCCCGACGTCCAGCCGCATGCTCTCCGGCGCCTGGTCCAGGGTGTACTGCCCGGTCAGCACGTCGGCGTCGTAGGTGACGCCGAACCGCTCCAGGTGCGCGGCGGCCCAGTCCTGCATCGGGTCGCGCCGCTGATCCTCGGGCTGCTCGGCGAGCAACGCCTGGAACCGGTTGTAGATGCGGGTCTGCGCGTCGGCCCCCCAGAGCAGGCGGGCGTGCGCGGCGCCGGTGACCCGGGCCGCGATGGCGCCGGCAAGGGTGAAGTTCTCCCAGATGATCAGATCCGGCTGCCACTCCCGCGCGTACGCCACGAGGGCGTCGACCATCGGGTCGTTGAACACCTTGGCCGAGGTCTCCACGGCCTCGTCGAAGAACGCCAGCAGGGCCGGATAGTCCATGTCGGCGCCGCCGGTCCGCAGCGCCGTGGTGATCCGCTCGCCCCAGGTCGGGTCGTCGGCCTTGGCCGCGATGACCGACATGAAGTCGTGGTCCTCCCCGACCTGCACGGCGGTCAGGCCGGACTGCACGACCGCGTCCATGAGGGCCGGTTGGGTGGCGACCCGGACCTCGTGGCCGGCGGTGCGCAGGGCCCAGGCCAGCGGGACCATGTTGTAGTAATGGGTGGTTTCCGCATAGGTGGCGAACAGAACGCGCATCGGTGCCCTTTCGGTCGGGTCGTCATGTGCCCGCCTACCGTCCACCAGCCGCCCTGGCCGGGGCATCTCGCAGATTGCGCACCTCGATCGCCCGGCAGCGGGCGTAGTCCGGCAGCAACCCCGCCTCCCTTGCCTGCTCCAGGGTCGGCGCGGCGCGGTCGCGCTCGGACAGATCGTGCCCGGCGGGGTTTCCCACCGGCAGACCCAGCCGTGGATCGAGGACGGAGACGGCGCGCTCGTCAGCGGGCTCGTACTCCCGCGAGAGCAGGTACTGCATGACGGCGTCGTCGGTCAGCGCGACGAAGGCGTGGCCGACACCGACCGGCAGGTACAGCGCGTCCATCCGGTCGCCGGTGAGCCGCACCGCGTCCCACTGGCCGTACGTGGGCGACCCCACCCGGATGTCCACCACGATGTCGAGCAGGGCGCCGTGCGCGCAGTAGACGTACTTCTCGGCGCCGGGGGGTGCGGCTGTGTAGTGCACCCCCCGAACCACTCCCCGCCGGGATCGGCTGTAGCTGGCCTGCGCGAGTGGGAACAGCGGACGGCCGGTGGTCTCGGCGAACAGGCCAGCCTGCAACGGGGTGCCGAAGAAGCCCCGGTCGTCGGGGAACACCGGCGCGGTGAAGTGCAGGGCCCCGGTCACGGCGAGCGGGCTCACTGTCACGGTGACCCCGTCAGAACCAGTAGCTGATGTACGGGCTGCGCTCCGGCACCGCCATGGCGTCCCACAGTCGCACCTTGCGCGCGTCCGGGGCGCTGATCCGGCCGGCCCTGGTGAGCGCGGCCGCCGGGGTGCCACCGAGCAGGATGACGGCCAGCGCGCCGACGCCCATCTCCAGGTCGGCCGCGCCGGTGACCGGCTCGCACGTGGCGTGCCCGTCGGTCACCTCCAGCCGGAACGTGCCGGCCGCCAGGCCCTCCGGGTCGTGCACGGTGAGCGTGAGGACGCCGTCGCAGGCCCAGCCGCGGGTGCGCAGGAGCCGTGGCACATCCAGCGGGCGGATCCAGAGGGCGTCCTGACGGCGGACACGCATCCGTCGCGCGTCGTCGACCCACCAGCGCAGCGGGCTGTCCACCGGCATCCGCCACACGTCGATCTCGCGGACCAGGTCGACGGAGAACAGGTGCCGCCAGAGCGCGCCCTCCGCCTCCTGGTCGGCCGCGAGGAAGTCGATGACGTGCAGCTTGCTCTGCGGCGCGGACTCCGCCGTCCAGTCCGGCATGATCCGGTATGTCACCAGCCCACGGTCGTCGATCGCGGCGCAGTGCCGGGGCCCGTACCCCGGGGCGCCCAGGGCGAGAGCCTCCTCCAGCGCTCCGGACGCGGGGTCGCCGGCAAGCCGGTCCCAGTAGCACGAGGGGGTGAGCACCTCCCCGGGCGTCTGCGCCGCCTGCTGGGAGTACAGCTTGTACCCGAGGTCCCGGGCCTGCGTACCGTCGATCCGACGCGGACGCAGGTCGCGGCCCGGCACGTCGTCGCGCAGGCCGACCGCCCGGACATCGAACTCGACCGCGTCGGACCAGGTCGCCGGGCCGGAACCGAACCGGCCGTAGATCGGCCACTCGGACGCGCCCCCGACGACGATCGCCTTGCCCTCGTCGACGGCCCGTCGGTTCAGGTGCGCGACTGTGGCGCGCAGCAACCCGCGCCGGGCCACCACCGGGTGCGCGGAACCACCGGTGCACGCGGCGGCCGGCACCGTGTTTCCGCCGGGGAGCACAAGGTCACGGTCGAGCGCGGTGTTGGTGGCGACGTACCGTTCGTCGTCGGCGACCGCCACGGCCCGATCCGCCGGGTGCGTACGCCGGTAGAAGTCGAGGATCTCGGGATCGGCGCTGACCGGGTTGCCGAAGGCACCGAGCCAGCAGTCCAACCATTCCCCGTACCGGTCGTCCGGGAGGTCGGTGACCAGCTGGTAGCCGGGAGGCAGCGTGCTCACGAGTGCGCCCCTTCGTGGGTACGGGCGCCGGCCAGCGGCGCGTCCGGGTCGGCCAGGACCCTGCCGAACAGGTCGCGGAACTCGGCCAGCATGCGGTCCACTGTGGTCTGCTCGAACCGGTCCGTGCTCGAGCTGACAGCGCAGAAGATCTCACCGTCCGGGTCGATGTCGATGGTCCACAGGATCGCGTCGTCGGGGATGCCCGGGCCCTGCGCCTGGGACAACCGTCGGCGCACCGGCGCGTACTCGACCGCACCGGCGGACCGGTTCTTCGACGCCGCGGGGTTCTGGAACACCGCGAAGCCCGGCACGACCATGCCGCCCTGTTCCAGCCCCGCGATGACGTCCGGGGCCCGCTGCGCCAGTCCGACGAACGGCACCTCGTGCGGGAACGCCTCCAGGCAGGTGGCGCGCACCCGGGCGAGGACGTCGCGGTAGGTGACACAGCCCGAGATGTCGGTTCGCAGCGGTGACATGTTGACGAAGTAGCCGACCGTGGCCTCGGCCCACTCGTGCCGGCGGCCAGGTCCGGGGGTGAGCGTCCACACCACCCCGTCCGAGACACCGGTCATCCGCTGGAGATGGATGAGCTGCGCCGCGAAGATCACCATGAACGGTGAGCTTCCCGTCGCACGGCCCAGGCGCAGGGCGGCCGAGCCGACCCGGGCGTCGATCTGGAAACGGTCGACGCGGGTGACGCCCGGATGGTCGGGGTTCGCCGGCCGGTCCGCGGCGATGACGACGGGGCGCGCTCCGGCCAGCCGCTCACGCCAGTACTCGAAGGACGGGTCGGACCCGCCGGCAGCGGCATCTCCCTCGGTGCGTCGCACGTAGTCGCGATACCGCGGCGGGTCCGGCAGGTCGGGTTTGCCGCCGGCCAGGCGGGCGGCGTAACACGCGGCCAGGTCGTCCATGACGATGCCCAGTGACCACACATCGATCAGCGGGAGGTACGCGACCAGCACCAGCACCGCGTCCCGGTCGTCGAAACGGCCCAGGTACGCCCAGAGCAGGGGGAGCTCGTCAGCGTCGAAGTGACCGGACTCGGCCTCGTCGAGGAACCGCTCGGCCCGTACGCCTCGGCCGTCCGGGTCGTCGCCCAGGTCATGCACCTGGAGCCGGGCCGGGCACGGGTCCCGCACCTCCTGTTCCCAGCCGTCGGCACCCCTGATCACCATTGTCCGCAGTGGTTCGTGCCGGGCGATGACGTCGTCCAGAGCCCCGCGCAGCAGGTCGGCGTCGACCGGCCCGGTGAGCCGCCAGCCACCGCTGGAGATGGGGCGCGGGCCGAACCCGGCCGTGGAGCCGTCCTCCTGATGCTGCCCGCGCAGGAACTCCTGCTCGATGGAGAACGGGAAGCGGTTCTCTGCGTACACCATTCCACCGTGCCTTTCCACGTGGTCGAGCCCGCTCGGGTCAGCGCCGTTCCGCACGCGCGATAACCGCCCGGGCGAGGGCGGCGCGTGTCGGGTCCTTGAACAATTCCTCGACGGGCACGTCGATGCCGGTCCGGTCACTTATCCTCGCGACGATGCGAAAAGCCGCTATCGATTGCCCGTTCAATTCGAAGAATGTCGCGTCGGGCGGACCGGCCGCGGTGTCGAGAACGTCCTCCCAGATCGCTGTGACGTGCTTCTCGAGATCGGCGCGCGATTGTTCTGACATCCGGATCCCCTCGGCCGGGAATTCACTGTCTCGCGAGCTGAAGCATCACACGTGTTCGACCCGATGTTCATCTCCTGCGTTGCGCAGGCTCGTCAGCGCCGGGCCATCGACCGGTCGTCGCGCAGCAGGTCGTCGAGCGGCGCGCCGGCCCCTGCGGCGCGCTCCGCGACCAGTTGGGCCGGTCCCAGGTCGGCGGCCAGGAGCCCGGCGACGCGTCGCGAGTCGTGCCGGTCCGCGTCCGGCGACGGCAGTCCCGCCGCGTCGCGGGCGGCGTCCGCCGCGCCCAGCAGTCGGGCCGCCCGCACCGGGTCACCGGCCAGCCGGTACGCCCCGGCGAGCCCCTCCAGGGCGAGCGCCACCGCTCGCGGGTCACCGCTGCTTTGAGCCGCGGCGAAGCCCTCCCGGTGCCGGTGCAGCGCGTCGTCGGCCGCACCGCGCTGCTCGGCGACGAAGCCGAGCTCCGCGCCGACTGCTGCCACGCCGGCATGCCAGCCGGCCTGCCTGTTCCACTCCAGCCACGGGTGCAGCAGTCGCTCGGCGGCGTCCCATCTGCCCTGCCGGCGTGCCGTGATCGCCAACCCCAGGTCGGCGAACTGCTCCAGGGCCAGATTGGACTGTTCCTTGGCCATGTGCCGGGCCTGGGCGTGCAGGTCGCCGGCGGCGGCGTGGTCGCCGGCGTCCAGCGCGATCCGTCCCAGTTCGTTCAGCTGGTACGACACCTCCGGCCACAGGCCCAGCTCGCGGGCGATGCGGAGGGCATCGCGGTGCAGCCGCGCGGCGCGGCTGCTGTCCCCGGTCATCCGGGCCAGCGCGGCCAAGGGGTTGGTGGCCTGCAACACTCCCCAGTGGTCGCCGAGATCGCGGAACTCCTCCAGACTCCGCTCCGCGTCGCGGCGCAGCGCGGCGACGTCTCCGCGCAGCAGCGCCGTCCAGGCCAGGCTACTCAGCGCGGCCGCCGCCCCCCAGCGGTCGCCGAGGCTACGGAAGTCCGACAGCACTCCGTCCAACCGGCCGTCGCCGGGCCGGGCGGTGACATCCTCGGGCAGTGCCGAGGCGAGCAACCAGCGGGCCCGCGCCACGGCGTGCGGGTCGGCACCGGCCTCACCCTCGGCCTCCGCTCGGCACAGCAGGTCGTGTGGGTCATCGCCGCCGAGCGCTGCCATGCCCGCCTCCCAGAGCAGCGCCAGGGCACGCCGACCGGCCGGCGCCTCGCCCGGGACCGCGGCCGCCGCCGCCAGCGCACGGCGGCCCTCGCCCAAGTGGCCGCGCAGTACCCAGTACCAGGCACAGGCGCAGGCCAGCCGGAGGGCGAGCACCGCGTCGCCACGCTCGATCGCCGCGGCCAGGGCCGCCCGCAGGTTGGCCTGTTCGGCGTCCAACCGGCGCAGCCACCGGCGCTGGACGGGACCGCGCAGATTCTGGTCCGCCTCCTCGGCGAGGGCGGCCTGGCAGGTGCCGTGCCGCAGCCGCACCGCCTCGTCCTCGCCGGACTCCCGCAGCCGCTCGGCGCAGTACGCCCCCACCGACTCCAGCATCCTGTACCGCACCCCGTCGGCGTTCTCCACGAGCGTGACCAGCGAGCAGTCCACCAGTCGCCCGAGCAGGTACGCCACGTCGGCACGGGACACTCCCCCAACGGCGGGCGGATCGGCGCACACCTCCTCGGCTGATGACAGCGCGCAGCCGTCGGTGAACACCGACAGCCGTCGCAGCACGGCCCGCTCGTCCGCGCCGATCAGGTCCCAGCTCCAGTCGATCATCGTGCGCAGGGTGGCGTGGTGGGCCGGGCCGCCGCGCCGATGGGCAGCCAGCAGTCGGAACCGGTCGTCGAGGCGGGCGGCCAGTTCGGTGATCCCCATCGTGCGCACCCGGGTGGCGGCCAGTTCCAGGGCCAGCGGTATGCCGTCGAGCCGCCGGCAGACGGTGGCCACCGCTGCCGCGTTCTCGTCGTCCGGGGCGAAGCCGGGCTCGGAGGCGGCCGCCCGCGCCAGGAAGAGCTCCCCGGCGCTGGACCGGCGCAGTTGCGCGACCGTCGTCGTACCCGCCTCCGGCGGCGCCAGGGGCGGCACCGGCACCAGAACCTCGCCGGGCACACCGAGCGACTCCCGGCTGGTGGCAAGAATGCGCAGGTCGGGGCAGGCGTCCAGCAGTTCGCGGCCGAGCTCGGCGACATCTTCGACGACGTGCTCGCAATTGTCGAGCAAGAGCAGCAGACGCCGACCCCGCAGCGCCGCCACCAGTCGGTCGACACCGCCGCCGCTGCCCGACCGGCCGTCGTCCCGGAGCCCGAGCGTGCCGGCCACAGCGTCGATCACGGCGGACGCCGCCCGTCCGCCGCCGGCCGGGCGCGGCACGGTGCTGAACTCGACCATCCACGCGCCAGCCGGCACACCGGGTGCGACCCGCGCGGCGACGGCCACCGCGAGCCGGGTCTTGCCGACGCCGCCCGGACCAGTCAGGGTGACCAGGCGGCCGGCGTCCAGGAGCCGAGCCGCGTCGGCGACCGCGGCGTCCCGGCCGATCAGCCCGGTGAGCGGGGCCGGCAGGTTCCCGCGTTCGGGTTCAATCGGCACCGGCGTCGTGGCCGGGCCGGTGAGCGTCGGGTCCTGGCGGAGCAGGGCGCGGTGCAGGGCGACCAGTTCGGGCCCCGGGTCGAGCCCCAGCTCGTCGCGCATGCGTTCGCCGAAGACCCGGAACTCGTCGAGCGCCTCGGCCTGCCGGCCGCACTGGTACAGCGCCCGCATCCGCGCCGCGCGGAAACGCTCGCGCAACGGATGGCGTTCCACCAGGTCGCCGAGATCGGCCAGCACGTCGGCGTGTCGACCCAGATCGAGCGCTGTCTCGGCCCACTCCTCCTGAGCGATCAGCCGGGCCTCCGACCAGCGCGTGACAGCCGGGCGGACGAACGCCTCGTCCGGAAAATCGGCGAGCGCGGGGCCGCGCCACAGCGCCAGGGCGTCGGTCAGCAGCGCCATCCTGTCCCGGGGGTGGACGGCGCGGCGGGCTCGGCCCACCATCTCGGTGAACAGACCGACGTCCACCGCGTCGTCGCCGGCGGTAAGGGCATACCCGGCCGGGGAATGCGTGACCAGATCGCGCGCACCCGGCTCGGCATCGTCCAGCGCGCGCCTGAGCTGCGACATCTTGCTGCGGAGCACGCTGGCCGGGTTGGCGGGCAGTCGGTCGCCCCAGAGGTCGTCGATGAGCCGGTGCGCCGCCACCGGCCGACCGTCGTGGACCAACAGATCGGCCAGCAGCGCGCGAACCTTGAGCTCCGGGATGCGCACCGGCTTGCCGTCAGCGGTCCAGACCTCGAGCGGACCGAGCATCCCGAAGCGCATGCGGCACAGGGTAACCCACCCGGTGGCGCGACGGCGGCAACGGAATGGCAGGTCAGCCTGCCGCGCGCAGCTCCACGATGGAGAACGAGCCGGCCGGATGGACGGCCACAGCGTGCAGCCCGACGGATGCCGCGAGGGCGGTCAGATCGGCGGCGGTCCGCTCCCGACCACCGCAGGCCGTCAGCATGCGCAGGTCCATTCCCGTGTGGGTGGCCTCCCCACCGGGCCCGGTCTGCTCGACCACCAGCACCGCGCCGGTCTGCCCGGCGGCCTCCGCGCACCGGCGCAGGATCTCCCGCGCAGGGTCGTCGGCCCAGTTGTGCAGCACGAACGACAGCACGTACCCGCCGGCGCCGGCCGGCAGCGGGTCGAAGAAGCTGCCGGCCACCACGTCCAGGCGCTCCCCCAGGTCCGACTCCGCGACCGACTTGCGGGCGGCCTCGCAGTTGTCCGGCATCTCGAGCACCGTGCCACGCAGCGTCGGGTAGGCGTTGAGCAGCCCGATCAGCAGCGCGCCGTTGCCGCCGCCGACGTCGACGACCCAGCCCAGCGGACCCCAGTCCATGCCTTCGACGATCTCCGGCGACCGTGACTCCAGGTCGCTGGTGAGCCGGTTGAAGTTCGCGGCCCGCTCCGGGTCGGCGGCCCAGTCCTCCCAGAAGGAACGGCCGAACTGCACCGGAAAACCGGCCTCTCCCGTCCGTACGCTGTGCAGCAGCTGCACGAACGACAGTTCGGCCCGGCCGACGGAACCCTCGATGTCCAGCCGGGCGCGGGCCTTCGACGGGTGGTCCTCCCGCAGCACCGCGCCGAGCGGGGTCAGTGAGTATCGCCCGCCGCTCTCCCGGGTCAGCAGGCCCCGGACGGCCAGGTACCGCATGACCCGCTCCAGCGCGTCGGCATTCACCCCCTCGGCGCCCGCGATCGCCTCGGCGGTGTCGGCCCCGGCGTCGATGTGGTCGGCCAGGCGCAGCGTCGCCGCCGTCCGGATCGCCATCGGCGTACCGAGCCCCGCCATGGACCAGATCCTGGCGCTCATCTCGTCGCGTGCCACCGTGCCCCCTCGTGGGTCGTGAGAATCTGATCGTCGCCCGCTCACGCTCGCATTCCTTGCGTAGCAGCGGCATCTCCTGAATTGCCGTTCCGCTTCCATTGCCTTGTCGTGCCACCGAGCCGGCTGGCACGCTCCATGAATATCCGCACCGCCACGCCGAGGAGCTGATTGCCGATGCCGAGCGCAGAATCCACGACGGAGACGCCGGAGGCGCAACCGTCCGGACTACGGCCATTTACCGGTGCCGAATATCTGGAAAGCCTGCGCGACGGTCGGGAGATCTGGCTGTACGGCGAGCGCATCAAGGACGTCACCGAGCATCCGGCCTTTCGCAACAATGCCCGGACCATCGCGAACATGTACGACGCGCTCTGGGAGTCGCCGGATCGCGACGTGCTGACCGTCCCGACCGACACCGGCAACGGTGGCTTCACCCACCCGTTCTTCCGCGCCCCGGTCGACGCGGCCGACCTGCGCCGCTCGCGCGACGCCATCGCGGCGTGGCAGCGACGGTGCTACGGCTGGCTCGGCCGCTCGCCCGACTACAAGGCGTCGTTCCTCGCCACCCTGGGGGCCAAGGCCGACTTCTACGCCCCGTTCGGTGACAACGCCCGGCGCTGGTACAAGGAGTGCCAGGAGCGCGTGCTGCACGTCAACCACGCGCTCGTGCACCCGCCGGTGGACCGCCACCTGCGCCCCGAGCAGGTCGCCGACGTGTACGTGCACGTGGACCGGGAGACCGACGCGGGCCTCGTGGTGAGCGGGGCGAAGGTGGTGGCGACCGGGTCCGCGCTGACCAACTACAACTTCATCGCCCACCACGGGCTCCGGATCAAGGAGAAGCAGTTCGGTGTCGTGTTCATGGCGCCGATGAACGTCCCCGGGGTGAAGCTGCTCTGCCGCACCTCGTACGAGATGACCGCGGCCCGCACCGCCAGCCCGTTCGACTATCCCCTGTCGAGCCGGATGGACGAGAACGACGCGGTCATCGTGTTCGACCAGGCCCTGATCCCGTGGGAGAACGTCTTCGTCTACGGCGACCTGGAGAAGGCGAACACGTTCTTCCACGACTCCGGCTTCATGCCGCGGTTCTCCCTGCACGGCGCCACCCGGCTGGCGGTCAAGTTCGACTTCATCTGCGGCCTGCTGATGAAGGCCGTGGAGATCAACGGCACTGACGAGTTCCGGCAGGTGCAGGGCAACATCGGCGAGCTGATGGTCTGGCGGCATCTGATGTGGGCGCTGTCCGACGCCATGATCGAGCGGTGCCGGCCGTGGGCCGACGGCTACGTGCAGCCCAACGAGGAGTACGCGCTGACGTACCGGACCCTCGCCCCGATGGCGTACGGCAAGATGCGCGAGATCGTCCAGCACACTGCGGGCAGTGGGCTGATCTACCTGAACTCGGGTGTCGCCGACTTCCACAACCCGGAGATCCGCCCGTACCTGGACCGGTACCTGCGCGGCTCGCACGGCACCGACGCTGAGCAGCGGGTGAAGGTGATGAAGCTGCTCTGGGACGCGGTGGGCACGGAGTTCGGCGGGCGTCAGGAGCTGTACGAGCGCAACCACGCCGGCAACCCGGACGACAACCGGGCCCAGGTGCTGCGCCGCGGCAGCCAGGCCGGCGTCACCGACGACATGATCGCCCTGGTCGAGCAGTGCCTGTCCGAGTACGACCTGAACGGCTGGACGGCACCGCACCTGGCGACGTAGTCGCCGGCGGCGATTCGCCGCGGACCCCTGAGCTGGCGTGGGCGCTCGTCGAGCGTCCACGCCTCAGTCTGCCAGTGACCGGCGTGCACGCGTCAGTCTGCCCGTGACCGGCGTGCACGCGTCAGTCTGTTCGTGCCCGGCACACCGGCGCGCACGCCAGGGCCCGGCGCCTCCTGTTGAGGCACCGGGCCCGCGGCATGTCTCAGGAACAGCCGCCCTTGTCCGCCTTGAGCATTCCCAGCGTGGTCCGTCCGTCCGGAGCCGGCGAGCCGGCCTCCGCGGACCGCGACGCCGAGGAGGCCTCGAACTCCGCCTCGCTCAGGCCCTCGGCACTCCCCCGCGCGTTGTCGTGGACCTCCTCGGCGGTCATCCCCATGAAGTGCACGACGATCTCGTGGTTGGTCGACGTCACCGCCGACTCCGAGCCGGTGCGGTAGTACAGGTCGACGGTGAAGTCCACCGGCGACAGGTCCGGCTCCTCGCCGCGCCGGATGGCCGCGACGATGGCCGGCACGTTGTAGCGGAGCCGCACCCCGCTGCGTAGGTAGTACTCCTCATCGCGGACCAGCACCACCGGCAGGTCCTCACCGACCGGATGGTCGGCGGGGCGGTAGACCGGCTGGGTGAGCAGGTCGTAGCGGAACACCTCGTCCAGCACCGGCGCCGCCTCGGCGGGCACCAGCGGCCGGATCGCCTCGTCCCACCAGCGGTGCAGCATCCGCTCCGCGTCCGGATCGGTGTAGAGGTAGGTGATCGCCGCCCCGAATGCGCCGGTTCCGCCGACAGCGGTCGCGGCGTACCCTCGCAGTGGCGCGGCCGCCGGGTCGTCAGTGGTGCTGATCCAGGTGTCCAGGTGGCGCAGCACCTGGGACTGGGTGATGCCGGCGAGGTGCCGCAGCGCCGGCCAGATCCAGCGCAGGACCGCGTTCTCGGCCACGACCCGCGCCATGAAGAGGAACCGCTGCATCTGTTGGTTCTCGGCGAAGGTCATGGTGTTGTGCGCGAGCACGTACTCGAAGTCGTCGTTGTCACCGCGGACGGCCTTGATGCCGTACTGCTCCTTCTTCTCCATGTAGTCGGTGTTGGGCAGCAGGAGGATCGGGTAGACCGCGATCCGCGACACCCGCCGGGACAGCCGGTCGTAGCCTTCCATGAAGGACTGCACCGTCTCGCCCGGCGCGCCCCAGATCAGCTCGGCGTAACAGTCGAGCCCCTCCTCGTCCAGCCAGGCGGCGAGGTCCTCCCATTCGTTGACCTTCATGTTGCGCCGGTTCATCGTGTCCAGTGCCGTGTCGCTGAGCGTCTGGAGCGCGAGCGTGAAGGAGCTGCGCATGCCGGCCTCCTTCATCATCTTGACGATGCGGAAGAACGTCTTCGACTTGTTCTTCGCCCAGGACGTCTCCAGCGCGCGCGGGAAGCCGAGCCGGTCCCGGGTCTCGATGAGCGTCTCGACGAACTCCACGTCACCGGGCAGGAGCCCGAAGTTGGCGTCGCAGGCGACCACGGTGTGCACCTTGAGCCGGCCGAACATCTCCAGCTCGGCGCGCATCCGCTCCGGCGAGAACGCCCGGACCTTCTGCCCGACGGCGCCGCCCCAGTAGCAGAACGCGCACTTGTACGGGCAGCCCCGGTTGGTCTCCATCAGCGCCACGTCGTACCGGAAGTTGCCGTCGGCGTCGGTCATCTCCAGCGCCCCGGTCAGGAAGGGCGACGGTATGATCTCGAGGTCCTCGATCCGGTCCCGGGCGACGTTGTGGCAGGTGGCGCCGTCGGATTCGCGGAACGACACACCCGCCACCGCGTGCAGCGCGTGCTTGTCCACCCCGTCGAGGTAGCAGTTGAGCAGATCGCGGAACGTCAGCTCGCCCTCCCCGTTGACCACGACGTCGACCTCGGGGAACATCCGGAACACCCGGTCGGCCTGCTCGGCCACGTGGGTGCCACCGAAGACGACCCAGCCGTCCGGGTTGAGCTGTTTGAACGTCGCGGCCAGTGATCCGAAGGACCGGTAGTTCCAGCCCAGCACGCTGAACGCGAGAACGTCCGGCGGCTCGTCGCTGAACAGGGCGTTGGCCATGGTGGCGTTGGTGGTGCCGCCGCGGAAGTTGTGGATGCTGATGTCGCAGGCGTCGCGGATCCGGTCGTCGGCCAGGGCCGTCGACTTCAGGTAGCCCGACGCCAGCGGCATCGACTCCAGCGGCATCTCCCAGACACCCTGTTGCACCAGGAACACCTTGGTCGTGGCGTTCGCATTGCCGTCCGGGCTCGTCATGTCGGTCCTCCGTTTGCTGATCGGATCGGGTCGGCCGGGACTCAGGTCGTCCCGGCTGTCCGGCAAGGACCGCCACCTCTTCCGTCACACCGTCGTCAGGGCAGTACGCAACCGGCCCCACACCCGTCATGTCGATGGGCGTGGGGCCGCTTCGCGACCGGCTGTGTCAGCGGTCTGCGGGCAAGACCTGGACGAACCGCCCGGTCAGGCGGGCTCGATGGACATCGCGTGTTGGAAGGTGTTCAGCGGGTCGTACTTCTTCTTGATCCGCTGAAGTTTCGGGTAGCTGCCCTTGTAGTAGAGGTCGTGCCAGGGCACCCCGGACGTGTTCCACGCCGGGTCCTTGGTGTCCTTGCTGGGGTAGTTGATGTAGCAGCCGTCGTACTGGTCGTTCGGGACCGGCACCCCGCCGGTGGCGGCGTGCACGTCCCGGTAGAGCCGGCGGGTCCACTCCACGGCCTCCGCGTCGGCGTTCGGATCGGCCCAGGTGGAGTCGATCCAAAAGCGCAGAATGGAGTCACGCTGGGGCACCGCGGTGGCGTCCGACGCAACCGCGTTGACCTGCCCGCCGTAGGCACCGAGATAGACCAGGCAGGAGTTCTTGGCGTCGGGGTCCGTCAGTGCCCCGTAGACGATGTCGATCTGGTCGTCGGTGAGCGGCTTGCGCAGGTTGCTGCCCGCCGACTTCGTCCGGGCGCCGAGCGAACGGGGGTACTCGAACAACGCGTTGGCGAGCCAGAGCTCCTCGTTCATCTCGACGTAGCCCTGCACTGACACGCCCTCGGAGACAGCGGCGATGTAGTCCTCAACCATCCGGCGGGCATTGGGCGCCGTGGCGTCCATCCGGCACTCGAGGTAGAGCGCGTAGTCCCTCTTCATGTTGAGATGCAGGGCGCTGTGCATGACGACGTACGGCGAGTCTGGCCCGCTGTTGGCCGCGTGCCAGGCACCGTGGTTCTGCACCAGCCGCTTGAAGTCCGCCTGGCTCAGCGACTCCCATGGCCAGGTCACCCAGGTCATCAGGAGCCGGGCCGGCGGCCGCGGCAGAGCCTTGGTCGGGTTGTTTCCGGTGGCCCGCGGGTCGCGGAACCAGTACCGGGTGACGACGCCGAAGTTGCCGCCGCCACCACCGGTGTGCGCCCACCACAGGTCGCGGTTCGGGTCGTCGGGGCGGCGCGTGGCGACGACGATGCGGGCCTTGCCCTTGGCGTCGACGGTCACCACCTCAACCGCGTACAGGTGGTCGGAGATGAGACCGTACCGCCGGGACAGCGGCCCGTATCCCCCGCCGGCGGTGTGTCCGCCGATGCCCACCGGTGGGCACACCCCACCGGGGATGGTCACGCCCCAACCCAGGTAGAGCGCTTTGTACGCCTGCGCGAGCGTGCTGCCCGCGCCGACCGAGAAGGCGTTCATCTTGGCGTCCCAGGAAACCTGGTGCATCGGGGACACGTCGATGAGCATGTCGAAGCGCGGGTCGGCGACCAACGCCTCGAGGCAGTGCCCGCCGCTGCGGACGGTGAACTTGCGGCCCTCCTTGACCGCCCGCTGCACCGCCTCCTGGACCTGGCCGGCCGAGTAGGCCAGCACGATCGAATCCGGGGAGAAGACGAAACGCGCGTTGAACCCGCGCGTCAGCAGTTCGGGGTAACGCGGGTCGTCCGGACGCACCACCACATTCGGCAAGGCCGCCCCACCGCTGTGACCGACGGCCTGCGCAGCGCCGGGCTGCAGGACCAAGCCGGTGACAGCAGCGCCGGAGACAGCAGCGGCCGAGCCGAGGAACTGCCGGCGCGATGCAACCATGTGAGCACCTACCCATCGGTATAAGTCGACTGATCCGGCTCAGTCTGCTTGCTCTGGCCACGCGCGATCTTCTTCCAGATTGCGGTGCCGCCCGGCGCCCGGACCGAACATCGACAGGCGACGCTGCCTGCGATGGCACCACTGTGCCGCAGCGGCGACATCCCGGGCATCTCGCAAGTTGCGCTCAGCGGACGGACGACCCGGCTGCGCAACGTGTGAGATGCCGTCCCGGGCGGTGCTCCGCGATGGTGATCAGGTGATTCCCATGCTGTACGTGCGGTTGCGGGTCGCTCTCGTTCTGGGGCGACGCCGATGAACCACGTGCCGGTCCCCGTTCGCCTGGGCGTGCTCGGCTGCGCGGACATCGCGTGGCGCAAGCTGCTGCCTGCGGCTGCGGCGGAACCGGGCCTGCGTACCGTCGCGATCGCCGGACGTGACCCGGCACGCACCGACCGTTTCGCGGCCCGGTTCGGCTGCGCCGCGGTGAACCGGTACGAGGAGCTACTCGAGCGTTCCGACGTGGAAGCGGTCTACCTGCCGCTGCCGATCGGCTTGAGGCACCGGTGGGCGGGCGCCGCGTTGGCCGCCGGCAAGCATGTGCTGGCCGAGAAGCCGATGGTGGGCACCGAGAAGCAGACAGCGGACCTGGTTGCCCAGGCGGCCGAGCGCGGCCTCACCCTGATGGAGAACTCCGCGTTCCTCCTGCACGGCCAGCACGCCGCGGTGCGCCGCGCGTACGAGGCCGGCGAGATCGGGGAGCTACGCGCCTTCAGCAGCGTGTTCGGGATTCCGCCGCTGCACAACGGGGACATCCGGTACCGCCCGGACCTGGGCGGCGGGGCGCTGCTCGACGTCGGCTTCTACCCTTTGCGCGCGGCACGTCACTTCGTCGGCCCGAACCTGCGGGTGGTGGGCGCGGACCTGCGCACCGGACCGTCCGGCGTGGACGTGGCGGGCACCGTGCTGCTGAGCGGGCCGAACCAGGTCGCGGTGCAGGTCGGGTTCGGCTTCGAGCACTTCTACCGCAGCGGGTACGAGCTGTGGGGCAGCACCGGTGAGCTGCGCCTGGAGCGCGCGTTCACGCCGCCTCCGGAACACCGCCCGGTGCTCGGGTTGCGGCAGCAGGACCGCCGCGAGTCGCGGACGCTGGCCGCCGAGGACCAGTTCGCCGCGCTGGTCCGCACCTTCGTGGCGGCGGTGCGCGGCGAGCATGACCTGTCCGGGCACCACGCCGAGATGCTGGGGCACGCGCGGCTGGTCGACACCATCCGCCGGGCGGCCGGCCTGGGCGAGCCGTGACCGGGCGCGCCCTGGTGGTCGGCACGGGTCTGCTGGGCCGGCACGTCCGTGACCGGCTGACCTCGGCGGGCTGGGACGTGGTCGTGGCCGGGCGCCGGTCCGAGGTCGCGACCCGGTCGCTGACCGAGGCGATCCGCGCGGCGCGGCCCGGCGTGGTGGTCAACGCCGCCGGTGAGATCTGGCGGCCGGAGCCCGACCGGCTCACCGCCGCCAACGTCGAACTCGCCGGACTCGTGGTGCGGGCCGTGGCCGAGGCCGGTGCCGACGCCCGGCTGGTGCATCTCGGCTCATCGCTGGAGTACGCGCCGCAGCCACCGCCGACAGCCCTGACCGAGGACTCCCCGGCCGCACCGCGCAGCGCGTACGGACGGTCGAAGCTGGCCGGCACCGAGCTGGTACGCCGCCTCGCTGCCCGGCACGGCGTCGAGGCGGTGGTGCTGCGGCTGTTCAACGTCATCGGCGCCGGCATGTCACCGGTCAGCGTGCTGGGCCGGACGGTGAACCGCCTGGTGGCGGCACACCGGACCGGTACGACAGCACACCTGGAGCTGACGGACCTGGCGCAGTACCGCGACTACGTGGACGCACGCGACGCCGCCGACGCCGTCCTGGCCGCCGGCACGGCACGGCAGATCGCTCCCGGGCTGTTCAACATCGGGTCGGGTGTCACCCGGACCGCAGAGGAACTGGTCCGGGCGCTCGCCGAGGTCAGCGGTGTCCCCTACCGACTGGAGCTGCGGCCGGCGCCGACGACCGGCGCGCGCTCCGCCGACGGCGACTGGCAGCGGGCCGACACCCGCCGGGCGTACACGGTGCTCGGCTGGTCGACGCGCCGGGAGCTGCCCGAGACGCTGCTCGGGATCTGGCAGGCCGCCCGGTCCCACCCGTTCCCCGGCCACCCCGCGCAGGAGGCGAGCACACCATGACCCCGGACCTCAAGGCAATGATCCTGGACCTGGTCCGGGCCTATCACACCGAACGCACACCGGACGACCAGGAGTTCGTTCCGGGCGTCACGCCGGTGCTGTCGTCCGGCGCGGTACTCGAAGCCGAAGACCGGCTGGCGCTGGTCGAGGCGGCGCTGGACATGCGGATCGCCGCGGGGTTCCACGCGCTGCGCTTCGAGCGCTCCTTCGCGCGGTACTTCGGCCTCCGCAAGGCCCACCTGGTCAACTCGGGATCGTCGGCGAACCTGCTCGCCCTGTCCGCGCTACGCGCGTCCGAGCTGGGAGACCGGCGTCTGCGGCCCGGCGACGAGGTCATCACGGTGGCGGCGGGCTTTCCCACCACCGTGAACCCGATCGTGCAGAACGGCCTGATACCGGTGTTCGTCGACGTGGAACTCGGCACGTACAACACCACAGCGGAACGGGTGGCCGCAGCGATCGGGCCACGCACCCGCGCCATCATGATCGCCCACGCGCTCGGCAACCCGTTCGAGGCCGCCGAGATCGCCGAACTGGCGGAGCGGCACGGCCTGTGGTTCATCGAGGACAACTGCGACGCGGTCGGCTCGCTGTACGGCGGGCGGCTCACCGGCACGTTCGGCCACCTCAGCACTGTCAGTTTCTATCCGGCCCACCACATCACCACGGGCGAGGGTGGCTGCGTGCTCACCGACAGCGTGGAACTGGCCCACCTCGTGGAGTCCTTCCGGGACTGGGGGCGCGACTGCTGGTGCGAGCCCGGGGAGGACAACCGCTGCAAGAAGCGGTTCGACTGGCAGCTCGGCACACTCCCGGCCGGTTACGACCACAAGTACACGTTCTCGCAGGTCGGCTACAACCTGAAGGCGACCGACCTGCAGGCGGCGCTCGGACTGAGCCAGCTGGAGCGGATCCAGGCGTTCGGCGAGGCCCGGCGCAAGAACTGGCAGCGGCTGCGCGAGGAACTCGACGGAGTGCCGGGACTGCTGCTGCCGCGTCCCACACCGGGCTCGGACCCGAGCTGGTTCGGGTTCGCGCTCACCGTCACGCCCGACGCACCGTTTGGCCGCGGTGAGCTACAGCAGCACCTGGAGGAGCGGCAGATCCGTACCCGGCTGCTGTTCAGCGGCAACCTGACCCGGCACCCGGCCTACCGGGATGTCGAGTTCCGGGTCGCCGGTGACCTGTCCAACAGCGACGCGGTGGTGCACGGCACCTTCTGGATCGGCGTCTATCCCGGCATCACCGACGACATGATCCTCCACGTCGGGCGGACCATCCGGGAATTCGTCGCCGGACGCCACTGAACGAGCGTCCACACTTCCTGCAAGGAAAGGAATTTCCACGGTGAAGGCTCTGGTCCTGTCGGGCGGTTCCGGCACGCGATTCCGCCCGCTCAGTCATTCCATGCCGAAACAACTGCTCCCCGTGGCCAATCGACCGGTACTGGAACTGGTGCTGGAAACCGTCAGCGGCCTCGGCGTCACCGAGATCGGGGTGGTGGTCGGTCGGTGGGGGCCCGACATCAGGGCGGCGCTGGGCGACGGCCGGCGTTTCGGCGTACCGATCACCTACCTGCACCAGGACCAGCCGCGCGGGCTCGCGGACTGCGTCCGGCTGGCACGTTCCTTCCTCGGCGACGACGACTTCGTCATGTACCTGGGCGACAACGTGCTGCCCGACGGTGTCGCCGACATCGCCGCCGACTTCCGCGCGCACCGCCCGGCCGCCCAGATCGTGGTGCACAAGGTCAGCGACCCGCAGGAGTTCGGCGTCGCCGAGCTCGACCCGCACGGCACCGTGCTGCGGGTGGTGGAGAAGCCGGCCCGGCCGCGCAGCGATCTGGCGATGATCGGCGTCTACTTCTTCACGGCGGCGGTGCACGAGGCGGTGGCCGCGATCGACGCGAGCACCCGCGGGGAGCTGGAGATCACCGACGCGGTCCAGTGGCTCCTCGCGTCCGGCGCGGACGTCCGTGCCAGCGTCTACGACGGCTACTGGAAGGACACCGGGCAGGTCGACGACCTGCTCGACTGCAATCGCCGGATGCTGGCCGACCTGACGCCCGGCATGTCCGGCGACGTCGACCCGGCCAGCATCCTGACCGGGCAGGTCGTCGTCGAGCCCGGCGCCCGGGTGGTGCGCTCCCGCATCGACGGCCCGGCCGTCATCGGGGCGGGAACCCTCGTCGAGGACAGCACGGTGGGGCCGTTCACCGCCGTCGGCCCGGACTGCGTCCTGCGTCGGTGCACAGTGGCCGACTCGGTGGTGCTCGCTGGTGCCACCATCTCGGCGGTGCCGCCACTGGCCCGGTCGCTGATCGGGCGCGCCGCGACGGTCAGCGCGGGCGACGGCCTCGCGCACCGGCTGGTGATCGGTGACGACACCCGGATCGAGCTGGCCGCATGAGCGCGCCGGGGGCGGCGCTCCGGCTGCGCCCGCGTGAGGACGACGGGCTGGCGCAACGCCTGGCTCGCTCGGCGGCCGAGACCGAGGCCGGCGCGGCCATCCGTACGACGGACGTGCCGGGCTGGCTGGCGGAGCGGGCGCGCGCCCAGCGGTTCCGGGTGACGCCGATCCCGTTCCAGGAGTTGGACGGTTGGGGGTTCGCTCCGGGCACCGGCAACCTGGTGCACCACAGCGGCCGTTTCTTCACTGTGGAGGGCCTGCACGTACGCACCGGCGGGTCGCCGCACCTGGAGTGGTGGCAACCGATCATCAACCAGCCCGAGGTGGGCATCCTGGGCATCGTCGCCACCGAGTTCGACGGCGTTCTGCACTTCCTGCTGCAGGCCAAGGCCGAGCCCGGCAACCCGACACCGGTGCAGCTCTCGCCGACGGTTCAGGCCACCCGCAGCAACTACACCGGGGCCCACCGCGGGGCGCCGGTGCGCCACCTGGAGCTCTTCACCGATCCGCATCGCGGCCGTCCGCTCACCGACGTGCTGCAGTCTGAGCACGGTTCCTGGTTCCACCACAAGACGAACCGGAACATGATCGTCGAGACTGGCGCCCCGGTCGACGCCGGCGCGGACTTCTGCTGGCTCACCCTCGGCCAGATCGGCCGTCTGATGCAGGTCGACAACCTGATCAACATGGACACCCGTACGGTTCTGGCCTGCGCGCCGGTGACCTTCGGCGATGCGGTGGCCCGGCACGACGATACCGAGGTGCGATCCTGGTTCACCGCGGAACGCACACGCCACGACCTCCACGGCCGGCTGGTGCCGCTGCGCGGGCTGCCCGGCTGGACCATCGGCGAACGGACCATCGAACACGTCCCGCCCCGCTACTTCCGGGTGATGGCGGTCTCGGTCGAAGCCGACAACCGCGAGGTGCGCGGCTGGACCCAGCCACTCTTCGAACCGCTGGAACGAGGGTTGATCGCGTTCCTGACCCGCCGGTTCGGCGGCGTGCCGCATCTGCTCACGCACGCCCGGGTGGAGGCCGGCTTCCACAACACGGTGGAGCTCGGGCCGACCGTACAGTGCACGCCCGGGCACCACGGCTCGGGCACCGGGCCGGCATTCCTGGACCTGATCAGGTCGGCGACGCCCGGCCAGATCCGGTACGACGTGGTGCACGCCGAGGAGGGCGGGCGGTTCTACCACGCGGAGAACCGCTGCGTCGTCCTGGAGTCCGACGCGGCGCCCGCCGATCCGCCGCCGGGATACCGCTGGCTGACACCGGGCCAGCTGACCGCGCTGCTCCGGCACGGGCACTATGTCAACGTCCAGGCCAGGACGTTGCTGTCCGCCATCACCACCGGCGCGGTCGTTCTCTGACGCACACCACGGCCGGCCGGGATCACCCGGCCGGCCGCGGCGGTTGTCGATCAGCGCACCAGACGCACGAACTCCCGGACGTCGTCGACCAGGGGGCCGGGCTGCTCCAGGGCGGCGAAGTGACCGCCCCGGTCAAACTCGGTCCACCGGGCGATGGTGGGGATGTGCGCCTCGGCGAATCGGCGTACCGGCAGGAAGATGTCCTTCGGGAACACGGCCACACCGACCGGCACGGTGATCGGAGGAGGCGCCGCCCCGGCGGCCGCCGCCTTCACCGCGGCCGCGCCCTCGTAGTAGAACTGCGCCGAGGGCCCGGCGGTGGCGGTGAACCAGTACAGCGACACCAGCGTCAGGATGTGGTCGCGCGACACCGCGTCCTCGGGCACCTTCTCGCTGTCGGTCCACTCCCGGAACTTCTCCACGATCCAGGCGAGCTGCCCGACCGGTGAGTCGGTGAGCGCGTACGCCAGCGTCTGGGGACGGGTCTGCTGGATCTTCATGTAACCGGACAGGTGCTCGTCGAACTCGCGCAGCCGGCCCAGCCGCGCCATGTCCCGCTCGCTCAGGCCGTCCAGGTCGGCCGGGTCGCCGGACGGGAAGGTCATCAGCATGTTCACGTGCACCCCCGCGCAGTGCGTCGGGTCGATGACGCCGAGCGCCTGGGAGATCACCGATCCGGCGTCACCGCCCTGCGCCACGTACCTGTCGTAGCCGAGCCGGCGCATCAGCTCCGACCACGCGGAGGCGATCCGCACCACGTCCCAACCGGTGTCCGGCAGGGTGGAGAAGCCGTACCCGGGCAGCGACGGGATCACCACGTGGCACGCGTCGGCCGGGTCGCCACCGTGGGCGCGCGGGTCGGTGAGCGGGCCGACGATCTCGGTGAACTCCGCGAACGAGCCGGGCCAGCCGTGGGTGAGGATCAGCGGCACCGCGTCCGGTTCCGGGCTGCGCACGTGCACGAAGTGGATGCTCGCGCCGTCGATCTCGGTCCGGAACTGGGGCAACTGGTTGAGCCGAGCCTCCGCGGCCCGCCAGTCGAAGGTGGTGGCCCAGTAGTCGGTGAGCTCCTGCAGGTAGGTCAGCGGCACGCCGCGTTCCCAGCCGACGCTGGCGAGCTCGCCGGGCCAGCGGGTGGCCGCCAGTCGTCGACGCAGGTCGTCGACGTCGGATTGTGGGATGTCGATCCGGAACTCTTCCATCGCGCAATTCCCTTCCATTGGCTGAAGCACGCGCTTATCGGATCTGTGCGGGAAAAGACTTCAAACCGTTCACGAAGTTCGACTCCAACCGGATCTCCGGTCCGGTACGCACCAGCGACGGCAGGTGCGGGAGGAACGCCCGGAGCAGGGCGGTCAACTCGTGCCGGGCCAGGTGGGCGCCCAGGCAGAAGTGGGGCCCGATGCCGAACGCCAGGTGCGGATTGGGACTGCGGCCGAGGTCGAGCCGGTCCGGCTCGGTGAAGACGGCAGGGTCGCGGTTCGCCGAGGTGTAGTAGAGGACCACCTTGTCGTCGGCCGCGATGGCCTGCCCGGCCAGCTCGGTGTCGCGGGTGGCGGTACGTCGGAACTGCATGATCGGTGTGACATGGCGGATCAGCTCGTCGACCGCCGCGGCGATGGGCACCGTGCCAGCCACCAGTCGGTCGCGCTGCTCGTGGTCGTCGACCAGGGCCGACAGCGAGCCAGCGATGAGGTGTCGGGTGGTCTCGTTACCGGCCACCACCAGCAGCAGCCAGAACATGCAGAATTCGCGGTCGGACAGCCGCCGGCCGTCCACCTCGGCGACGGCGAGCCGGCTGATCAGGTCGGGCTGCGGGCGCGCGCGGCGCTCGGCCGCCAGTTCCAGCGCGTAGGTGAACGCCTCGGCGAACGTCCGCCGGTAGGCGTCCACGTCCCCGCCGCCGAACTCGGGATCGTCGAAGCCGACGAGATGGTTGCTCCACCCGTACAGCAGGTGGCGATCGGCGCGCGGGACACCGAGCAGGTCGCAGAGCACCAGCAACGGCAACTCGGCCGCCAGGTCGGTGACCACGTCCAGCTCGCCGGCGCGCACGACGCGCCGGACAAGCTCGGTGGCGTGTGTCGCGACCCCGTCGGCGAGACCGCCGACCGCCCGGGGCGTGAAGACCGACGTCACCAGGCGGCGGATCTGGACGTGCTGCGGTGCGTCCATGCTGATCAGCAGTTGCCTGGTCTGCCGCAGGTCCGCCGGTGTCCGCGGGTCGACGAGGAAGGCGCCGGCCCGCCCGGACGAGAAGTCGCCGGTGCGCCGCGACGCCTCCTGCACCGCCGCGTGCGTGGTGACCGCCCAGTACCCACGGCCCCGCTCGGTGATCCGGCCGCTCGCGCTGTGCCGGGTCAGGAGCGGCTCGTCGACCCAGGCCACCGGTTCGTCGCGCCGCCGACGGGCGAACTCGGCGTGCGGCACCCCGTGCGCGTAGGTGGCCGGATGGGCGATGTCCGGCCGGGTGACGCCCGACACGGCGGTCACGGCACCGGCTCCGCCGACGACGTCCGCTCCAGCACCGCATCCGGGTCGTCCGGCGCGGGCGGCGCGATGGCGCGGCGCAGCGCGTCCTTCCGCAACTTGCCCGAGGTGTCCCGGGGCAGGGAGGCCACCACGTGGTACGCCCGAGGCGTCTTGAAACCCGCGAGCGAGCGGCGGCAGTGCGGATCGAGTAGCGCGAACAGGTCGGCCGGCTCGGGCAGAGCAAGCTCGATCACCGCGACCACGTGCTCCCCGAACTCGTGGTCGGGCACGCCGATGACGGCCGCGTCCCGTACCGCCGGATGGGCCAGCAGCACCGCCTCGACCTCCGTGGGATAGACGTTCACGCCCCCGGTGACGATCAGGTCCTGGGCACGGCCGTCGAGGTACAGGAAGCCGGCCTCGTCCAGGTGTCCCAGTTCGCCGTAGGTGAACTTGTCCGGGGCCAGGTGCACGGCCCGGGTCTTCTCGGGCGCCTTGTGGTACTGGAACGTGCGCCCGGTGAGGCGCCGGACGAACACCCGCCCGGACACACCGGCGGGCACCGGGGCACCCTCCTCGTCGACCACCACGAGTTCGTACGGCGGCACGGCGCGGCCCACGCTGCCCGGCCGGCGCAGCCAGTCGTGCGAATTGATCAGGCTTACGACGCCGCCCTCGGTGGCGCCGTAGTACTCCAGGAACACCGGCCCCCACCACTCGATCATGGCCCGTTTGACGTCCGGCGGGCACGGCCCGCCGCCGTGCCAGACCCGCCGTAGCGATGCGCCGGAGAAGCCGCGGCGGACGTGCTCCGGCAGCCGGAGCAACCGCACCAGCTGGGTCGGCACCAGATGCGCCGCGGAAATCTGCTCCGCGTCGATGACCGCGAGCGTGGCCTCCGGGTCGAACCGCTCCTGGATGTGCAGCGTGCAGCCGCGCAGCAGGGCGAGCAGCGCGAGGAACAGCTGCGACGAGTGGTACCAGGGCCCGTCGAGCAGGAACCGCTCGTTCGCCGGGACGTCGAGGACCACGCGGGCGTACTCCAGCAGTTTGGCCACCCGGGTGAACGGCGCTCCGACCACGAACATGCCGTTGAGCACGCCCTTGGGTGCACCGGTGGTCCCGGACGTGTAGAGCATGGTGGAGCCGCAGGACTGCTCGGCCGGTTCGGCCGGATCCGCGGCGGCGAGCAGAGGCTCCACCGCCCGGAAGCCGGGCACGTCACGGTCGCCGAGCACCAGTCGCGTCGGCACCTCCCCCGGCGCGCGGGCGGCGGCCCGGCCACTCACCTGCGCGTAGGGCTCCTCGACGATCAGCCCCCGACACTCCGAGTCGGTGATCAGGTAGGCGATCTCCGGCTCGGTCAGATGCCAGTTCACCGGCACCACGGTGATCCCCCGGTGCAGGCAGGCGAGCAGGATCTCGAACGTCTCCCGGCGATTGCCGAGCACGCAGGCCACCTGGTCGCCGCGACCCAGCCCTTCGGCGGCCAGGACGCCCATCCAGCGATGCACCCGCGAACCGAGCTCCGGCCAGCTGGAACGGCCGCGCTTGTCGACCAGGGCCGTGCGGTGTCCGTTCGCGGCGATGAGGTCGTTGATCAACGTCGGCATGGGCGCGTCTACTCCTCGATCAGGTCGGGTTGGGCGCGGAGGATGTCGTCGTACAGCGGGGAGAAGTTGAGCCGGCCCATGCCCGGCGCGCCCATCAGGGCCGCCGTGGCCCGCGCGGCGTCCGGGCGGATCGGTACCGGCCGGCCGGCCGCCTCGGCGAGCAGTTGCACCTGGCAGCTGCGATCCATGGTGATGAACCACCACGCCGCCTCCTGCACGCTCCCGCCGACGGTGAGCAGGCCGTGATTGCGCAGGATCACCGCCTTGGCGTCGCCGAGCCGGTCGGCGATGTGCTTCGCCTCCTGCGACTCCAGGACCACGCCCTCGAAGCCGTCATAGACCGAGTGGTCCTCGTAGAAGGCGCAGGCGTCCTGGGTGAGCGGGTCGAGCGGTCGACCGAGGGTGGACCAGGCCCGCCCGTACGTCGAGTGCGTGTGCGCGGCCGCCACCACGTCCGGCCGGGCGGCGTGCACGTGCGAGTGGATCGCGTACCCGGCCGGGTTCACGCTGCCCTTGCCCGCGACCACAGTGCCGGACTCGTCGACCAGCAGAAGGTCGGCGACCCGCACGTGTCCGAAGTGCATGCCGAACGGGTTGATCCAGAAGTGGTCCGGCTCGATCGGGTCACGGGCGGTGACGTGTCCGCCGGCGCCGTGGTCGAAGCCGAAGCGGGCGAACAGCCGCAGTGTCGCGGCGAGCCGCTGCTTGCGGTAGCGCCGTTCGGCGAGCGGTTCGCGGCGCGTGGTCATCCGCATCCGCCCGGGGTGTCGAGGTCGTACGGCGGGGTCAGCCGGGCCGACTCGGTGACCACCGGCCGGTCGTCACCCGCCTGCCACATCTCCAGGAAGGCGTCGACCCGTTCCAGTCCCCAGAACCGGTGGCGCCCCAGCTTCAGGTAGGGGATGCCGAAGATGTCGTCGAGGTACGCGCGGTACAGGCAGTCCACGCCCTCCTCCCGGATGCTCGCCGACTCGGCGGCCAGGACCGCCGTCTCCGGAGCGAACCCGGCCTCCTTCGCCGCACGGCGCACCGTGTCGGGCTGGCAGATGTCCTCACCCCGTCCCCAGCGGGCCTGCGCCAGCGCGTCGTAGAACGCCTCGGCCAGGCCCTCGCGTCGCGCGGCCAGCCAGGCCAGATGCGGCAGTTCCCACCACGGGTCCCGGTCGATCGGCCAGGCCATGGTCAGGTTCTGGCGCTGGGCCAGGCGTTTGGTGTCGAGCAGCATGTACAGGTGCTTGGCCCGGCTCATCTGCACGTAGTGGAACTCGCCGCCGCGCGCCGCCAGTGCCGCCGTCGACCGCTCGTCCGGGTCCCAGTACGGCTGCAGGTCCATCCTGGTGAACAGATCCGGTACGGCCTCGCGCAACCGCCGCACCGCGAGCCAGCTGTACGGGCTGCGGAACGAGAAGTACAGCCGCGGCCGGGCGCTCACCGTCGGTCTCCCCGCAGCGCCGCGACCACCTCGTCGTCGAGCTCGGCCATGCCGCCCGCGCCGGGTCCGGCGGCGATGGCGTAGCCGTGCAGGATCCGCGCCTGCGCGACCTGCACCAGGCGGTCGCCGCGTTGGACGTGGCACCGCATCCGTCCGTCGAAGAGCACGCCGCGCAGGATGTCGGTGACGGTGAAGACGGTGTGCACGGTCTCCTCCATCCGCGCGGCCTCGACGAGCTGGAGGTGGCTGCGCGACACCACCGGGATCCAGGACCGCTCGGTCAGCAGGCGGCCGACGGAGATGCCGCGGTCGGCGAGGAAGCGGTCCACCACCTCCTCCAGAGCGCGCACGAACCCGGAGTGCTGGACCCGGTCGGAGTAGTGGCAGTAGAAGTACGGCGCCCGCCAGGACCACAGGTGTGCGCCCGGCTCCGCGCCCAGCACGTCCTCGGCTGTCTCACCGGGTGCCAGCGACCGGTGGTCCGGGTGTCGCACCGTTGTCGCCGCGGCCAGCTCGGGGACCTCCAGAGCGTCGAGCCCGCCGGGCGCGCGACGGTAGGTCTCGGCGGTGCGCTCGCGCACGAGCGCGACCCGCACCCGGCCCCGCAGCGCGGTCACCTCCTGTCCGTCCCGGGTCGACACGAGCCGGACGCTCAGCAGGTTGTCAGTGGCCGCGGTGACCTCGGCCCGCACCTCGTCGTCCAGTTCCAGCACGGCGGGCAGTTGCACGGAGCTCTCCACGATCTCCAGGCCGAGACCGTGCCGCAGGTACAGCTCACCGGCGCCAGCGCCCTGGTCGCGCAGCCAGCGCAGCACGCCCTGCTCAACCAGGTAGAGGAAGTGCTTGAAACCGATCCAGGTACGGATGTTGGCGCCCTCGTACCCCGGTTCGGTGTGCACCACTGTGGGTCTTGGTGTGATCGTCACGGTCATTGCTCATCCCGCCGTTCCCATCGTCGCCCGGGCCAGCCGGGCCAGGTCGGCGACCCGGTCGGCGATCCCTTGGGCGTGCCGTACATGGCAGAAGTGGTCGTAGTCGTCGCGCAGGTGCAGGAGGCCGCCCGGCATGCCGGCGGCGAGCACCTCCGCCGCCTTCGGGGTCAGCGTGGGATCCGCGCCGCCGGCGAGCACCGCGACCGGCCTGCCCACCGCCTCGAGTGACAGATCGGCGGTCGCCAGGTACTGCTCGAAAACGGTGAGGAACCCGGCCGGGCCCACCCGCTCGATCGCCAGGTCCGTCATCGCCGCCAACAGCCCGGCGTCGATGCGGGCCGCCCGGCTGCCCATCCGGGCGCGCAGGCCGTCGTGGATGTGCTGCACGAACGTCTCCCGGGAACGGTCGAACAGTGCCCAGGTGACCGGCCCTCCGGGAGGTCGGTACAGGGGGCAGATCAGCGCGACGGTCCGCCCGGCGAGGGGTTCGTCGGCGCAGAGCAGCTGGAGTGCCGCGTTACCGCCGAACGAGTGCGCCACCAGCACGTCCGGGGTCCGGGGCAACGCGGCCAGGCCCGAGCGCAGCCAGTCAGCGGGCGACCGGTGCCGCCACCGGTAGTCGTTGCCGGCTCGCCACGGGAGGTCCAGGGCGACCAGGCGCCGGCGCGGGCCGAGCCACTCGGCGAGAGGTCGCCAGCTCTGCCAGGTGTCCTCCAGCCCGTGCGCGAACGCCACGAGCGGGGCGCCCGGATCACCCTCGTTGAGCACGTGCACGGGGACGGTCACGACGCACCGCCGAGAACGGCGAACGGTGTGTCGCCGGGATCGCCCACGGCCAGTGCGCCGTGTCCCTCGTCGGCCACCAGGTGCGCGGCCAGGGCGAGGGCGACGATGTCGCGTGCGCCGTAGGAGTCACCCCAGTCGTCAACCGGGCCCGACGGCAACGGCTCGGCCGCGGGCAGGGGCTGTCGCGAGTGGACGGCGAGGGGACCCGGGCGCGCGGTGAGCACGACGCAGGCGGCACCCGCGCGCAACGGCGGGGCACCGGCGTGCAGCGCCGACGCGATCTCGTCGGCCGGCTCCACGCCGACCAGGACCACCCGGTCGGCACGGCCCGCCGCCAGCAGCAGCGCGGCGGTGCGCAGGCCGGCCCGCCCGGACCGGGCGCCGGAGCAGATCATCAGATTCGGGCCGCCGAAGCCGAACCACAGCGCCACCGCGCTGGACACCACGTTGCTGGACACGCCCGGCGCGTCGAGCACACTGACCGCGCGCCCGCCCTCCTCGGTGACCGTCCGGGCCACCCGGGCCACGGTCTCGACGTTGCCCAGATTGCTGCACGCCACCACCGCGGTTGCGGGCAGCGGCGTCGGCAGCGGGTGACGGCCCGGGGTCAACCCCAGCGCCCGGTGCACGGCGCAGAGCGCGAGCCGCGTCGCGGGGTCCTTGGAGAGCAGGCCCTTGCGACCCAGCAGCGTGGCCGCCCGGTCGGCGGTGGCGGCCTCCGCGCGCGCCCACTCCCCCACTCCTGCGGCGCTCAGGTCGGCACCGGGCAGGTGGAGGCTCCAACCGGTCGCGTAGATGGCGGTGGTCACGACGCCTCCAGCAGGGAGACCGCGTTGACGCCGCCGAACCCGAAGGCGTTCACCTGCACCAGCCGGGGCCGCGACCCGACGAAGTCGCCCACGACGAACCGCAGTCCGGCACCCTCGTCCAGGACCGTACGCAGGCCGGCCACCGGCGGCACCAGCCCGGTCTCCAGGCAGCGGATCGCCACGTCGACGTTGACGAGCGCCGCGGCACCGGAGGTGTGCCCCACCGCGCCCTTGACCGCGGTGATCAACGGCGAGCCGCCCGCGGCGTCGACCACGGCCCGCAGTGCCCGGCACTCGGCCGGATCGTTGAGCGCGGTGCCGGTGCCGTGCGCGATCACCAGATCGGTCTCCGACGGCTCCCGCCCCGCCCGGGCGTACGCGTCGCGCATGGCGCGGCAGATGCCGTCCACGTCGGGCGCGGTCTCGTGCCGGGCATCGCAGGACAGGCCGGTGCCGGCGACCCGCGCGAGCGCCGGTCGGGAGACGTCCGCCGGTTCCACGACCAGCGCCGCCGCACCGTCGCCGAGCAGCACACCGGTGCGGTCCCGGTCGAACGGGCGGACCCGCGTGGTGGGCGGATCGCTCACCCGCCCAATCATCGCCAGCATGGAGCGTGTCATGGTGTCGGCGGCGGCGACCACGACGGCGTCGGCGTCGCCCAGGGCCAGCATGTCCTCGGCCAGTGCGAGGACGTGCCCACCCGCGCTGCACGCGTTGGACACCGTGATGACGTCGGTGACGCCCGGCAGCACGCGGCGCACCGCCTCGGCGAAGTGCAGCTTCGAGCGCGGCGGACGGACCCCGCTGAGGGCGAACTCCTCGACCGCGCCGAGTTCCCGCAGCCCGGTACCCACCAGGGCGGTGACCCGGCGACGGCCGGCGTCCAGCCCGGACGCGGCCACCGCCTCGGCCACGCACGCCGACAACATCCGGGCGGCGCCGAACGGTGCCGCGCCGGCGGCGTGGTAGCCGTGCGAGACGTTCAGAAGCGCCCGGCCGGGGTGCCGCAACGGTGCCGCGCCGCAGGCGCCGCTGAGCAGCGCCGCGAACGTCCGCTGGCCGTCGCCCAGGCAGGTACGGACGGCGCTACCGGTCACCAGTGCCGGCATCGGCGCACCTCCTCACGACAGCTACGGCCACCGCGCCGTCGGCGTTGCGGGCGGTCAGCAGGGCCGGACCGGCCGGCTCCGGGTCGGCCAGCCAGACCGCGAGCGCGGCGGCGGACGAGGCCGCGTCGCACTCCCCCAGCAGCCTCTTCGCCGCTACCCGGCGAGGTCGGTGGCGGAGCAGCCCGGCGACCGCGAGGTACTCGTCCTGACCCGCCTCGTCCGCCTCGCCGGTGAGGACCGCGGTGACGTCGGAGGGTGCGACGCCGGCCCGGTCCAGGGCGCGCCGGGCGCAGGCCAGGAGTGCGCGCGCCCCGGTGCCGCCCGGACCGAACCCGGTGGCGGTGACGAGGTCGGCGACCGGCGCGGCGCCGACCCAGGCCGGTGGCTGGGGCGCGGACAGGACGAACACGGCGGCCGCCTCGCCGAGCGGCACCTCGGCCGTCGTACCGGTGAGGTGGGCGGCCCACGCCCGGTGTGCGGAGAACTCCTCGACGGCACCGGCGAGCATCACGTCGGCGTATCCGCCGGCGAGCACCATCTCGGCGTACCGGACGGCGTTGAGGAATCCGAGCGCGCCACCCGCGACGGTGGCGTTGACACCGCGCAGGCCGTGCCGGATGGCGACCTGGCCGGCCGCGCCGTTCATCACGGTGTTCGGGAACAGCATCGGGTTCACCAGGTACGGCTTCTCCTGCACCAGCGTCTCGCGACTGAAGTCGCTGGTGGACCGGAAACTGCCGATCGTCGTGCCGAGCACCACACCGACGCGACCGCGGTCGGCGTCGGCGGACAGTTCGGCCGCGCCGAGAGCGTCCTCGCAACAGACCACCGCCAGCCCGGTGGCCCGGTCGTACGTGCTGGTCCCCTTGCGGCCGAGCCGGGCCCGGATGTCGAAGCCCGGCACGACGTGTCCGCGCGGCGACGGAAGCGACTCGGTGAACAGGCCACCGGTGCCGGGGGCGACCGGGGCGTCGGGGCGCGGCAGCGACGCGGTGGCCGCGGACGTGGCCGTGCCGGCCGAGGTGAGCGCGGACCAGCCGAACACGCTCACGCCGGTCATGCCACCGCTCCCAGCATCACGATGGCGTTGTTGCCGCCGAAGGCGAACCCGTCGTTCTGCACCACGCGAACTGTGGCGTCGCGGGCCACGTTCGGCACGGGGTCGAGACCCGGCAGCCCCTCGTCGGGGTGCTCCCAGTTCACTGTGGGCGGCAGGAAACCCCTGTCGATCGCCAGCACCCCGGCGATGGCGCCGAACCCGCTCGCCGCGCCCATCGTGTGTCCGATCATCGACTTGATCGAGCTCACCGGCGGCGGCTCGGGCCCGAAGACCTCCAGGATCGCCGCGCCCTCCACCAGGTCGTTGGCGGGTGTGCCGGTGCCGTGCGCGCAGATGTAGTCGACGTCCTCGGGTTTCACCCCGGCGTTGCGGTGCGCCAGCCGGATGCAGTCCGCGATGCTGGGTGTGTGCGGTGCCACCGGATGGTGCGCGTCGCAGTTGCGCCCGTACCCCAGCAGCTCGGCATAGATCCGCGCGCCGCGGGCGCGGGCGTGCTCGAACGTCTCCAGCATCAGCACGGCCCCGCCCTCGCCGGTGAGGATGCCGGAGCGGTCCCGGTCGAACGGCGCGCACGCGTGCTCGGTGAGCGCGCCCAGCCTGAAGAAGCCGGCGTGCGCCCACCGGCACACCGCGTCGGCACCGCCGGCGAACACCACGTCGGCCTCACCGGCGACGAGCAGGTCGTAGCCGTACCCGATCGCGTAGTTGCTGGCGGAGCAGGCCGTGGCCAGGGTGAGCGACTCACCGGCGAGGCCGAGTTCCTCGCTCACCGCGTGCGCGAGCCGGTTCGCCGGTAGCTGCGCCAGCAGGGTCGGGTCCTGGCCGGCGAACCCGTCGGCGAGGATCTGGGCGGTCAGCGCCTCCAGCACCTGCGACTCGCCGCTGGTGGTGCCGATCACCGCGTGCGCGCGTCCGGCGTCGATCCGGTCCGGGTCGAGACCGCCGTCGGCGGCCGCGAGCCGCGCCGCGGTGGCCGCGAACAGGCTGGACCGGCCCCACCGGGACGGGTCCAGCCTGGACAGGTGCTCACCGGGCCGGAACCCGTGCACCTCACCTGCCTTCACGAACGGAAACCCGGAGGTGTCGAAGCTGGTGATCCGGGATATGCCGGATCGCCCGGAGCGCAGCGAGTCGGCGAACGCCGACACGCCGACCCCGATGCTCGATACCGGACCGAGCCCGGTCACCGCGACGCGGACCACGGCTCAGTCCCGGCCGGTGGCGTGCCGGGTCAGGGCGGCGTGCACGGCCTTCAGGTTGCGCAGTTCGGGAAGCTCCGCCTGCGGAATCTCCACCTTGAACTGCTTGTCGATACGGGCCAGGATCTCGATGGCACGCAGCGAGTCCGCCTCGTACTCGTCCATGAAGTCGCCGGTGTCGGTGAGCTCCTCCGGCTCGACCTCCAGCACCTCCGCGACGATCTCGCGAAGCTCCTCCAGCTGCTGTTCCTTGATCGTCATCGCTGTCCTTCCGTGCTGACCGAAACCATTGGATGAGGGTGGGCAACGCCGGACGGCGGGACCGCCGGCCGGGCGACGGGGCGGCGGGTGGCGATGAGGGTGCCCACGGTGGCCACCCGGCGATCGCCGATCCAGGTCTCGCCGTGGGCGAACGCGGTGTCGGCGACCACGGAGTCGAGGTGGACCTCGTGCCGGAGGACGTCACCGGGGTATGCCGAGCCGGCGAAGTGCCAGTCCCGGGCGCCGGCGAACATCAGCACGCCGTCGTCGTCCGGCGGTCGGCTGCCCCCCAGCCAGAGCAGGGCGGCGCTCTGGCCGAACGACTCGATCAACAGCGACCGCGGGTACGCGAACCGCCACGGCTCGGCGCTCTCCGGCAGGTCGGCGTAGCAGGGCTCGGTCGCGCTGACCAGCTTGACCGTCCGGATGAAGCGTCCCGGCTCCAGCGCGAGCACCCGGTCCACCAGGAGCATCGGATGACGTTGCGGGAGCACCGCCCGGATCTCGTTGTGCTCACCCATCGCCGACTCCGGCGGCGGCGAAGAGGGCGCGCAGCTTGGCCGTGGTGGTGCCGTCGGCGCGGTACGCCACCGCGCGCACGTCCCAACCACCGGGCGACTCCTCGGCCCGCACCGTGAGCGTGAGCGTGTCACCGTCGAGCAGCGGCGCGAGAAACCGCACCGAGCGCAGCTCGACCAGCTCGGGCGGGCGGTCCCCGGCGGCTCCGGCCATCGCCCGGCACAGCGCCTCCACGACGAAGACCCCGGGAAACACCGCCAGGTCGGGAAAGTGGCCCCGCAGGTACGGATCGTCGCCGCGCACGGGAACACGCACGGCGAAGGCCGCCCCGGAGGAGTCCAGGCGCACCAGGTCGGCGTCACACAACGGGGATGCCACCGCCCGGGTCACAGCGTGATCCCCCCGTCCACCTGGAACACCTGGCCGGTGACGTAGGAGGCGCGCTCGCTGAGCAGGAAGGCGACCATTTCGGCGACCTCGTCGGCCCGGCCGAACCGGCGTACGGGAATCTGGCCCAGCGCCTGCTCGCGGAGCCGGTCCGGGAGCGCGTCGGTCATTTCGGTCTCGATGAAGCCGGGCGCCACCACGTTGACCCGTACGCCGTGCCGGGCCACCTCCTTGGCCAGCGACTTGCTGAACCCGATGATGCCGGCCTTGCTCGCGGCGTAGGCCGTCTGGCCGACGTTGCCGTAGACCCCGGCCACTGACGACATGTTGACGATGGCACCGCTGCGCTGCTTCATGAAGCGGAACGCCATGGCCCGGCAGACGTTGCGGGTTCCGGTGAGGTTGGTGGCCAGCACGGCGTCCCAGTCGTCAGCGGGGGCCAGCACCAGGGGCGCGTCGCGGGTGATGCCGGCGTTGTTGACGACGAGGTCGAACGTGCCGAGATGGTCTTCGGCGGCGCGCACGAAGTCCTCGACGGCGGCGGGGTCCGCCACGTCGCAGCGCGCGAAGTAGCACGGCACGCCGAGCACCCGGACGTCCTCCTCGGTACGCCGGGCGGCGTCGTCGCCGGTGTGGTGACAGCCGGCGACGGCGTACCCCTCGCGGGCCAGTCGCAAGGCCACCGCCCGGCCGATGCCGCGCGACGCCCCGGTGATCAGAGCCCGGTGCTGTTCGGCCATTTCGCCTCCGTCGTCATTTGCGCGCGAACCATTAACAGCCGCATTGATGAATTGGCCTTAAATGGTGGAGATCGCTACTCGCCTACTTTATCGGCCGACCGGCCGGGGTCCCTTCTCTCACGTTGCGACATCGCTTTTCAGCTCGTTGCGGATCTCCGCCGAGTCGGCGCCGGGCGCCGGTGCGGACCGGCGGATCCGGGTCGGGGTACGCGAGAATTTCACCGCCGGGCCGACGAGCGGCGCTGTGGTTCCGTCGCTCAGCACGGTGTCCTGGAGCATCCCGCGGGCCCGTACGTGCGGGTCGGCGACCGACTCGCTCAGCGTCCGGACCGGAGCGGCCACCAGCCCGGCGCCGGTCAGCACGTCGACCGCCTCGGTGACCGGGCGTCCCGCGCACCAGCCGGCCACGACGAGGTTGACCGCGTCGCGGTTGGCGATCCGCTGGTCGCCGGCCCGGAACCCGTCGGCGTCAGCCAGTTCGGGGCGGCCGATCGTGCGGGCCAGTACCCGCCAGTGCTTGTTCAGCGCGACGACGAGGTAGAGATGCCCGTCGGCGCACGCGTAGACGTTCGACGGCACCGCGAACGGGGTCTCGTTGCCGTGCCTGCCGGGTGGGGCCCCGGCGGCGGCGAGGGTCGGCAGGCCGCTGCTACCGAACAGCAGAGCGTCCAGCATGGACACGTCGACGTGCTGACCCTCGCCGAACCGGTCCCGATGGGCGAGCGCGGCAAGAGCCCCGATCGCGGCGTGCAGCCCGGCCAGCTCGTCGGCGATGAAGGTGGGCGCGCGCACCGGATCGCCGTCGACCGGCCCGTTGAGCGCCATCCAGCCGCCGGCCGCCTGCACCACCGGGTCGTACGCGGGTCGGTCCCGGCCGGGACCGTACTGGCCCCACCCGGAGACGGACACGAACACCACGTCCGGGCGGACGGCACGGCAGTCGGCGTATCCGGCGCCCCACCTGGCGAGCGTGCCCGGTCGGTAGTTCTCGACCACCACGTCGGCCACCTCGACCAGCCGCAGGAACTCGGCGCGACCCTCGGGCGTACGCAGGTCGAGGCCGAGGCTGCGCTTGTTGCGGTGCACCGTCTGGCGGAACCAGGACAGCGAGGTGCCCGGGATCACCGGGGGCACCTCGCCGTCGCGGCCGTGTGCCAGTTCCACCCGGATCACGTCCGCGCCGAGGTCGGCCAGGACGCAGGTGGCCAGCGGCCCGGACCACACCTTCGTCACGTCGAGCACGCGGACGCCGTGCAGCGGCCCGGACAGGTCGGTCCGCGCTTCGGCGTAGAAGTCCTCGGCCCGCATGTCAGAGCCGCTGCAGCAGTGAGGCGGTGCCGAGGGAGCCCCCGCAGCACATGGTGATCAGCGCCGATTCCCGGCCGGAGCGCTCCAGTTCGTGCAGTGCGGTCACCAGCAGCCGGGTGCCAGTGGAACCGAGCGGGTGGCCGAGGGCTATCGCGCCGCCGTTCGGGTTGACGCGTTCCGGGTCCGCACCGTACGCCGCCTGCCAGGTGAGCACGACGCCGGCGAACGCCTCGTTGACCTCGTACAGGTCGATGTCGTTGATCTTGCGCCCGGCCCGGGCGAGCAGCCGACCGGTGGCGGCGACCGGACCATCCAGCAGGTAGTACGGGTCAGCGCCGGTGACCACCTGGTGGCTGATCCGCGCCCGCGGGCGCAGGCCGGCGGCGCGGGCCCGCCCCTGGGACATCCACAACACCGCCGAGGCGCCGTCGGAGATCTGCGACGTGGTCCCGGCGGTGTGCACCCCTCCCTCGATGGTCGGCGCCAGCGCGGCCAGCCCTGCGGCGGTCGTCGGGCGCAGCCCTTCGTCGCGCTCGACCAGACGGAACGCACCGGTGGGGCTGCCGTCGCCGTTGAGCACGGGCGCGCGCACCGGCGTCACCTCCGCGGTGAACCGGCCATCGGCCCAGGCCGCGGCGGCCCGCCGCTGGGACGCCAACCCGTACGCGTCGGCGTCGGCGCGGGTGATGCCCTCGCGCCGGGCGATCCGCTCCGCGCCACCGAACTGCGCCTGGGGCGGGTCGTCCCACGGATAGTCGGCTGTCTTGTAGTGCCCGGGGCCCTGGTAGAGGTTTGTGCCGACCGGCACCCGGCTCATCGACTCGACGCCGCAGGCGATGCCGACGTCGATCTCCCCGGCCGCGATCAGCGCGGCCACCAGGTGATTGGCCTGGTGGGCCGACCCGCAGGAAACGTCCACAGTGGTGCAGCCGACAGCCGGGTCGTGCCCGGTGCTGAGCCAGGCGTTGCGGGTGACGTTGAGGCTCTGCTCGCCGGACTGCGTGACGCACCCGCCGATGATCTGTTCCACGTCGGACGGGTCGGTGCCGGTCTCGTCCAACACCGCCAGCAGCACGTGCCGCAGCAGTTCCACCGCCTTGAGACCGGCCAGCGCGCCACCCCGCCGCCCGATCGGCGTACGGGTGGCCGCGACCATGACCGGCAGCCGCTCACCGGACGCGATCACGCGTCGGTCCGCAGCGTGATGGCGAGCTTGGGGCAGCCCCGGGCCGCGATCTCCGTCGCCGGCCACAGAGCGGGCGCCGGGTGCTCCGCGCGGACCCGGAGCACGTCGTCCTCGCCCAACTCGAACACCTCCGGGGCGGCGTCGGCGCACAGGCCGTTGCCGTCACACTGGTCGAAATCGACGATGACGTGCACGAGTGCCTCCCCGGGTCCGTATCCGACGCCATCGTCGCTGCCCGGCCCGTACTGGCGCATCTTCAAAATTGCCGCTTCGAATTTCCGGAGCCCGTTCTTCTCGCACGTTGCGGAATGCGCCGACAAATAGCGACGCCAACCATCGTGGGCATTAGCGTGCCTCTATGCGGCTGGACGACAGCGACGAAGAAGGCGAATTCCGGGCCGAGCTGCGCGCCTGGTTGCGTGCGCATGTGCCGGCCCCCTCCGCGGGTCCGCCACAGCCGTGGCCGGAGCCGGAGATGCGGCAGTGGAGCGCCACCCTCGGCAAGGCCGGGTACGCCGGTCTGACGTGGCCGCGGGAGCACGGCGGGCGGGGCCTGCCACCGCTGTACCAGGCGATCCACGCCGAGGAGAGCACGCTGGCCGGCGCCCCGGACCACCTCAACGTCATCGGCCTGCACATGGTCGGTCCCACGCTGATCCGGTACGGCACCGCGGCCCAGAAGGCCGTCAACCTCCCGGGGATCCTGTCCGGCGACATCATCTTCTGCCAGGGTTTCTCGGAACCGGAGGCTGGCTCGGACCTGGCCTCGGTGCGCACCCGGGCGGAGCGGACCGCGCACGGGTGGACGGTCACCGGCGAGAAGGTGTGGTCGTCGTACGCCCATCTCGCCGACCGCTGTCTCCTGCTGGCCCGCACCGAACCCGACGCCCCCAAGCATCGCGGCCTGACCTGTTTCCTGCTCGACATGCGCGCCCCCGGCGTCGAGGTGCGCCCGCTGCGCCAGATCTCCGGTGACACCGACTTCAGCGAGATCGTGCTGACCGGCGTGGAACTGCCCGAGGACAGCGTGGTGGGTGCGCGCGGCGAAGGCTGGAAGGTCGCGCTCACGACGCTCTCGCACGAACGCGGCACCTTCGGCATCACGCTCACCGCTCGCCTGGCGGTGCAACTGGACCGGCTGACCCGTACCGCGCACGCCGTCGGTGCCACCGCCGACCAGGCCGTGCGCCGGGAGATCGCCGATCTGCACGTGCGGCTTCAGGGGTTGCGCTTCACCGGTTACCGCGCGCTCGCGCAGCTCGAACGGGGCGGGGAGCCCGGCCCGGAGAGCTCGGTGCTCAAGCTGCGCTGGTCGCAGACCCACCAGCAGATGTGCCGGCTGGGACTGCGGTTGGTGCAGGGCGACACCGTCGGACACGCCGGGCAGTGGGCGGCGTACTGGCGGCGGGCGCAGCTGCGCAGCCGCGCGAACACCGTCGAGGGCGGCACCTCCGAGATCCTGCGCGGGATCGTCGCCGAACGTGTTCTCGGCCTGCCTCGGCACCGTTAGGAGAGCGCATCATGGACTTCGCCACCACCACCGAACAGCGGGACCTGGCCGACGCGGCCCGACGCCACCTGAGCGAGCGTTTCCCACCGTCCCGGCTCGCCGCGACAGCGGATCACGGCCTCCTCGATCCGGAGGACTGGGCCGCGCTGGACCGACAGGGCTGGCTGGACGCGGACCTCGGACCGGTGGATCTCGCCCTGCTCGCCGAGGAGAGCGGGCGGGCGCTGCTCCCCCAACCCTGGGTCGGCACGGCCGGAACGGCTCTGCCGGTGTACCAGTCGGCGGGGCTGCCGCTACCCGGACCGGCCGCGCTGGTCGATTCCTCGGACACATGCGCCGCGCACGATACGCCGGACTGGCGGATCAGCGGAAGCGCACCCGGCGTGGTCGACGCGCACCTGGCCACGGAACTGGTGGTGGCCGCCACTACCCGCCAGGGGGTGGCGCTGTTCGGCGTCGCGCCCTCGGAGGTCTCCATCGCCGAGCGGGACGACATCGATCCACTGCGCCGGTACGCCACCGTCCGGTTGCTGCACGCGCCCGCCCGACTGCTCGCCGACCCCAGCCGCACCGCCGAGCTGCTGCCCGCGCTGCGGTTACGAAGCGCCATGCTGCTGGCCTGCGAGGCGGTGGGTGTCGCGGACGGCGCACTGGCCGAAGCCGTGCGGTACGCCGGAACCCGGACTCAGTTCGGCCAGCCGATCGGGTCGTTCCAGGCGGTGGCACACCAGCTGGCCGAGGCGTACGCGGAGATCGAGACCGCACGGTCGCTGGCCTACCGGGCGGCGGTGACGCTGAACGGCGACGGCGCCGCCGAGGCGGTGGCCTGTGCCGCCGTGGCTGGTCCGCGCGCGGCCGTGCTGGCCTGCGAGGTGGCCCTGCAGGTCTGCGGTGGCATCGCCATGACCTGGGAGTTCGGCCTGCACTTGCGCTACCGGCGGGCGCTGTGGCTGGACGCCCACCGGGTCACCTCCGTGCCACCGCACGACGTGCTCGCGGCCCTGCTGCTGAGCTGACCGCCGGCGCTCACCGCCGAATCGAGAGGACGACACATGTCGTTGCAGCTGCACTGGTTCCTGCCCACGCACGGGGACGGACGCGAGGTGGCCCAGCCCTCCTCCGGCCCGCCACCGCCCGGCGCGCGCCGCGACGTCGACCCGGACTACCTGCGTCAGGTCGCCCTCGCGGCGGACCGATTCGGGTTCACCGGAATGCTCGTGCCGTTCGGCATGTTCTGCGAGGACCCGTGGCTGGTGTCGGCCGCGCTCGCCGCGGACACCCGGCGGATCCGCTTCATGGTGGCGATGCGCCCCGGGCTCATCTCGCCGGTGCTGGCCGCGCAGTCGGCGGCGACCCTTCAACGTCTCTCCGGCGGCCGCCTCCAGCTCAACGTGGTCACCGGCGGCGACGCCGACGAGCAGCGGCGCTACGGCGACTGGTTGTCGCACGACGAACGGTACGCCCGCACCGGCGAGTTCCTCGACGTGTTCCGCCGAGCCTGGACCGGTGAGCGTTTCGACCACACCGGCACGCACTACCGCATCCGCGCGGGCCTGCTCACCAGGCCGTACCCGGTCGCTCCGGAGATCTTCGTCGGCGGCTCCTCCGACGCGGCCCGGGAGGTGGCCGCCGCGCACGCCGACGTGCTGCTGGCCTGGGGCGAGCCACCGGCGGCCATGGCGGAGGCGATGGGCCGGGCCCGCGAACTCGCCGACGCGCACGGACGCACGCTGAGCTTCGGCACCCGCTTCCACGTCATCGCCCGGGACACCTCCGCGCAGGCCTGGCAGGTGGCGCGGCAACTGGTCGACGGCATGGACCCGGCGCGGATCCGGCAGGCGCAGCAGCGCTTCCGATCCACCGAGTCGCAGGGGCAGCAGCGAATGGCGGCGCTGCACGGTGGGCGTACCGACGACCTGGAGGTCTACCCGAACGTCTGGGCCGGGTACGGCCTGGTCCGTCCCGGCGTGGGCACCGCGCTGGTGGGCAGCCACGAGGACGTGGCGGACCGGATCGAGGAATACCACCGGCTCGGCCTGGACCACCTGATCCTGTCGGCGCAGCCGCACCTCGAAGAGGCCTACGTCGTCGGGGAGGGCGTGCTCCCGCTGCTGCGCAAGCGCGGCGTGCTCGCCGGCTGACGCCGGGCCCGGACCCGTCGGTGCCCCGGCCCGAAAGGGCCGGGGCACCGAATTTCTTGGATCACACCTCCGAGGCGGTGCCGACGGCGTCGGGCTGCCACGCCGGCACCTCCGGTGCCGGACGGCGGCTGCGGGTCAGCACCCGGAACATCATCGCGGGTCGCATCAGGGCCTGTGGCGGCTCGACGAGCCCCGCCACCCGCATGAAGGTCCGCGTCACCTGCGGGTCGCGGGTCGCGGCCGCCTGCATCTTGGCCATGTACGCGTTCGCCATCCGCACCTTGAACGGTCGGGGGCCCCGCACCTGCGGGAAGCTCAGGTCACCACCCGCCGAGATCTCCCAGGGCACGTCGGTGACCGCGGACACGGCCTGTTGGAAGTCGGTCGGCCGGGGTGCCGTGCCGCCGGCCAGGTGGTCGCGCAGGGTCAGCGCCTCCAACGCCGCCACTGTCATGCCCTGGCCGTAGACCGGGTTGAAGCTGCACGCCGCGTCGCCGAGGACCAGGAAGCCGTCCGGCAGCCGGGACAACCGCTCGTAGTGGCGACGGACGCTGGCCGGGTACCGCAGGGACACGGGCTCGTCCAGCGGCTCGGCGTCCTGGATGGCCTGGTAGATGTCCGGAACCGGCAGCGACTTGACGAACTCCAGGAATCCGGCCGGGTCGGCCGGCGCGCTGTCGCCGAGCACCCCGGTCAGAGAGACGATGCACCGGCCGCCGTCGATACGGGACAGGAAGGCGCCACGGGGGTGCGACGGCGTCGACACCGGGTTGATCGACAGGTCGCCCTTCAGAACGTCGTCCGAGGCCAGCCGATAGAGGCGCGTCGTATAGGTCAGGTCGATCCGGATCCGGTCCTCGTCCGGCCGGCTGTACCCCAGTTCCTCCAGCCAGACCGGGGTGCGCGACCCGCGACCGGTGGCGTCGACCACCAGGTCCGCGGTGATCGTCTCCTCGGCCGCGCCGTCGCGCCCCTGCACCCGCGCCCCGGTGACCCGCCGACGGTCCGGGGTGGTGGTCAGCCCGACGATGTCGCGCTCTTCGGCGAAGCGTACGGCCGGAAGCTCGGCCACCCGTTGGCGCACCAGCTGCTCCAGCACGGGACGGGCGGCCGACACGCAGGTCAGCCCGGTACTGGCCGGCGCCAGCGGGCGTCCGTTGAAGAACCACCGCAGCTCGCCCAGGTCGCCGGTCGGCACCCCGGCGGCCACCGCTTCCGCTGTGAAACCGGGAAACAGCTCGTCGAGGATCTGCTGGCCCCGGGCGAGCAGACCGTGCACGTGCCGGCCCTGTGACACGCCACGTCGGGCCGTGGAGACGCCGGTGAGCCGGTCGCGGTCGACGATGACCACCTCGGCGTACGCGTCGGCCAGCACCCGCGCCGCGAGCAGGCCCGCCATGCTGCCGCCGAGAACGACGGCACGCTCTCCCACCTGTGCGCTCACGGCTGCCCCTTCCTGGCCTGGTTGCTCACGACTCGCCGCGCGGGCTGTTCTGGTAAGCCGCCAGCAACCACTCACCGTCGCGCTCGACGAGGATCCAGGACGCCCGGATGGCCCGGGCCGGCGACACGTCCTCGGCGCCGGGCTCCAGGACACCGCCCTCGGTCGTCAGCACCGCGACGCCGGGCGCGATGAGGCGGGCGTCGACCGGCGTGCCGGTGACCCGGGTGCCCTTGAGCTGGCCCTGGAACGCCTGCTCCATGTATCCGCGAATCTTGTCCCGGCCACGGCAGAAGACCCCGGGCAGGATCATGGTCGCGTCCTCGGTGAACGTGCGGGCGAACGCGTCGGCGTCGTGCTCCGCCCACGCGGTGACGATGTGCCGCGGTACCGCGGCCACGGCGGCCTGAGCCTCGGCGTTGAAGGTGCTCGTGGTCATTCTGGTGTCCTTTCTCGGCGGCTCAGAGATAGAGGGTGTCGGGTTCGAGGCCGCACAGGATCCGGCCGTACAGCTCGGTGTTGGTGTCCGGGTTCATCAGCGCGTGCAGGTTGACCGCCTGCACATCGCGGGCGATGCGCTGCATGGGCACGTCGTCGTAGAGCGAGGAGCCGCCGCTGGCGCCGGCGAGAATGCCGACCGCCTCCCTCGCCAGGCGGCACGCGGCTCCCAGGTCGGCCCGGGCACGGGCGCGCTCCGCCAGGCTCCACGGCTGGCCGCCGGCCGACTTGTCGTCGACCTGCGCGGTGAGGCGGTGTACGTGGAACTCGGCCTCGTCGGTCTTCAGCTCCGCCTCGGCCACCTGGCGATGGGTCAGCGGCGCCTCGGCCTGCTTCTCGTACCCCGTGTAGGTGATCTTGCGCTCGGGCAGCCGCTCGAGGAACGTCTCACCGGCCGCGCGGGCCAGGCCCAGCACGGTGCCCACCGACGACGCGGAGGCGACCGGCAGCAGCGGCGCCCGGTACATGGCGGGCGCGCCGGCCGCGTCCGGTCCGGTCCGGCCCTGGAGCGCCACCGGCAGCGGCAGGAACCGCTCCGCCGGCACGAACAGGTCCTGGGCGACAGTGCTGACGCTGCCCGTGCCGCGCAGGCCGGACGTGTGCCAGTCGTCGACGATCTGCAACTCGGACGTCGGCACCAGCGCCATCACCGGCATCGGCGGACCCTCGCCGCCGACCAGCACCGCGATGATCTCCTGCCAGTGGCTGTGCAAAGCGCCGCTGATGAAGCCCCACTTGCCGTTGACGACGATGCCGCCATCGGCCGGGACCGCCATGGCGGACGGGCTCAGGGTGCCGCAGATCCGCACGTTCGGCGTGGAGAAGACCTCCTCCTGCACCGCCTCGGGGAACAGGCCGGCCATCCACGTCGGAATCCAGTAGACCGAGGCGGTCCACGCGGTGGCACCGTCGGCCCGGCCGAGCGCGGTCGCGACGTCGGCGAGCGTGCGGGTGTCGGCCTCGTAGCCGCCGAACCGCTTTGGCACCCGCAGCTTGAAGACCCCGGCGTCGGCCAGGGCCTCGATCGTTTCGTCGGGCAGTCGGCGGTCCCGCTCGGCCTGTACGCCGTTCTTGCGCAGCAGCGGGGCGAGGTCCGTGACGCGCGCGACGATCTCCTCGCGCCTGGGTGTGTCGGTGGTGGTCAGCACGGCGGCTCCCTGAGGTCGTCGGTGGATGTCAGGCGGCGGGCACGGGGGCGGTCAGCCGGACCGGCAGCGTCCGGTGGCCGTTCATGATGAAGGTGGGCAACGGCTGCAGGTCGGCGACCGGCACCGCCAGCGCGATGTCGGGAAAGCGCTCGAACAGCGAAGAGAGGCCGGTGGTCGCGACCGCCCGGGCCACCCCGGCGCCGAGGCAGTAGTGCGGTCCGTGGCCGAAGGAGAGGTGTTCCTTGTCGGCGCGCTTCAGGTCGAAGCGGTCGGAGTCGTCGCCGTGCAGGGCGGGGTCGCGACCCACGGCGCTGTAGTTGATCAGGATGGGATCGCCCTGCGGGATCGTCACGCCGTCCAGCTCGATGTCCTCGACGGCGTACCGCAGCGGCAGGTGCGCCAGCGGGGACTCGACCCGCAGCGTCTCGTCGATGACGTCGTTCCAGGTGGCCTCGCCGGACAGCACGAGATCCCGCTGCTCCGGGTTGCTGAGCAGGGCCGTGATGGCGTTGTCGAAGAAGTTGATGGTGGTCTCGGAGCCGGCGCCGAGGATGGCGAAGATGGTGTCCGTCAACTCCTCCTCGCTGAGCCGGGAACCGTCCTCGTCACGCGCGGCGATGAGGTCGCTGGTGATGTCCTCACCCGGGTTCTCCCGCTTGGTGGCGATGAGATCGGCCATCGCGCCGCGCCACCCGGCCAGCACGGCCTGCGCCTGCTCCGGGGTGACGGTGGTGTCGACCATCATGTCGATCACCTTCGCCGTCTTGGCGCGAGCCTCCTCGGACATGCCGATGAGGTCGGCGACCAGGCGGGCCGGCAACGGGTACGCGAACCGCTCACGCAGGTCCACCACCTCACCGGGGGCGGCGGCGGCCAGACCGTCGAGAAGCTCCTCAGTGATCTTGGCAATCCACGGCCGGATGGCCTCCGTACGCCGTGGGGTGAACGCCTTGCCGACCAGCTTGCGCAGCCGCACATGGTCCTTGCCGTACGCGGTGACCATGTTGTCCATCGCGATCCAGCTGATCATTTCCCAGTCCGGCGGGATCTCGCCGTTGATGAACGCCGGCCAGTGGTTGCGGGCGCTCTTCGTCACCCGCGGATCGGTGAGCAGTTGCTTGATCACCGCATAGCTGTTGATCGACCACGCCACCACGCCGCCGGGCAGAACCACCTGAGTAGCGGCGCCCTGCGAACGCAGCTTCGCGGCCTCACCGTGGATATCTTTTCCGGTGGTGTCCAGAGAAAACGGGCAACTGTCCATGGATGACTCCCAGTTTCGGCGGAGTGTTTCGGCCACGCGCCGGTCCGCCCGGCGAAGCCGATGTGCCCGTTCCGTGGGGCGCAGCGGATCGACCGGTGGCGTGGCACGAGCGTGTCATCAGCCGATCCGGCGGTGCATCTCTCGGTGTGCGCACTCGGCGGCGGCCTGCGAGAACGCCCATGTCAGGTTCGGCGAGGCCAGGCAGATCACCCGCGCCGGGCTGAAGGACGATCGTGACGTCGGTCCGCTCAGCCGGGGTCGGCGCAGAGGTGGGAGGTCAATGCGGGCCACTACAGTGGCCATCATGTCCGTACGTCCGCCTCTTGCCGAACAGTTCGATCTGCGCCCGCACCCCGAAGGCGGCTGGTTCAGGGAAACGTATCGGTCCGCTGTCACGTTCGAGCCCGATGGCTACCCGGGCAGCCGTGCCGCCGCGACGGCGATCCTCTTTCTGCTCGAGCCGGGTGACTCGTCGGCCTGGCACACCGTGCGGTCGGACGAGATCTGGTTCTGGCACTCGGGCGGGCCGTTGGCGCTGACAGTCGGTAGGGACAGTCGGCCGACGATCCTGAGTGCCGAGTGCCCGCAGATCCTGGTTCCGGCGGGCGAGTGGCAGTCCGCGAAACCGGAGGGCGACGAGCACGTCCTCGTCAGTTGTGTGGTGAGTCCGGGCTTCGATTTCGCCGACTTCACCATGCCGTGAGCACGCCCCCGGGCCTCCGCTCAGCGGGCCGGGAGGGCAGCGCGGGGGCACCGCCACGCCCCTCCGTTCAGTCGCTGACCCTGCTGCGGGACTGGTAGACCAGATCCTGGTACTCGGGATGCCGGTCGATCCATCCCGCGATGAACGGGCAGGTGGCCAGGACGAGCAGATGCGCGGCACGGGCTTCGTCCAGGGCCGTGCGGGCCAGTGCCGACCCGACCTCGGGAGCGTCCGTCACTTCCACCATCTCGTGTCCTCCATACGGCACGCCGGAATCGACCTTGTCCGCGTACTCGTGAACGTCACAGTTGTCGGTCCTCACCTAACAGGGCCACGGTGCCACCGCAGGGGGTCGTCCTCCAGCACGGAGCGGTCCCAGTGCCCGAGGTCGGCAGCGGCCTCGTAGGTGGTGCGGAGGAACTCGGCCCCGGCCGAGCGGTCGGGGGCCCATCAGACGCGGACCTGCGTGGGCTCGGGCCGCAACGCATCGCGTTGACCCGGCAGCACCCCGTAGTTAGCGTTAACAAGCCCGTCCAGTTTGGAGACAAACGTAACCGGCCCAGGAGGATCAATTGAGACTGCGACAGCCAAGACCACGTCTCGGGCGGAGTCGGAAGGGCAGAGGTGTCGCGGTCCTGGCACTGGGTGCGCTTCTTTCGGTCTCGATCGCGGCAACGCCCTCGTACGCTGCCGAGGAGCAGCTCACCCAAGGCCTGGTGCACCACTTCGCCCTCGATGAGACCAGTGGGACGACCTTGGTCAACTCGGGTAGCGCGGGTGCGGCAGCGAACGCCACGCTCGTGAATCCCGAGAAGGCGACCCTGACCGGCGTAGGAGTCAGGTTCAACCCCGACTCCTACGAAAGCGCCCTCGACGGCGCATACGTGGCGCTGCCGAACGACATCACCGCCGGCATGTCCAACCTCACCGTGGACTACGACGTGTGGGTCGACCCGGCGAACGTCGGCGAACACCAGATGTGGGGTTTCGGCCGTAAGTCCGGCTCGTGTGACGCCGACACCGGCGCCGAGGGCTCCATCTTCGCGTCGAACACCCAGCGGTTCCGCGTCGCGGTGGGTCCGACGAACCTCCAACAGAACCGGGTCCGCATGCTCGAAAAAGCGTGGACCCACGTCACCTACACCCAGTCACTGAACTCGGACGGGACGAGCTGGACCGGCAGGGTCTACCTCGACGGTGTGCTGCACGCGACGTCGACGAATCTGACGACGGCGCCGTCGGTGAACGCGGCGGGGACCAACTGCAACTTCCTCGGTCGCTCGCAGACATCGGGCCACTACTCGTTCCGCGGAACGATCCGGGACTTCCGCGTGTACGACCGGGCCGTGAGCCTCGACGAGACACTCCTCCTGGCAGAGAAGACGGTCTCCGACGGCGTTCGCGCCGACGCCGCGGCCATCGACCTCGGCCGCACCAGCGCGGTCGTACGCGACCTCGTTCTGCCCAAGGTCGGCTCCGTGGCGGGCTCGGCCATCACCTGGACGAGTTCGGACCCGTCCGTCGTCGAGGTCAACACCCCGCCGGCCGTCGCCAGCGCACGCAAGGTCGCGGTGACGGGCAGGATCACCCGGCCCGCACAGGGACAGGCCGACGCAACAGCCACGCTCACGGCGACTGTCCGCAAGGGCGCACAGGAGGTCACCACGCGGGAGATCCCCGTGGTGGTGAAGGCCGAGTTCGACGATGCGCAGGCTGTCGACCGTGACGCCTTCGATCTGACAGTTGACGGCGCCGACGGCGTACGCGGAAACCTCGACCTCGCCGCCGAGGGCGAGTTCGGATCCACTATCACCTGGAGGTCGACCACCGGTCTCGTCACCCCGACGGGCGTGGTCAGCCGCCCGGCCTTCGGCCGTGCGGACGTTGCCGCCACCCTGACGGCGACGATCACCAAGGGTAAGGCCTCGCAGAAGAAGTCGTTCCCGGTGACCATCACCGCCATGCCGCGTTCGGAGGAGTACGAGCGGTACTTCATGGGGTACTTCAAGGGAGAGGGGATCGCCGACGGCGAGCAGATCATGTTCGCCACTTCCAACGGAAACACCGCTCTGGACTGGACCGGTCTGACCGGAGGGCGGCCGTCACTCATCTCCCAGCTGGGCGACCAGGGGCTTCGTGATCCGCACATCGTCCGCTCCCCCGACGGCGACACGTTCTACATGATCGCCACCGACCTGAACTGGTACGACCAGGGCGGGTACGCCATCAACGACACTCAGTACATCGAGGTGTTCGAGTCGCACGATCTGGTGAACTGGACCCCTCAGCGACACGTGAAGGTGGCGCCCGACAACGCGGGCAACGCCTTCGCACCAGAATCGCTGTGGGTCGAAGAGCTCGGCGCCTACGTCGTTTTCTGGGCCCAGTCGCTGTGGAACGACCCCGTGAACCGCACCGGTCAGGGGAACGCGCAGATGTGGTACGCCACGACGCGGGACTTCAAGACGTTCTCCTCTCCCCAGGTCTGGCAAGATCCGGCCCCGCTGTCGCGGATCGACACGACCGCGATCCGCGTCGGTGACCAGTACTACCGGGTGACCAAGAACGAGGCCGGCAACCAGGGCTCGGACATCTTCTCGGAGAAGCACACCGACTTCCTGGACAGCAACATCGCCAACTGGACGTTGGTCGCGCCAGCTCTGGGGCGCACGACGTGGGTCGCCAACCAGGGGTACGAGGGACCGGTCATTTTCAAGGCCAACCCCGGCGACACCGCCTGCCCCGGCCAGTTCTACCTCTGGGGTGACCGGTACACGAACGGTGGTGGGTACCAGGCCGCGTGTCACGAGAACATCGAGGCTCCGACGTGGAACGCCAAGGCGATCACGATGGCCAACGCAGGTGTCGTCCGTCCCCGGCACGGCACCGTGATCCCGCTGACCGTCCGCGAGTGGAACGACATCCGCGGAATCCCGAACAGCGACGTCACCACCACCACCGAGGTGGCTGTCGAGCCGTACGCGAGCGGAGCCCAGACGACCACTGCCACCGTGACGGTAACGGCAGCTGACGGGTTCGAGACCGGCGGTCAGGTACGGATCAGCATCGGCTCGTGGTCGAAGCTCGCCCACCTGAGCGACGGTGCGGCGACCGTCACGCTGCCGACGGGTCTGCCCGCGGGTGCCCGGACGGTCAAGGCCGAGTACCTCGGCTTCGACTATCTGAAGGCGTCGGAAGGTACGGCGTCGTTCGAGGTGCCCTCCGGCCCGGCCGCCGTCAAGGTCAAGGCGAAGGCCACGCCGGCGTCGGTTGTCCGCGGGGACACGTTCAGACTGAACGTGACTGTCGGGCCGGCCGGCGGACCGAAGCAGCACGCTCCGACCCCGACCGGCGAGGTCACCGTCACCTTCGGCGGCGCCGTGCACGTCGTGCCGCTGGCGCACGGCAAGGCCGTCGTCGAACTGCAGACCGCCGACCTGCGGCCAGGGGCCTACCAGGTCCACGTCGCCTACTCGGGCAACCCGACCTATCAGCCCTACGCCGCCGACTACCAGAAGTTGACGGTACGGAAGTAGTAGGCACCCCGACGAGATGTCCTGGATCCCGCTCGTCCTCGGCGCGGTGTTCGGTGGCACCGCACAGATCCTGCTCTGGGCGGCGGCGCTCATCATCGACATGGG
>NZ_JBEZEX010000007.1:0-243460 GCF_040649115.1 Micromonospora sp. NPDC049049 | reverse complement strand
GCCGCGTTTGCTGCCGGCCACCGCGTGCACCTCGTCGACGATCACCGTCTGGATGGCGACCGTACGGTCGCGCCCCCACCGTTCAGGAGATCAGGGTCAGACGCGGGTGAGGCGGACGGCGTCGGCGACGATCAGACCGGTGGCGCTGCTCCACCGGCTCACCGCCACCCGGTTGGCGTCCCCGGCCGGCAGCGTGAACGTGCCGAGGGACCGCCACTGCCCGCCGGTGGCCCGCTGGTCGACGACGACCGTCCGGTTGCCGGTGGTCGTGGCGACGATGTACGGGGCGGCACCGTTGTATCCGGAGGTCGCCGGCCACCAGGCGTCGACCCGGTAGTTGGCGGTGGCCGGGACGTTGAACTTGTACCAGGCGGCGTCACTGGCCGCGACCGGCTCCGCGTACCGGTAGTCGGCACCGTAGCGCTGCGCCGAGTACGTCGACACACCCCAGTTCGCGCTGGCGCTGAAACGGCCGGCGGTGGTGTTGTCCACGATGGAGGACCACGCCGGCGGGGTCCCGCCGGACATCTTCGCGGCCACGTCGGCGCGCATGACGTTCAGGTCGATGAACGACGGGTCGATCTTGCCGGAGGTGCTGGTCTCCCGGTGGCCTCGGGCGTAGCTGCTGTCCCGGCCGAGCCGGGTGAGCACGGCGGCGGTGGCGGCGAGCGACGCGTTGTACTGCGCGGCGGTCATCTCCTGGTTGACGCCGTTGTAGTCGATCTCCCAGCCGATCATCAGAGTGTTGCCGTCCCCGGCGGGGATCGGCCCGCTGCCGCCGCTGGCCCCGGCATGGTTGCACCGGCCGGCGGAGATGACGTGGAAGACACCGTTGTAGTCGACCAGCGCCTGACACAGCGGGCCCGGCAGGTCGGACCGGCCGTTGATGCAGATGCCGAGCGCCGGGTGCGGGTTGCTGGCGCTGGAGGTCGACGCGGTGTGGTGCCAGAGCACTCCGATCGGGTCGAACGAGCCGGGCCGCATCCGGTTGAGCCAGTCACCCTCGACCACGACCTGGACCCCGGCGGCGCGCAGCACGTCCACCAGCCAGGGGATCGTCGCCATCAGGCGTCCTGGAGCAGGTCGGCGAGGCATTCGGCCTTCGGCGCGGCGCTCGCGGCGGCGGGTCGGGTGACGACGGTCAGCGCGGCGACCACCAGGGCGGGGATGCCGAGCACCCCACGACGGGGCAGACGGATGGACGGGGTTCTGGCCATGGCGATCCTCCAGCGACTGACGGGTACGAATGGATCGACGAACGTGATGACGGGACGCTATACCGTCACGTACGTCGATGTCGATACCCTTCATTCCCCGGTCACGTACTGAAGGATTCCGCCGACTCAGACCTCACCGAGCGCGTCGATGTCGCGCATCTCCTCCGCCGTGAGCGAGAAGTGGAAGACGTCGAAGTTCGCGGTGATCCGCTCCGGAGTCACCGACTTCGGGATCACCACGATCTCGTGGTCGATGTGCCACCGCAGCACCACCTGCGCCGGGGAGACGCCGTGCGCGCCGGCGATCCTGGTCAGCACCGGGTCACTGAGATCGCTGGTCTTGAACGGGCTGTAGCCCTCCAGCACCACGCCCCGGTCCCGGTGCTCGGCGTGCCGCTGCCGGTCGTACAGCGACGGGCTCCACCGGATCTGGTTGACCGCCGGGTTCTCCTCGGTGGACTGGATCAGCTCGTCGATCTCCGCGGTGCTGTAGTTGCTCACTCCGACCGCCCGGGCCAGGTTCTCGTCGCGGGCGGCGAGCATCTCGCGCCAGAGCGGGATGCTGTCCCCCGGCGACGACGGCGGCCAGTGGATCAGCCAGAGGTCCACGTGCTCGACGCCGAGCGCCTCAAGGCTGGCCTCCAGCGTCGCGCGCTCCCGACCCACCCGGTCCGGCGGGAGCTTGGTGGTGATGAAGAGGTCCTCCCGACGCAGCCCGCTCTCGCGTACCGCCCGGCCGACCTCCCGCTCGTTGCCGTACACGGTGGCGGTGTCGAGGTGCCGGTAGCCGGTGTCGAGCGCGGCCAGCACGGCGTCGTAACCGGCCTGGCCGGTGGCCTGCCAGGTGCCGAAGCCGAGCAGGGGCATCCGCACGTCACCGGGGAGCAGGGCGGTGGGCTGGTCGGTGAGGTCCATGAGGTCCGTTCTACCCCGCCGCGCCCCCGACCGCCGAGCGAACCGGACACTCCGGCGTCCAGCGCACCGGTCCGCTGTGTCGGAGAATGCGGGTGTGACCGACCGGCTGGACGAGTACCGGCGACGGCGGGACGCGGCCCGCACACCGGAGCCGGTGCCGTCGGAGAGCCCGCCGTCGGCCGGCCCCGACGCTGACGCCGCCCGCTTCGTCATCCAGCAGCACCACGCCCGCAGCCTGCACTGGGACCTGCGCCTGGAGCACGAGGGGGTGCTCGCGTCCTGGGCGGTCCCGCGCGGTCTACCCCGCGATCCGGGTCACAACCACCTCGCCGTGCACACCGAGGACCACCCGATGGAGTACCTCGACTTCGCCGGTGAGATCCCCGCCGGTGAGTACGGTGGCGGCCGGATGCTCATTCACGACCGGGGCACCTACCGCTGCGAGAAGTGGCGCGACGACGAGGTGATCGTGACGCTCTCCGGTGAGCGGACCGCCGGCCGCTACGTCCTCTTCGCCACCGGGGGACGGGACTGGATGGTCCGCCGCACCGACCCCGCGCCGCCGGGCTGGACGCCGATGCCGGATCTGGTCCGACCGATGCACGCCACGTCCGCCGCCCGGCTGCCCCGCGACCTCGCCGCCTGGGGGTACGAGCTGCGCTGGGACGGCGTGCGGGCGATGGCGTACGTCTCCGGCGGGCGACTGCGGCTGCTCTCCGAGACCGACGAGGAGATCACCGGCGGGTATCCGTGGCTGCGCGCGATGGCCGAGGCGCTCGCGCCGACCGAGGCGGTGCTCGACGGTGTGCTGGTCCGCATCGACGGTGCCGGGCGGGTCCGCCCGGTTCGACCGGCCGCCGGCAGCCGGGTCCCCGCCGGTGCCCAGTACCTGATCGTCGACCTGCTCTGGTTGGAGGGCGTGAGCAGCGTCGACGTGCCGTACGCGCAACGCCGGGAGCTGCTCGATGGGCTGGTCTTGTCCGGTACGCACTGGCAGACTCCGCCGTGGTTCCCGGGCGCGGGCGACGAGGCCCTGCGTGCCGGGCGGGAACAGGGCCTGCCGGGCGTGGTCGCCAAGCGACTGGACTCGGTCTACCAGCCGGGGCGGCGCAGCCGGCACTGGCTGAGCATCGACGCGGTGTGACGGCGAGGAGCGACGTGTACCTGACTCACCTGGACTGCCCGCGCTGCGGCAAGGAACACGCCGCCGACCGGTTACAGAATCTCTGCGAGTGCGGGTCGCCGCTGCTGGCCCGCTACGACCTGCCGGCTGTGGCGACCGTGGTCACCCCGGAACACTTCCCGCTGCGCCCGGCCGACCTGTGGCGCTACCGGGAGCTGCTGCCGGTCGCCGACCCTCGGCACGTCACCACGCTGGGTGAGGGCTGGACGCCGCTGTTGCGGGCTCCGGCGTACGGCACCGAGATCGGCATCGCGGACCTGATGGTCAAGGACGAGGGGCTGATCCCGACCGGCTCGTTCAAGGCCCGGGGCGCGGCGGTCGGGGTGAGCCGGGCCCGCGAGCTGGGCGTCGAGCGGATCGCGATGCCCACCAACGGCAACGCCGGGTCGGCCTGGGCCACGTACGCCGCGCGGGCCGGAATGGGCGCGACGATCGTCATGCCGCTGGAGGCGCCGAGCATCTGTCGGCGCGAGTGCGTCGCCGCCGGTGCCGACCTGCGCCTGGTCGACGGGTTGATCGGCGACGCCGGTAGGCGGGTGGCCGAGCTGATCGCGGAGTCGAACGGGGCGATCTTCGACGCCGGCACGCTGCGCGAGCCCTACCGGCTGGAGGGCAAGAAGACGATGGGGTACGAGATCGTCGAGCAGCTCGGCTGGCAGACGCCGGACGTGATCATCTATCCGACCGGCGGCGGGGTGGGCCTGATCGGCATCCACAAGGCGCTGCATGAGCTGCGCGAGCTGGGCTGGATCGGCGACAAGCTGCCCCGGCTGGTGGCGGTGCAGTCCACTGGCTGCGCGCCGATCGTGCGGGCCTTCGCCGCCGGCGAGGATCGGGCCCAACCGTGGACGGACGCGCACACCGTGGCGTTCGGCATCACGGTGCCGGCCCCGCTGGGCGACGAGCTGATCCTGGCGGCGCTGCGGGAGTCCTCCGGCACGGCGGTCGCCGTCGACGACGCGGACATCCTGGCCGATCTGCGGGACTTCGCCGCCCGGGAGGGGCTGCTGCTCTGCCCGGAGGGGGCGGCCTGCCTCACCGCGGCCAAGCAACTGCGGGCGGGCGGTTGGATCCGGGCCGGTGAGCGGGTGGTGGTGCTCAACACCGGTGCAGGGCTGAAGTATCCGGACACTGTCGACGTCTCCGGCGTACCCCTGATGGGGTGAGGTGACGGCGCCCCGCGGACCGGGCGGTGCGCGGGGCGCCGTCGTGCCGGTCTACTGGTAGGTGATGTCCGAGGGCGAGTAGAGGCAGTTGACGCCGTCGGCGCCCTCGCCGATCTCGGTCGGCTCGCTGCCCTTCGGTACGCCCTTGTACTTCACACAGATCGAGGTCTCCCGGTCCGGGTCGTCGACGATGGTGATCCGGCTGAACCGGGCGGTGTCGCCCCAGTTGGTGTTGATGCCGGCGATCGCGTCGGTGTTCCGGACGATGACGTTGTCGATCACCACGTGCCGCTGGTACGACGTGGAGCAGTTGCCGCAGGCGCGGTAGAGCTTGCCGGCGTTCTCCACCCGGAAGTTCTTGATGTAGACGGTGCCCGAGCCGTTGTGCTGGAAGACCTTGTCGCTGGCCGAGCGGGCCCCACCGCCGTCGACCGTGTACGTGGTGCCGCCGCGGAAGGTCGCCGCGTCCTCGCCGACGTCCTCCCACCAGACGTTGATCAGAGTGCAGTTGCCCTCGCAGTGCACGCCGTCGCCGGCCGGAGCACCGATGATCACGTTGCGCAGGGTGGCGCCGGCGGCCAGCTCGAACATCGGGTCCTGACTCTCGCTCTGCCCGCCGTCACCGATGCCGTAGTAGCGCTTGAGCCCACCGTCGAACGAGCCGGAGACCGGGATCGTGGCGTCCACCTTCTGACTGCCGGTGGGCGTCGGCCAGCCAGCCGGCGGAGGTGTGGTCGTCGGTGGCGGGGTGGTGGGTGGCGGGGTGGTCGTCGGTGGCGGGGTGGTCGGGGTGCCGCCGCCGGACGAGTCGACAAGCACGTCGTCGAAGCCGCCACTGGCGTACGCGGTGACCAGGCCGATCCGGCCCGCACCGGCCAGGCTGTTGCTGCCGGACGCGATCTGGGTGCCGTTGACGAAGCCGCGGATGGTGCTGCCGCTGGTCTCGATGCGCAGCGTGTACCAGGTGCCGGTGCCGATGCCCAGCGCGGCGGAACCGATCGCCGTGACGGAGCTTCCGTTCACGGCCTGGAGTTCGGCCCGGCCGGAGCCGAGCAGGGCCAGCCGGTACATCTTGGTGCTGCTGGTGGAGCGGGCGGCGAGCCCGACCAGGGCGCTGGACGAGCCGAAGCTCGTCGGCCTGACCCGGGCCTGCACGGAGTAGTTGGTCCAGCTGCTCTGGCCGGCGAACTGGCGGGCCAGCTCGCTACCGGCGTTGGACTGGTTGAGCACGCCCGAGCCGTCGACGGTCCAGGTGCCGCCGGACTTGGACCAGCCGGAGGTGTCGCCGTCGGTGAAGTCGTCGCTGAAGACGGTGGCCGCGAAGGCCGAGGTCATGCCGGCGGCGAGGGCTGCCGCGGTCACCCCGGCGCCCACCGCCAGCAGGAGTGGTCGGCGGCCGGAGAGTCGTCTTTTCTGCACAGGTGTCCTCCTTGACGCATGTGGTGGTGATCCCTCGGCGGCCGTACCGAGACGTGTTCGCACGGCGTGCCGCGTTGAACGGGATCGGTGTGCGCCCCCGTCGGACGCCCGGATCCGAAGCGGGGTGAAGCGGGATCAACAGCCCTGGGAAAGGGCTTTCCCACTCCATCGAGGCTAGGACTGTCCAACCATCAGCGTCAATGCCTGGCGCTTGCAGGTCTGTTGCAGGATTCCGGCCCTGACGGAAACGCCCACCGGATCAGTAGCTCTCCGGCTCGGTGATCCGCCAGGCCGCGTTGATGAGCCCGATGTGCGAGAGCGCCTGGGGCATGTTGCCCATCTGCATGCCGGTGGTCAGGTCGATCTGCTCGCTGAACAGTCCCACGTCGTTGGAGTACCCGACGACCCGCTCGAAGAGCGCCTCGGCGCGCTTCGGCTCACCCGTCATCACCAGGCACTCCACCAGCCAGAACGAGCACAGCAGGAATCCGGCGGGGTCGGACGTCCAACGCCGCAGCAGGCCGTCCTCGGTGCCCAGCTCGCGCTCGACCATCGCGATCGTCGAGCGCATCCGCGGGTCGGTGGCGGGCAGGAAGTGCGTGACCGGCAGGGCGAGCACCGAGGCGTCCAGCTCCGGCGATCCGAACGCGCCGGTGAACGCGCCGATCCGGTCGTTCCACCCCTCGCGCAGCACTGTGTCGCTGATCTCGTCGCGTACCCGCGCCCATCGACGGGGGTCGGCCCGATCACCGAGCCGGTCGGCGAGCCCCACCGCCCGGTCCATGGTCAACCAGCAGGACACCTTGGACGAGACGTAGTGGCGCTCCTCGTCGCGGGTCTCCCAGATGCCCCGGTCCGGCAGGTGCCACGTCGTGGCCACCTGCTCGGTCAGCCCGAGCACCATCTCCCGAAGCTCGTCCTCGAACCGCGTGCCCAGGTAGTCGCGCAGCCGCCACACCGCCGACATCACCTCACCCGGCACGTCGAGCTGCCGCTGCCGCCAGGCGTCGTTGCCGACCCGCACGGGTCGACTGTCGCGGTAGCCGCGCAGGTGGTCGCAGTGGTGCTCGGAGATGTCGCGCTCCCCCTCCAGCCCGAAGAGCACCGGCACGGGCTCGTCACCGAACCGGCCGATCGAGCGGGTCGCCCAGTTGAACAGCCGGGACGTCTCGTCGGGGCAGGCCGCCACCCAGAGAGCCCGCATGGTCAACGAGAAGTCCCGCAACCAGGAGTAGCGGTAGTCGTAGTTCCGGTCGCCGCCGATCTGTTCCGGCAACGACGAGGTCAACGCGGCGGCGACCGCGCCACTGCGGGCGTACGTGAGACCGGTCAGGACCGTCGCGCTGTGCGTGACGAGTTCGGGGTAGCGACCGGAATAGGTGTGCGTCTCCCGGAACGCCCGCCACGCCTGCGTCGTCTCGGCAAGGGTGGTCAGCGGGTCCACCCGGGCCGGCGGGTCGCCGTACGCCTCACCGAACGCGAGGTCCATCCCGATCGTCTGACCGGCGGAGACCTCGAACTCGTGGGTCACCCGGTCGGTGCCCGCCCGCAGGTGCAGGCCTCCGGCGCGCAACATCAGCACCACCGGGCCGGCACCGGCCAGCACCCCGCCGTCCGGCTGCTCGTGCAGGTACGGCGTGAGCAGGCCGTACTCCGGGCGGGGCGCGAAGTCCAACGCCATGCGTACCCGCCCGGAGAGCCCTTCAACGACCCGGATCAGCACGGCGGGTGAGTTCTTGCCCAGCTCGTGGGCGCGGGCGCCCACCTCGGCGGCCAGCGCGTCGGTGACCGCCACGCTGCCGTGCGGGGTGTGGTGCACCGTCCGCAGCACCAACGTGTCCGGCAGGTACGCGCGCTCCACCCGGTGACCCGGGCCGCCGGCCCCTACCGGCGCCAGCCGGAAGTGGCCGGCTCCCGGGTCGAGCAACCGCGCGAACACGGACGACCCGTCGAACCGGTGCGGGCACCACCAGTCGATCGAGCCGTCCTTGCCGACCAGGGCACCCGAACGAGAGTCCGACAGAAACCCGTAGTCGGAGATCTGCGGCTGCTGCTCCACCCGCCGGGGGTACCCGCATCGGCCCGGATCAGGCCGGAGGCGATCACTCGGTCGGTGGCTCGTCCTCGCCCGCCGCCTCGGCCGCGTCGGCCTCTTCCTTGGTCTTGTGCACGGCCTTGTCGGCGTGCTCCGGCGGCCCGTACACCGTGTAGAGCACCAGCGGGTTGGGACCGGTGTTGACGAAGTTGTGCTTGGTGCCCGCCGGCACCACGACCAGGTCGCCCGCGACGACCTTCCGCTTCGCGCCGGCGACCCGCGCCTCGCCGACGCCACTCACGAAGGTGAGGATCTGGTCGATGTCCTCGTGCACCTCCTCGCCGATCTCGCCATCGGCGGGGATGGTCATGATGACCAACTGGGTGTGCTCACCGGTCCACAGCACGCGCCGGAAATCCGGGCTCTGCTCGGCGACAGTCGCGATAGTGAAATGCTCCATGCCCATGCTCTTACCCCGTCCGGCGGTGCGCCACGCCGGGACTCACGAATGGTGGAATTCCTGACGCTGGGCGGGTTTGGATCCGCACGGACCGGGGATCGAGGAGCGGACCGGCGCGAACGGCCGGTCGAGCCAGGTCCCCGCCGGCGTACCGCCGAACGGCTGCGGTGGTGGGAGACGGCCAGAGCGCGGCGACGTTCCGATCACGGAGCGGCGCCGCGCGCTCTTGTGACCTAGCGGTGCAGCCAGGTGAGCAGGTCGGGTGGGGCCAGCTCCGCGACCCGTCGCTGGTAGCGGACGAGGCCGGCCTCGTTCAGGAGATCGCGCCAGTGACCTGAGCCGCCCCGGCGAAAGAACGCCTGCCGGTCGCGCAGCACGCCGAGCGTGTCCGGTGCGAGCCGGTCGGCCCGCTCCCGCATGCGACCGAAGGTGGCCGCCTCCACCAACTCCGGCCCCGGGCTCGGGAGTTTCCACCGGTCGGCGAGCCGGCGCATCTCCCCGCCCAGATCGGCCAGCAGGTCGTCGTAGTGCACAAGCTCGACGTTCGGCTCGTGCCGGCGGGCCCACGCGTCGCTGAGGTGCATCAGCACTCCGGGCAGCGAATCCAGCGCGGCGCGGGGGTCCGCCTCCCGGTCGACCCAGCTCGACAACCACTCCCCTACCGAGGGCCGCTGCGGGGGTGGCCCGGCCGGGACGGGTTGGCCGGTCAGCTCGGCGATGCGCGCCCGGTCCAGGTTCGCGCCCTGGTGGTAGAGGGAGACCGCCATGTCCAGCGGGTGCCGGGCCACCACCACGTAGTGCGCCCGAGGGTCGAGCGGCACCCCATCCAGCGGGGTGTGCGTTTTGATGAACCGCCGGTGTGGCTGGGCGGCCAGCCGGTCGTACACGGTGGCCCGCGGCTCGCCCAACCAGTCCAGCCACGGCGAGAGCTCTGTCAGCGGCGCTGGCAACTCCGGGGTACGGAGCACCAGGAGCGCACAGATCATCTGCATCCAGGTGGTGCCGCTCTTGGAGCGGGTGCTGATCACGATGTCACCGTCGCGGAACGGGAACCCGCCCCACCGCGCGCTGTCCTCTTCGTCGGATTGGTAGCGGTGCATCGGCGTGGGCATCGGTGGATGGTAGTCGCCGAACCGACAGTCGAGCAGCCGAATTCCGGCTTACATTCCTGGGGCATGTCCGTATGCCTGGCTAGATTGAAGTATGGTGCCCGCCCACGGGGGCCGGGCGACGACACCGGTCTACCGCCCCATCCTCGCCAACCGACGGGGCGAGCTTGAGGCCCTGAGCCACCTCGATCCCGCGTACGCCGCACTGGTCGCCCCGATCCTGGAGATCGGCGCGATCGGTCCGTCCACGATGGACGCCATTCGCCGGATGCCGTCCGGGCTGCTGCCCGCCGTCGACGTCAGCGCACTACCCGACATCCCCGAGGCGGAGCTGACCCGTTGGGGCGTACCGGTGGTGCCGGTGATCGGGCTCTCCGAGAACGACCACCGGCTGGTCGCGCACGGCGCGGCGGCGCGGGCGTACGGCCGGCGCGCGCTCATCCGGCTACGGGCCGGTCGGGACCGGGCCGGGCCGGACGCGAGCACCACGGCGGTGGAACGGATCTGGCGCTTCACCGGCCTCGCCCCGGAGGAGTGCGACCTGCTGGTGGACGCGGGGGACGTCTGCTGTCCGGCGGATGTACGGACCGCCGAGCCCCGGGTACGCCACCTGCTGGACTGGGCACGCCGACACGCCTGGCGGTCGGTGACGGTGGCGGCGGGCGGTATGCCTCCGACGCTGTCCCGTCTGCCCACCGACGAGCCTGTCCAACTGGACCGTTGGGACTGGCGACTGTGGCGGCGGCTGGCCGACACCGGGGTCGACTACGGCGACTACGGCGTCCACCCGGCCGGGCCGGGCGCGGATGACACTGGCGACCGGTTGCCGACCGTGCGCTACACCGACGACGGCAGCTGGTGGGTCTACCGCTGGGCGCGACGCGGCGGCCGGGGCGACGACCGGTTCGCCGACCTGTGTCGCACGCTGGTGTCGGCACCGCACTGGCCGACCACCGGTGCGGCCTTCTCCTGGGGCGACCATGAGCTGCTGCGCCGGGCCCGCCGGGGCGCCGGGGCCGGCTCGACCGCCAACTGGGCGGCGTGGAGCACCTCGCACCACCTGGCCCACGTGCTCGCCACGCTGTCGCATCCGGCCGGCGACGGGGCGCCGCGGTGGCACCCCGGGCAGGGGCCGCCACCGCAGCGGGGACGATCGCTGCGCTGAGGCCGGGTCTACTGCTTCTCGGTGAAGCCGAACTGGATGATGCCCTCGTCGTCGACCGTCGCGTCCACCGACGCGTCCCCGAGCAGCTCGGCGGCGTCCTCGTCCAGGAAGATCCGGGCGCCCTGGTTGTCGACCACCCGATCGCCCTGTACCGGTTCGGGCACCAGCTCGACGGTGAGCGAGCCCGCCTCGGTGTCGGCGGCGATACGCACACCACCGTCCTGGGCGACGTCCTGTTGGTTGGCGAGGTCACGGATGACGAGCACGGCGTTGTCGGTCATGGTGAGCATTGACGGAACTCCTCGTGAATTGTCGGCTCGCGGTCGGATACCGCGCGGACCGGACAGTCGGTCCGCGTACGAGCACACGTGGGAGGCAGAGGGGCGAACGGTCATCGCCGTCGCATCGAATCGGGGCAGCTGACGGCCCCGTCACTCCCACCGTGCCCGCTGGCCGACCATCCGTCAAATAGAGCCAGGTCAGTGGAGAGCGGCGGCCGGCGCCAGCCAGGCGCGAATCTCGTTGACCGCCGCGCGGCCGGCCCGGTTGGCCCCGATCGTGCTGGCCGAGGGGCCGTACCCGACCAGGTGAACCCGAGCGTCGGCGACCACCCGGGTGCCGTCCATGGTGATACCGCCGCCCGGCGCGCGCAGCCCCAGCGGGGCGAGATGGTCGATGGCAGCCCGGAAGCCGGTGCACCAGAGGATCACGTCCGCCGGCACGAACCGCCCGTCCGTCCAGGCCACCCCGTCGGGCGTGATCCGGTCGAACATGGGTAGCCGGTCGAGGACGCCGCGCTCGCGCAGTCGGCGTACCTCCGGGGTGACCGGAAGCCCGGTCACGCCCACCACACTTCCCGGTGGCCGACCGGAGCGGACCACCCGGTCCACCCGAGCCACCGCGGCGCGACCCAGTTCCGGGCCGAACTCCTCGTCGTTGAACGTCGGCGGCCGGCGGGTCACCCAGGTGGTGGCCGCCGCGACCGTGGAGACCTCGCCGAGCAGCTGTACGGCCGAGGTGCCGCCGCCGACCACCACCACGCGCAGGCCCGTGAACTCGGCGGGCCCCCGGTAGTCGGCGGTGTGCAACTGGCGTCCCCGGAACGTCGACCGGCCCGGGTAGTGCGGCCAGAACGGTCGTGTCCAGGTGCCGGTGGCGTTGATCAGGGCCCGGGCGGTCCAGGTGCCCTGATCGGTGCGCACGTCCAGTCGTCCGTCCGGGAGGGAGTGCACCCCCCGGACCCGCACCGGCCGTCGCACCGGCAGGTCGAAGGCCCTCTCGTACGCGGCGAAGTAGGCGCTGACCTGCTCGGAAGCCGGGCGCCGAGGCTCGGTGGGTGGAAGCGGCAGCCCGGGGAGGTCATGGAAGCCGTGCACGCGGTCGAAGACCAGCGTCGGCCAGCGGTGCTGCCAGGCACCGCCGGGCCCGTTGTCGGCGTCGAGGATGACGAAGCCGCTGCCGGGCGCGAAGCCGGTGCGGTGCAGGTGGTAGCCGGCGCTCAGGCCGGCCTGCCCGGCGCCGATCACCACGACGTCCACGGAGTGGGTGTCCACGTGGGCTACAACGCGCGGGACGTCACCGCTGTGCCCGTCCTCGACCGTCGCGCCGGTCACAGACCGCCATTCCGGCTTCGGGCACCTGAGCTGCACTTACGCTGAGTGAATGAGTGACTTCCGTCGGTACGCGGCCGAATTCCTCGGCACGCTTCTGCTGGTGTTCTTCGGAGTGGGCAGCGCGGTCGCCGCGCGGGTCCAGGGCGGCGTGGTGGTGGTGGCGCTGGCCTTCGGGTTCGTGATGGTGGCCCTCGTCTACACGATCGGCCCCCTCTCCGGCAGTCACGTCAACCCAGCGGTGACGCTCGGTGTGCTGCTCTCCGGCAAGATCTCGGTACTCGGGGCGGTGGCGTACTGGATCGCGCAGTTCGTCGGCGCGACAGTCGCGGCCTTCGTGCTCTGGGCGCTCACCCGGTGGGGTGACGTCGCGGACCAGACCGGGGCCCTGGGCACCAACGGTTACGGCGCGCACATCAACCGGGGCGGGGCAGCCGTGCTGGAGGTCGTGCTGACCTTCCTCTTCGTGCTGGTCGTGCTGGTGGTGACCAGTCGGAGTGAGAATCCGGGCACCGCCGGGCTGGCCATCGGCCTGGCCCTGGCCGTTACCCAACTGGTGGGCGTGACGCTGACCGGAGCGGCGGTCAACCCGGCCCGCGCGTTCGGCCCGGCGGTCTTCGAGGGCGGCGTGGCGCTGCGGCAGCTCTGGGTGTTCATCGTCTTCCCGCTGCTCGGTGGGGCGCTCGCCGCGCTCGTCGCACCACTGGTCATGGGCGCGCAGCGGCACTACTGGGGTGGCCACGAGAAGACGGTCGGCAGGCCGAAATGACCTGGACGGCAATAACTTTCGCCTGAGGGCCTTTTCTGGCGAATATCTCCGTGACAGCATCAGCGGATGCATCGTCGTCACTTTCCCCGGGCCCTCGCGCTGCTCGCGCTGGTCGCCACCGCGGCCACTGCCGCCGCGCCCGGTGCCACAGCCGAATCGCCCACCCCCGCGACGACCCGCCTGCACGACACCATCGACACGATCCTCGCCGACACCCGGCTGGCCGGCGCGCAGGCGTCGGTGGTCGTCGTCGACACCAGCACGGGCCAGACGCTCTACGACCGCAACGCCGACCGCCGGCTGGTCCCGGCGTCCAACACCAAGCTGCTGACCTCGACCGCGGCCCTTGAGCTGCTCGGCCTGGGGCACCGCTTCGGCACCGACGTACTCGCTGGCGGCAAGCGCCGTGCGGGCCTGCTCTCCGGCAACCTCTACCTGCGCGGTGGAGGCGACCCGACAATGCTCGCCGCCGACTACGACGCGCTCGCCGCGCGGGTCGCCGCCGACGGCGTGCGGGTGGTCACCGGAAACCTGGTCGCCGACGACACCCGCTACGACAACACCCGACTCGGCCCCGACTGGACCTGGGACGACGAGCCCTACTACTACGCCGCGCAGGTCTCCGCGCTCACCGTCGCCCCGGACACCGACTACGACGCGGGCACCGTGATCGTGCACGCCGCACCAGCCGACCGGGCGGGCGCCCCGCCTGTGGTCACCACCACCCCCGCAACCGGGTACGTCACTGTCGACAACCGCGCCCAGACGGTCAGCGACGGCGAGACCTCGATCTCGATCGAGCGCGAGCACGGCGGCAACACCGTGGTGGTGACCGGTCAGATCGCCGTCGGCGACGACCCCGCCAGCGACTGGGTCACCGTCTGGGAACCCACCGGCTACGCCGCCGACGTGTTCCGGTCGGCGCTGCACCGACACGGCGTCCGGGTGCTCGGCCGGACCGTGCTCGGCCAGCCCACCCCCGAGGCGGCCCACCCGGTGGCACGCCACGACTCGATGAGCCTGGGCGAGCTGATGACGCCATTCCTGAAGCTGTCCAACAACGGGCACGCCGAGGTGTTGACCAAGGAGATCGGTCGGGTGCTCTCCGGATCCGGCACCTGGACGGCCGGTCTCACCGCGATCAGCGAGTACGTCGCCGACACCGGAATGGACACCGGAAGACTGCGCCAGCGTGACGGCTCGGGACTGTCGCGGCGCAACCTGATCCCGGCGGCCGAGTTCGTCGACCTGCTGAGCGCCGTCCGCGCCGAACCGTGGTTCGCGACCTGGTACGCGGCGCTGCCCATCGCCGGTCAGCCGGAGCGGTTCGTCGGCGGCACCCTGCGCAGCCGGATGGCCGGCACGCCGGCCGCGGGCAACGTGCACGCCAAGACCGGCAGCCTGACCGGTGTCTCCGGGCTCTCCGGCTACGTGACCAGCGCCGATGGGCGACTGCTGGCGTTCTCCATCCTGCTCAACAACTACCTGACGGCGTCGGTGAAGTCGCTTGAGGACCAGGTCGCCGTGGCGCTTGCCGGCTTCCGCGAGGGTGGTGCGTCGGCGGCACGGGTGGCCCCGCCGGCGGTGCCGGAGACGCCGCGTACCCCGGAGGGCGTCGAGTGTTCCTGGGTCAAACCGATCACCTGCTGACCGATGGCCGGGAGGCGCGGACGCGCCTCCCGGCCCGGCGAGCGCTCAGGCCGAACGGTCCGGTGGGGGGACCACCGCCGTCGGGTCACCGCGTTCGATGAGCGCGGCGATCTCGGCGGCCCGCAGCCCGCGCAGCGCCAGCACCCGGGTGCCCCAGCGGTGCAGGCGGCACGGGTGCGGGCTGGCGTCGTTACGGCAGACCACGCCCCCGGACCACCGTCGGGGGGCGTGCACCACCACCGCCCGTACGGCGAACTGGGTGTCCTCGCCCGTCACGTACGGCGGCAGGGGGATGTCGCGAAGAACCTCCCCGGACGCTTCACCGGTGCCGGACGAAGCGGCACGACGGACGCGGTGGGCGGTGCTGCTGCTCATCGGCTGCCTCCACACTGGAAGGTCGGATGGGGACAGCAGAAAGTTACGACGCGTTCGACAGTCCGCGACGGACAAACTGTCCCGCTGGCCGATCGCACAGCGATCAGTCAGTCAGTCAGTCAACGCACCGTCACGGCCTGGAGGCCGACGTTGCCGCAGTGCTGCGTGAAGACCTTCTCGACGGTCCAGTTCAACAGCAGCCGGGCACCCTTCGGCAGAGTGAAGCGGATCGTGAACTGGGCGCTCTGACTGGTGTACGGGTCTTCCAGTCGGGCGATGCTGGCGGGCCCGCCGGTGGACAGCCGCGCTTCCAGTCGCCCACGAGCCATCCAGGTGCCACCGTAGAGCTGGACCGTGCGCGGCTCACCACTGCCGGCGACGGCGAGGCTGAACCCGTTCCCGGCACCGCAGGCGTAGACGCCGTTGGAGCTGCCGTCCGTCGACCGCTCCGGCGTGCCGTCGGCCCAGCGCACGTACTCCTGGTTGCCGTCCCAACCGACCCGCCGGCCCGGGCCACCCCCGTCGATGATCTCGCCGGATCCGGAACGCTTGCGGTTCGTCGACCTGCCGCCGCGCTCCCCCCAATGCACCCAGTCCCGGGCGCCCACGGCGGTGAGGTCGACGATGGCGGGCATCTCGCCCCGGCTCACCGTCAGTGCCGGCGAACCGGGCTTCGGCGGTGGCGGGGTGGGCGCGCTGGCCGACGGCGTCGGGTCCGGCGAGGGTGGGCGCTGGCGCGGACGCAGGCCCGGCGTCGCCGGCCCCGCCTCGCCGGTGCGCCCCTCGGCGGCCGGGTAACCAGTGGAACGGGCGGAAACGCCGCCCGGACCCGCCTGGTCGTCGTCCGGCGCCGGACCGGACCGGGTGGCGAGATACGAGATCAACACCACCAGGCAGACGAGTACGGCCGCTCCCTCCACCGCCCAGCGCCGCCGCTGTCGGGCGCGGCGCAACACACTGCGGGTCTTCCCGGCGGTAATGGCACGCGGACGGTGCTTCGACGGCGTGTCGCCAGCCCTCGAACCAGCCCGCGTGCGGTCTTCGTCCGCCACCGACCCCTCCAACTCCGCCGCCCGGCCGTTTTGGACCGCCGAGGACCACACCACCACTGTGGGCAGTTTCACGTTTACCCGGGGCGTGGACGACACGCTAGATCCGGACTGCCGGACGTGTCCAGCCCACAATGGGACGCTGCCGGACAACCCGGCCGCCCCGGACGGACACCTGGGCAGACCAGAAGCCCTTTCCGGGTCAGCCGATCCGGAAGCCGAGCAGTTGCGCGACGACCACTGCCTGCTCGACGTCGATCACGGCACCGGCCCGTTCGACGACCGTCGGGTCCAGCGCGGTGAGATCGCTGCCCCGCAGGTCGGCGCCACCGAGCCGGACGTTGGTCAGCTGCGCCCCGGAAAGATCGACACCGGTGACCGTAGCACCGGTGAGGTTGGCCCTGGTGAGGTCCACCTCGCGCATGCGCACCCCGGTCAGCCGGACGCCACGCAGGTCGGCGCCGGGCAACGCGACGAAGGACCAGTCACCGCCGTCCACCGTCAAGGGACGCAGATCGCACTCGCTGAAGGTGCTGCCGACCAGCTTGCAGCCTGTGAACTCGGCCTCGAAGAAATTGCACCGCCGAAACACGCAACGGGTGAAGGCGGAGTCGACATGTCGGGAGGCGTTGAACGCCACGTTGCCGAACGTGCACCCGGTGAAGACAGCACCCCTGCTCACCGCCTCGGTCAGGTCCACCCCGAAGAACTCGCAACCCACGAAGTGCCGGTCGGCCAGCTCCTCGCCGTACCAGTCCTCGTTGCGGAACGTCACGTCCTCGGTCAACTCCGGCATCTGGCCAGGCTAGTGGGCGCTGCCGACAGCCGACCGCCGGCGGGGCCGGTGCCGGCCCCCTTCCCGCACCGGTGTACCGGCGAGTAGGTTCGGCGGCGTGAGTGTGGCTCGGAGCAAGGACCCGGATCAGATCGGTTTCGACAGGACGCGGCTGGCGCGGATCGACGAGCACTTCGGCCGGTACGTCGACGACGGCCGGCTGGCCGGCTGGCAGGTGGTGGTCACCCGGCGCGGCGAGGTGGCGCACTCCTCGACGTACGGGCTGCGCGACCGCGAGTCGGGCGCACCGGTCGAGGCCGACACGCTGTGGCGGATCTACTCGATGACCAAGCCGGTCACCTCGGTCGCGGCGATGATGCTGTGGGAGGAGGGCCGGTTCGAGCTGACCGACGAGATCAGCCGCTGGCTCCCCGAGTTCGCCGACCTGCGGGTCTACTCCAAGGGGTCGGCGCTCAAGCCGTTCACGGTGCCGGCGGTCGAGCCGATCCGGGTCTGGCACCTGCTCACCCACACGGCCGGCCTGACGTACGGCTTCATGCAGACCTCGGTGGTCGACGGGCTCTACCGGGCCGCCGGCTACGACCTGTACCCGCCCGCGGACGTCGACCTGGCCGGGGCCTGCGCGGCCTTCGGCGAACTGCCGCTGCTGTTCCAGCCCGGCTCGGCGTGGGGCTACTCCGTCGCCACCGACGTGCTCGGCCGACTCGTCGAGGTGATCTCCGGGCAGAGCCTCGACGCGTTCTTCGCCGACCGGATCTTCGGCCCACTGGGCATGACCGACACCCGCTGGTGGGTGGAGGGCGACGAGGCCGACCGGCTGGCCGCGCTCTACGTACCGGAACCGCGCAGCGGTCGGGCCGTCCGCTACGACAGCCTGGGGTCGCTCGCGTTCAGCAAGCCGGCGCTGCTCTCCGGCGGTGGCGGCCTGATCTCCAGCGCCGCCGACTACCACCGGTTCACGCAGCTGCTGCTGCGCGGCGGAGAGCTTGACGGCGTCCGGCTGCTCGGGCCGCGCACTGTGCGGTTCATGACCCGCAACCACCTGCCCGGCGGTCAGGACCTGGGCACCCTGTCCACCGGCGGCTTCGCGGAGACCACACTGGACGGGATCGGCTTCGGTCTCGGCTTCGCGGTGGTCGACGACCCGGTCCCCAGCCGGGTGCCCAGCAGCGTCGGCGAGTACTACTGGGGTGGGGTGGCCAGCACCGCGTTCTGGGTCGACCCGGCCGAGGAGATCACCGCGCTGCTGTTCACGCAGCTGATGCCGTCGAGCACCTACCCGCTCCGCTCCCAGCTGCGCCAGCTCGTCTACGCCGCCCTTGTCGACTGACCGGAGTGGGGTCCGTCGCCTGCGGCTGACGGACCCCACACCTCAGATCAGCGGAGCTGCTGCGCCTGGATCGCCCGGATCTTCGCCGGCTTCCCGGCCGAGAGGTTCGAGATCAGGTACGCCCGCACGCTGCCGTCCGGGAACACCGCCCACAGGTCCGCCACGCCGTCGGCGTTCAGGTCGGCGGCGGTGAGGCTGCTGATCGCGACGCCCGTGTTCCACCCGGAGGCGAGCCGGTACTGCGTGTAGGCGAGCGCGCCGGTCCCGTCGCCGTTGTCGGTCATGGTGACGCCCTGCCAGAGGTAGAGGTCACCGGTGGTGGCGTTACGCAGCACCAACGCCGCCCCCGAGGCCAGCTCGGTGCTGGCCAGGGTCCAGTTCTGCCAGTCGCTGCCGCCGGTCGGAGTGGCGTTGCCCTGCGGCAGCGGAAGGTAGAGGCTGGGTGCCCAGACGTTTGGGTAGTAGGCCAGGCGGTAACCGTTGCTCGCGTCGCCGACGATGCCCAGCAGGTCCGGGATGCCGGTGTCGACGCCGTCCGCCGTGAACCCGTTGACGAGCTGGATCGGAGAGTTGCCGTACTCGTCGAGGAGGTAATCGCGGATGAGAGTGACCTGTCCGCTGCCGCGGTACGGGTTCACCATCGTGCCGTCGCCGACGCCCGCGATGAAGCTGCCGCCTCCGGCGTTGACGCCACCCGGGTAGTAGGCCAGGAAGTCCTGGTTCGCGGTGCCGAAGAAGCGTCCGGTGATCACCTGGGCGCCGTCGAAGTCCGCGGCCGGGATCTCGTTGCCGGAGACCCCGTTGCCGTGGACGCCGATGTTCACGGCCGGGACCTTCACGCGGCCGGTGCCGACGCCGGTGGTCGCGTCGACCCGACCCCGCGCCGCCCAGACGCCGGAGGCGAGGCCCGTCGTGGTGCCGCCGACGGTCACCAGGTCGGGTACGCCGTCGCCGTTGAGGTCCTTGTCGACCGGGCCGGCGACGGCCGGGGTCGGGGTGTTGGCCGGGGCGGCCTGAGCCGGCAGGGCCGGCGCGACGACGGCGAACGCGAGGGTGGCCGGCACCGCCCAGGCGAGCAGCCGGCGAGGGACGGAAGGATTGTTCATGGGTCCCCGTTCGGGTCAGTGGATCTTGCTTGGCTCACCGTAGTCGATGCGCACCAGCCGGTGGATCCACCGAACGAGGGGTCAGTCGGCGAGACGGGCCGGGAAGCCACCGGTGGCGATCGGGCCCCAGGCGTCGATGGTGATCCGGATCAGCGACTTGCCCTGACGCACCATCGCCGCCCGGTAGTCGTCCCAGTCCGGGTGCTCACCGGAGATGCTGCGGAAGTACTCGACGAGCGGCTCCAGCGCCTCGGGCAGGTCGAGCACCTCGGCGGTGCCGTCGATCTGCACCCAGGGGCCGTTCCAGTCGTCACTGAGCACGCAGGCCGAGACCCGGGGGTCGCGGCGGAGGTTGCTCACCTTGGCCCGCTCGGGGTAGGTGGAGACGACCAGTCGCCCCTGCCCGTCGACCCCGGCGGAGACCGGGGAGGACTGCGGTCGCCCGTCCGCCCGGGTGGTCATCAGCACGACGCGGTGTCGCGGCCGGAGGAAGTCGAGCAGGCCGTCCCGGTCGACCCGGGTGTTCCTTGCGATGCTGCGTGCCATCCCCCGTTCCTACCAGGGTGCGGGCGCAGCGGCGGCGGCGGGTCAGCGGGGTCGGGCCGCGGCGCGGCGCGCCTCCTGGGTGGGCACCCGGGGACGGCCGGACGGACGCCAGGCCCGACCGTTGGCGTAGATCACCCGAAAGCCGAGGTACGACGCGAGCGGCGCCCAGTGGGCGGAGCCCATCCGCAGCTCGGCGGCATTGTGGCGCTGGCCGTTGGCGAGCACGTCGAGGAGCACGGTTTCGAAGGCCGCCGATTCGACCCAGTCGACTTCCCGGGTGAAACCGCAGATGAGGGCGGCTCCGGTGACCTCCAGGAACTCGCGCAGCACCGCGTCCGAGGCGCGCAGCACCGAGCAGCTGCCGAAATAGAGTCGCCGCCCCTCCGCGCGGCCGGCCATCAGCTCGGCCACCTCGTTCAGCTCCACCGACTGCCAGTCGGTGAGGCAGAGCCGGCTCGGCTCGCCGTGCATGGCGAAGAAGCCGACCCGGTGGTCGGCGTACTGCTTGAGCAGCCAACGGTCCAGGAAGTAGAACAGCTCGTCGCGGGTGGCCGCGTCCTTGTGGATGAACCGGATCTTGCCCAGCCGCTCCAGCAGCTCGAGCGTGGGCAGCACCGAGCCCCGCTCGTTGAGGTCACGGTGCCACTGACCCTCGACACAGAAGACGCCACCGCGTGCCACGTGCACCTCCGCCAGTCCGCCACCCGGGGCTGACGTTACCGGCCCCGATCACCCCGGGAACATCACCCTGCGTGTGGCAGATTGCGACGTTCGGTGCGCTTGGCCGCAGGAGGGGTGATCGGCCGGAAATGGCTGTTTCGCAAATCAGCCGAATTCCCAGCCAATACCCAGCCACAGCGGATTGTGAGCACGATTCTCGTTAACCACCTCCAACGGCACTGATCAGTGCGAGGGTGGAAATCACGGGACTTCTCGGTCGATGTCCTGGAGCCACCCCATTCGCTCTCCTATCGGGAGGACTTCTGTGCGCGTAAACACCTTGAAGCGGGTCGCCGTCGCATTCGCCCTGGCACTGCCAGGGGCCGTAATCGCCACGGTGGTCGCCGCACCGGCGGCGCACGCGGACGGCTGTTACACCTGGAACCGCACCCTGAGCCAGGGGCGGTCCGGCGATGACGTCCGCCAGTTGCAGATCCGGGTCGCCGGGTGGGCCGGCTACCGGGACATCGTGGAGAACGATGGCCGCTACGGGCCGAAGACCGCCGCCGCGGTCAAGCGGTTCCAGCAGGCGTACGGGCTGCGCGCCGACGGCATCGCCGGCCCACAGACCTTCGCCAAGCTCTACCAACTCCAGGACAACGACTGCACGCCCGCGCACTTCACCTACGGCGAGTTGGACAACGGGTGCGGCGAAAGCGGGTGGAGCGGCGGCCCGCTGTCGGCGAACCAGACCAAGCAGAACGCGCTGCGCACCATGTGGAAGCTGGAGGCGCTGCGCAAGAGCCTCGGCGACAAGCCGCTCTACGTGTCGAGCGGATACCGCAGTCGCGCCTGCAACAACCAGGTCGGCGGCGCGTCCGACAGCCAACACCTGTACGGCAACGCGGCCGACGTGACCTCACGGACGTCCTCGCTGTGCCAGGTCGCCCGCGGCGCCCGCAACAACGGCTTCAGTGGGATCTACGGGCCGGGCTACCCCGACCACGACGACCACGTGCACGTCGACTCACGCCGGGAGAACAACAGCGACGACAGCTCGAACACGACGAGTTGGTCCGCCCCGGACTGCGGGGTCGGCAACTGAGTCGACCGCTCAGAGCGACGTCGGTCCGACGCGGAGGGGGGAATCTCCGCGCCGGGCCGACGTCGTGTCGCCCCGGGTCGTGTGGGCGGAGGGGGACAGCGCGCTCAGCTCGCCCGGGGCCAGCGCGGCGCGGTGACGGGGGGAGTCACCGGCCGGCCGGTAGCGGTGGGCCGTACCCCCTGGGGGACGGCCCGCGCGGCCTGTTGCCGCGACGGCCCGGTCGCCGTGAACGGAAACGGCACGTGCACGAACGGATTGCCATGCCGGATCAACGCTTCGATCTGCCGCTCGTTGAGCCCGTGTGCCTCCAACACCCGACGCCCCCAGCGGTGCAGTCGGCACGGGTAGGAAGCGCCGTCGTTGCGGCACAGCGGCCCGGTGGGCCACTCCTCGGCGGTGTGCACTACCACCGCCCGGACCGCGAGCCGGACATCCTCCGGGGTCAGTGGTGCCGGCATTGGCACCTCACCCAGTACCTGATCGATGGGATCCGTCGACTGCTCACCAACTCGCACGGCAGGCCTCCCGCAGTTCGGCAGCGGTACGGCGGACCTACCGCACCGACATCCTCGGCCATGGGTACGGCGGACACCGGACGAAAGTTCAATTCCGGTACGCGGTAAGCAGATCGTCCGCCGACAGGCCGGCGCGACCGGCCGTCAGACGAGGCCGGCGTCGTGCACGAGCAGGGCCACCTGGACCCGGTTGTTCAGCTCCAACCGGGTCAGCAGTCGGGACACGTAGGCCTTCACCGTCGCCACGCTCATGAACAACTCCCCCGCGATCTCCGCGTTGGTGTGACCCCGCCCGAGCGCGACCGCCACCTGCCGCTCCCGCTCGCTGAGCCCGGCGAGGAGCCGCAGCGCCCGTTCCCGGCGCGGATCCGGGCCGACCGGGCCGGGGGCGGCGGCGGTCACGTGGGCGATCAACGTCCGGGTCACCGTCGGCGAGAGCGTCGCCTCGCCCGCCGCGACCCGGCGTACGGCGCGCACGATCTCCGCCGGCGGGGTGTCCTTGAGCAGGAAACCGGCCGCCCCGGCGCGGAGCGCCCGCAGGACCTGTTCGTCGGCGTCGAAGGTGGTCAGCACCAGCACCTCCGGCGGGTGCGGTTGGGCACGCAGCGCCTCGGTGGCGGTCAGCCCGTCGACCCGCGGCATCCGGATGTCCATCAGCACCACGTCCGGGGCGTACGCGGCGACGGCCGCCGGCACCTCGCCACCGTCGGCCGCCTCGCCGACCACGGCCAGGTCCGGCAGACCGCCGAGGATCATCGAGAGCCCGGCCCGGACCAACGCGTCGTCGTCCACGATCAGCACGCGTACCGGCGGCCCGGCCGCTCCGGCCGGCCCGGTCGCGTCCGGCGGTCCGGCGGGGCTGGTCACGCCGGCCACGGCAGCCAGGCGGCCAGCCGGAAGTCACCGCTGTCGTCCCGACCGTAGGCGAGCCGCCCACCGGCCAGGGTGACCCGTTCACTGATGCCGACCAGGCCCGTGCCGGCACCCGGCAGCGTGCCGCCGGCCGGCACGCCGACCGGCCAGCGGTTGCCGATAGCCACTGTCAGTCCGGTGCCTGGCCCGCCGGCCACATCGACGGTGACGGCCGCGCCGGCCGCGTGCTTGCGGGCGTTGGTCAGCCCCTCCTGCACGATCCGGTACGCGGCCCGACCCAGCGCCGCCGGCACCTCCCCCGGGCTGGCGACGCTGTCGCTGACGTTGACCCGCACCCCGGCCGACCGCGACTCGGCGATCAGCGCCGGCAGGTCGGCGAGGGTGGGCTGCGGCGGCTCGGGGGCGTCGCCGGCACCGTCGTCCTCGGCGCGCAGCACCCCGATCACCTCCCGCAGGTCCTGAAGGGCCGCGTGCGCGCTGCCCCGGATCACCCCGGCGGCCCGGGCCACCTCCTCGGCCGGCGCGTCCGGGCGGAACTCCAGAGCACCCGCGTGCAGGCTGAGCAGCGAGATCCGGTGGGCCAGCACGTCGTGCATCTCCCGGGCGATCCGGGTGCGTTCGAGGTGGCGGGCCTGGGCGATCCGCAGTTGCTGCTCCGCCTCGGCCCGCTCGGCGCGCTCGCGCAACGACACGATCAACTGTCGGCGGGCCCGCACGAACATCCCCCAGGCCAGCACCGCGAAGGTGATCACCACCCCCCAGGTCACAGTGGCCCAGTACGGCATCACCGGATCTGGACGGGTCCAACTGAAGACCAGGTTGGTGAGGAGCCCGGCACCGGTGACCGCGACCGCGACGGCGGTCCGGCGATGCACCACCACTGTGAAGTAGATGATCAACAGCGGGATGGCGGCGGCCATCGAGAACAGGTTCAGCGGCAGGGTGGCCAGGGCCAGCCCGAGCGGCCACCGTCGACGCACCCAGAGCAGCCCGCAGCAGACCAGCCCGAGCACCGTGTCGACGCCGACCATCCAGTCGTGCGGCAGCGCGATCGCCGCCTCCGGGTTGGGCGACAGGGCGTCGAAGGTGACGAACAGCACCCACAGCAGCCCGAGCAGGAACGCCAGACCATCCACCACCCAGTCACGCGTGGTGCGGCGCGGCCGCTCCCGGACACGCTCGGCCGGCACCACCAGCTCCCCTGGCAGCAGCCATGGGTGCTCCGGAACGGCGATGCTGGTCACGCGCCCATGCTAGGCAGCCGACGGGCGACACGACCAGCTACCAAAGTCGAGATCCGATGATCGACCAAGGTCGAGACGGCACCGACCGGTGGCCGCAGCGGATGGCCGGGCGGCGCGGGCAGGCTCAACCGCATGATCACCGTAGAGAACCTCACCAAGCGGTACGGGCCGCACCCGGCCGTGGACGACGTCTCGTTCCACTGCGAGCCGGGCACCGTCACCGGCTTCCTCGGCCCCAACGGCGCCGGCAAGTCGACCACCATGCGCATGATCTGCGGGCTCACCGCGCCGACCGCCGGCCGCGCCACCGTCTCCGGGCGCCCCTACCGGGAGCTGCCCAACCCGGGGCGCGAGGTCGGGGTGCTGCTGGACGCCTCCGCCCAGCACGCCGGGCGGACCGGCCGCGAGGCGTTGACGCTGTCCGCGTACACCATGGGTCTGGACCGGCGCGAGGTCGCCGCGAAGCTCGACCTGGTCGGGTTGAACGCGGTGGCCGCGAAGCGTCGGGTCCGGGCGTACTCGTTGGGCATGCGCCAGCGCCTGGGCCTGGCGCACGCGCTGCTCGGTGACCCCCGGGTGCTGATCCTCGACGAGCCGGCCAACGGCCTGGACCCGGAGGGGATCTTCTGGATGCGCGGCCTGCTGCGTGACTTCGCCGACCGGGGCGGCACCGTGCTGCTCTCCTCCCACCTGCTGCGCGAGGTGGAGGCGGTCGCGGACCGGCTGGTGGTGATCGGGGGCGGCCGGATCGTGGCCCAGGGCGACAAGAACGAGCTGCTGGCCGGGGGCGGCACTGTGGTTCGCGCCCGCGACGACGCGGCGCTGCGTCGGGCGCTGGAGGTGGCCAACCTGAGCGCCGCCGACAGCTCGGAGGGCCTGCTCGTGCAGGCCGACGCCGAGGCGGTCGGCCAGGCGGCGGCCGATGCCGGCGTCGCGCTGGCCGAGCTGCGACCCGCCAGCGGCGGCGGCCTGGAACAGCTCTTCCTCACCCTGACCGCCGGCGAATCGACCAAGGAGGCCGTTCGATGACCACCACCACCGAGCCCGCCGCCGGCGCCGTCGCGCCACGGCACCACTCTCCGGTACGCCGCCCGTCGTTGCTCCGTCTCAGCGCCGTGGAGGTGCGCAAGCTCGTCGACACCCGGGCCGGCCGCTGGCTGCTGATCACCATCGGTCTGATCGTCGTCGCGGTCGTCACCCTCCTGCTGATCTACGGCGCGGATGACGAGCTGACCTTCTTCACCTTCTACGCTCCGTCGCTGTTGCCGGTCAACGTGCTCCTGCCGGTGCTGGGCATCTTGTCGATCACCAGTGAGTGGTCCCAGCGCACCGCTCTCACGACGTACGCGCTGGTGCCCCGGCGGGAACGGGTGGTGACGGCGAAGCTGATCGCCGTGGTGCTGGCCGCGCTCGCCTCGTTGCTGGTCACCCTGGCCGTCGCCGCCGCCGGGACGCTCGTGGCGTCCGCGACGGGCGGCGCGGGCACCTGGGATGCCACCGCACCGCTGATCCTGAACACGGCGATCGCCCAGGTCGCCGGCGCGCTGATGGGTGCCGCCTTCGGTCTGCTCCTGCTCAACCCGCCGCTGGCCATCGTCGGCTACCTGCTGCTGCCGACCCTCTGGACGGTGCTCAGCGAGGTGGTCCGGCCGCTGCGCGGGCCGGCCGGCTGGCTTGACCCCAACCAGACGATGGAACCCCTGTTCACCAGCACCGTCACCGGTGAGCAGTGGGCGCGGTTGGGGGTGTCCCTGCTGGTCTGGCTGGTCCTGCCGCTGGCCGCCGGGCTGTTCCGGACGCTCCGCCGCGAGGTGTCCTGACCATGGACATGGCCGGCTACCGACCACGCACCGTGGTCAGCGGCGGCCCGGTGGAGCTGGCGGTCCTGTGGGGTGGCTTTCCGCTGCTCGGCGCGGGCGCCGGGTGGCTCCTCGCGGCGGCGACGGGCTGGCTCGCCCGGCTGCCCTGGGTGCCGTTCAGCGACCTCATCGAGTGGTTGGACCGGCTGCCCGAGCCGCAGGCCACCGCCGGCACCATCGGGGTTGGCGTCCTGGCTGGCCTGGTCATCGCCGGGATCGGCACCGCCGAACGGTTGATCGTCACCGTCGACGGGGCGCAGGTCCAGCTGCGCCGCTCGGATGAGAACCGGACCATCGCCCGGGTCGACACCCGGGTGGTCTTCCTCGCCGACAAGCACCTGGTGCTGCTGGACGCCGACGGCGCGGAACTGGTCCGGGAGTCGACGGACCTGCCGGCGGCCCAACTGGCGGCGGCGTTCCGGGAGCACGGCTGGGGTTGGGCGGACGACGACCCGCACCGGTCGGCGTACCGGCTGTGGGTTCTGGACCTGCCCGGGTTGCCGGCCGGCGCGGACGCGCTGCTGCGTGCCCGGGAACGGGCCATCGAGCGGGACCGCCGCGACGACGCCCGGGAGTTGCGCCGCGAGCTGGGGCAGATCGGGGTGGTGCTGCGCGACGAGGACAAGCGGCAGTACTGGCGGTTGACCACCAGGGCACTCCCCGCCGGGCCGGAGCGGCCGACTTCGGCCGAGCGGGAGCCGGACGGGCGGTAGCGTCTGTCCCAGCAGACCCTGGGAGCCGCGCGATGACCGAACAGCAGCCGTACCGGGTGGTGTCCCGACACCCCGGCTTCGAGCTGCGTCGGTACCCCGCCCACCTGGTGGCCGAGATGCAGATCCAGGCGTCGTTCACCCGGGCGCCGATCGAGGCGTTCCGGCCGCTGGCCGCGTACATCGGTGGCGCCAATCGGGCCCGGCACCCGATCGGCTCCGCCGCGCCGCCGATCGCGGCGGCCAGCGGCTCGGAGAAGATCGCCATGACCGTGCCAGTGGTGCAGATCGAGGGTGAGTGGCCGGGCGCGTACCTGATCCAGTTCGTCATGCCGGCCAGCTTCACCGCCGCCACAGTGCCCGAGCCGGTGGACGCCCGGGTGCGGATCCGCGAGATCCCGGCGCGGCTGGCGGCGGCGATGCGGTTCTCCGGGCGGTGGACGGAGCAGGCGTTCAGCGAGCGGGCCACCATGCTCGGCCGGTCGGTGACCGCGGCCGGGCTGCAACCGACAGGTGCCATCCGGTACGCGCGCTTCGATCCGCCGTGGAAGCCGTGGTTCCTGCGCCGCAACGAGGTGGTGCTGCCGGTCGTCGAGTGAGCTAGCGGAGCTGCCGACGGTCCTCGACGCTCGGCCGCGCCAGCAGCACTGCCATTCCCAACCCGGCGAGCAGCCCGACCAGGGAGACCAGTAGATCGGAGTCGGCGGAGTTGATCGGGCTGTTGCCGGCCAGCGCGGTGAACGCCGCGCCGATCGGCATCAGGATCATCATGGAGATGGCCGTGGCCACCAGGAACACCACCGGACCCACGAGCGCGATGAGCGCGGCCAGGGCGTGGTGCCGCCAGATCGGCCGCCCGCCCGGCCAGTCCCAGGCCAGGAGTGTGACTCCGGTGAGCAGCACCGCCCCGAGAGCGGCCTCCGGCAGGAGGCGTGTGCCGGGCGCTGTGGCACGGACCCACCCGACGCCGAGCACTGCCACCACTGTGAGGCCGGCCGCCAGCCCGACGCGAACCCGGGTCCGCGCCGGAGCCGCCGCCAACGCGGCACCGACAGCCAGGGCCACCAGCAGCGCCGCCGTGGCCAGCGCACCCTGGTGCAGTTCCGGCTCCCGGTCGGTCGGTGACTCCATTCCGGCCGCCACCAGCGTCAGGACCCCGGCCACACAGGCGGCGCCGGTCAACACCCGCCGGTTGGTGGCCGGAGTCGCGCCGCGCTCCCGTGCCGACTCCGTATCGGGCTCCCCCATTGGCGGCACGGCACGCTCCCACCACAGCAGCAGCGCCGCGACCACGCCGAGCACGGCGTAGCCGGCGACGGCGAGGCGCACCGTCGCGCCGACGCCGATCAGGTCGGCCCGGTCGACAGCCACGTCGGCCGCGATCCAGCAGCCGCCCAGCACCACAGCCGGGCCGCTCCACCGCATCTGCCCCCGCCCGGCCAGCACCAACCCGAGCGGCACCGCCATGATCGCCATGAACCGCAGGTCGCGCGCCCAGTAGGCGTTGTTGCCCGGCAGGTGCTCCGACCACGGGCCGAGCGGCTCGGTCAGCGGCTGCCACGTGGTCATGCCGTACGCCCAGAGCGCGACGGCGGCGGCGGAGAGGATCAGCCCGACCGGGCGCGCGAATCGCATCCATGGACGGTAGCTGGCCCATCGTCCGCGCGGGGGGGCGCTGTCATCCGACGAGGCCCACCGGTGACCGGGCGGGACGGTGGCGCAGCAGCCGCCACGTCGGCAACACACTGGACAGCACCGCGAGCAGCAGGCACAGCCCCACCACCCCGGCGATCACCGACCATGGCATCACCAGGTCGACGGGGGCACCGACCTGCTCGGCGAGGCCGGCGCTGATGCTGAGCAGACCGACGAACGCGACAGCCCCACCCAGCAGCGCGCCGATCAGGACCACCAGCGCGGACTCCGCCGTGACCAGCCAGATGACCTGCCGTCGGGTCGCCCCGGCCATCCGGATCAGCCGCAGGTCCGCGGCGCGGCCGGCGGCGGCCAGCAGAAGCGTGTTGGCCACCGCGACGGCCCCGTAGCCGGCGGACACCCCGATCAGCAGCAGTGTGAAGAGCCAGACGAGGCGGTCCTCGGCGGCGTCCGCCTCGGCCGCCCAGCCCGGCACGTCGAGGATCCGCGCGCCGACCGGTGGATCGATGCGGTCCCGGACGTACACGGTGGACGTCAGCGCCGACGGGTCGTGCGCCCGCACCACGGCCCGGGGCACCAGCAGGTCGCCGGGGATCGAGGTGTCGTCGACCACGGCGACGACGCGCAACGGCACCGTCGTCCCGTCGGCGAAGACCACCGGGTACGGCTCCGACGGCAGGCGGTTCGCCGAGGCGGTGACCACCACCGTGTCGTCGCCCCTCAGGTCGTTCAGCGAACCGGCGACGACGGTGAGCACCCGGTTCGCGGCGGCGAAGCCCTCCGGGTCCACGCCGAGCGCGGTCATCGGCCGGTCCGGTGGCGACGTTCCGGGGTCGGTGCGGTAGACGGTGGTCGGCAGGAGCGCGGTGCCACCGGTCGCGGCGACGGCCCGGTCGGACAGGCCGGGTGCGCGGTCCGGCACGACGATCCAGCCGGCGTTCACGTTATCCGCCCGACCCGCGGCGTACGCGGCGGTGCTGGTGCGCACCATCCCGGACACCAGCACCGCGAACGCGACAGTGAGCAGCACCGGCGCGGCGATGGCGGCGGTCCGCCGGGTCGCGGTCAATGCCCCGCCCCGGACCAGCATCCCGATCGCGCCACCGGGCCGACGCACCGGAGAACGCAGCAGGCGCACCAGCGGCCCGACCACCACCGGGGCGAGCACCGTGGTGCCGGCCACCAACGCCATCACCGCGTAGAGCGCGTACTGCGCCCCCACCCGAGCCTCGTCGGCGGTCGCCGTGCCGAGGCTGAGCGCGGCCCCCGCCGCGAGGAGCAGCACCCCGGTGGCGGCGCGCACCCGCCCTACCGGTCGCTGTTCCACAGCAGCCTCGCGTAACGCCTCCAACGGGCGGACCCGCGCCGCCCGGCGGGACGCCGACCAGACGGCCAGCACCGCGATCACCGGCCCGGCCGCGAGCGAGACCGCGATCGGCCAGAGTTCGTAGCGGACCCGGAAGGTCGACGGTTCGAAGCCGACGTCGACCAGCAGCCGACCCAGCAACGGGGCGAGCGCCGCGCCCACCAGCAGGCCGACGAACCCCGCCGAGACGCCGATGGCGAGCGCCTCGGCGTACACCATCCGGCGGACCTGGCCGCCGGTGGCACCGACGGCGCGCAGCAGACCCAGCTCACGGCGGCGCTGCGCGATGGTGAACGCGAAGGTGGAGGCGACCACGAACACCGTGACGAAGCCGGCGAGCGCCGCCGTGGCGGCGAGCACCTGCATGCCGATCCACCGGGTACGGGCGTCGCCGCGCGGCTCCAGCGCACCACGGGCGGCACCGGTGAACACCAGTCCGTCGCCGCCGACGACTCCGCGAGCCGCCGTGGCGATCCGCTCGGGGTCGGCGTCCGGGGCGAGCACCAGCCCGATGGCCCGCACGCCGGGCGCGAGCGCGGCGGCGACCTCGTCCGCGACGTGGACCCCGGGTCCGTCGACCAGACCGGTGACGGTGTACGACTCCGGGCCCGCCGCGGTCAGCAGTGTGACCGGTGCGCCGGCGCGCAGTCCGAGCGCGCTGTCGACGACCACCTCGCCGGGCCGGCGGGGTGGCTCGCCAGCCGTGAGGCGCAGCCCACCCAGTTGGGCGCTGGACCAGCCGTGCCCCTGGTAGGCGTCCTCGCGCCGGGTGTCGGCGGCCGAAGGCCGGCCGTCGACGAGCGGCTGGGCGTAGAAGGTGCGGTCCGGCACCGCCGTCACCACGTCCGGCAGACCGGCCAGTCTGCCGACCAACTCCGCCGCCGCGCTGGCCGACCAGGGCCGGGTCGGCACGAACTCCTCAGCGGACGCGCCCGCCTCGGGGCTCTGCACCACGACCGCCGCCCGCGCCAGCCGGTCCGGCACCTGCGGGCGGCCGGAGGCGAGCAGCAGGGTGGCCGCCGCGACAAGCGTGACCCCGATGGCCACGGCCACGAAGGCGCTGGTCGACCGCCGGACACTCAGCACGACGACTCCGCGACGGCTTCCCGCTGGGCGATCCGGGCGGCGACGGCGGCGGCGGTGAACCCGCCGGTCAGCTCGTCGACGACGCGGCCGTCGGCCAGCAGGAGGACCCGATCGGCGTACGCGGCGGCGGCGGGATCGTGGGTCACCATCACGACGGTCTGCCCGTGGTCGTCGACGAGTGCCCGCAGCAGCCGGAGCACCTGCCGGGAGGACGCGCTGTCCAACGCCCCGGTCGGCTCGTCGGCGAAGACCACCGCCGGGCGGGTGATCAACGCTCGGGCCACGGCGACGCGCTGCTGTTCCCCGCCGGACAACTCACTCGGCCGGTGCCCGGCCCGGTCGGCGAGACCGACGGCGTCGAGGGCGGCGACCACGTCCCCGGCCGGCGGGCGACGGCGGGCCAGGCGCGACGGCAACTCGACGTTCTGCGCGGCGGTCAGCGTGGACACCAAATTGAACGCCTGGAAGACGAAGCCGATCCGGTCGCGCCGCAGCCGGGTCAGCGCGTCCTCACTGAGGTTGTCGAGGCGGGTGCCGTCGATCGTGACGGTTCCCTCGGTCGGGCGGTCCAGCCCCGCCGCGCAGTGCAGCAGTGTCGACTTTCCCGAGCCGGAGGGCCCCATCACCGCCGTGAACGTGCCGCTCGCGAAGCGCGTGGACACGCCGTCGAGCGCCGTAACCCGCCGGGTGCCGGTGCCGTACACCGCTCGCAGCCCCGTCACTGTCACCGTGTCTGTGGTCATGACCGTTACGGTCCCGAACGCGGGGGGTACGGCGCGTCGTGCCGGAGCGGGCACTTTCCGGCCCTCCCCCGGGTGGATTCGCAGGCCCGGCAGCACCGGTACGTCGTCCTCGGGGATGACGGCCCACAGGCGGACGCGGTCGATCCAGCCGATCGTTACCGTTCGACTGGTGACTGCTCTCCTGTTGACCCGACGGATGCGGCCGGTGGACCTGTACACGGTGGACGCCCTGCTGGCGGTTGCCGTCGGCGGGTTGCTCTGCCCGTACGCCGCGCTGGAGTCGCCGCTGCACGGTGGCGTGCGCGAGCCGCTCTGGGTGTCGGTGCTGGTCGGGATGACCCTCGGGCTGCCGTTGGCCGTCCGGCGACGGTGGCCGATGGCGGTGGCCGTCGTGATCAGCTCCGTCGCCACCGTCGCCCTGATCACCGGGGTGATCCCCAACTACGCTGCCGCCGCTCCGGCGCTCGCCATCGGACTGTCCTTCTACACGGTGGCCGTGGCGACGCCCACCCGCCGGTCGCTGCTCTGCGCCGCCGGTTGCCTGGCGCTGGTGAGCGTCGGCCTGGTGCTGACCGCGGGGGACCTCTGGTCGCGGACCGGCGCTGTCGCCTACGCCGCCGTCATGGTCGCGCCGGCCTGGGTGATCGGTTGGCAGATCCGGGAGCGACGAGCCCTCGCCACCCGGCAGAGCGACCAGCTCGTTCGTCAGGCCGCCACCGAGGAGCGGTTGCGGGTGGCGCGTGAGCTGCACGACGTGGTCGCGCACACGCTCAGCCTCATAGTGGTCAAGGCGGCCGTCGCCAACCACGTCGCCGAGGCCGACCCCCGTGAGGCGGGTGCCGCGCTCCGGGTCATCGAGGAGACCGGCCGCACCGCGCTGACCGACGTGCGTCGGGTGCTCGGCGTGCTGCGCGAGGACAGCCCGTACGCGCCGACGCCAGGGCTGGACGAGTTGCCCCTCCTCGCCCGGCAGGCGGCGATCGGCGGCGTCGACGTGCAGCTCGACGTGCGGCGGGACGAGCCGGCGGGCGCGGTGCCGGAGTCGGTGGGCCTCGCTGTGTACCGGATCGTGCAGGAGGCGGTGACGAACGTGGTGAAGCACGCGGCGCCGGCCTCCTGCCGGGCCACGGTGACCGTCCTGCCCGACGAGGTGCGGGTGGAGGTGGCCGACGACGGCCAGCGGCCGGTCCTGCTCGACGGGGAGGGGCACGGGTTGATCGGCATGCGGGAACGGGTGGCGTTGCACGGCGGGGAGTTCCGCGCCGGGCCCCGCCCCGACGGTGGCTTCGCGGTGACGGCCAGCCTCCCCTACCGGGTGGCCGCATGATCCGCGTGCTGATCGTCGACGACCAGGCGTTGCTGCGCGGCAGTTTCCGGTTGCTGGTCGATCTCAGCCCGGACTGCACCACTGTCGGTGAGGCGGGCACCGGCGTGGAAGCTGTCGCGTTGACCGGGCAGCACCGGCCGGATGTGGTGCTGATGGACGTCCGGATGCCGGAGATGGACGGCATCGAGGCGACCCGGCGGATCTGCGCCGACCCGGCGACGGCCGACACCCGGGTCATCATCCTGACCACGTTCGACCTCGACGAGTACGTCTACGGGGCGCTGCGCGCCGGGGCCAGTGGGTTCCTGCTCAAGGACACCCCACCGGCGGATCTGCTGACCGGGATCCGGGTGGTCGCCGCCGGGGAGGGGCTGCTCGCGCCGACGGTGACCCGCCGGCTGATCGACGAGTTCGCCCGGCAGCCGGAGCCGACCCGGCCGCTGCCCCGCCAGCTCGACGGGGTGACCGATCGGGAACGGGAGGTCCTCGCGCTGATCGCCCGGGGCCTGTCCAACGCGGAGTTGGCCGCGCACCTCAACCTCAGCCAGGCCACCGTCAAGACGCACGTCGGGCGGCTGCTGACCAAACTGGCGGTACGCGACCGGGCGCAACTGGTCATCGTCGCGTACGAGACGGGCCTGGTGGGTCCCCACCGGTCGGGGTAGCGAGGTCGTGTGTCGACGAGGGCGCGGGAACATCCGATCTGGACGCCCCCGCGCCCCATCGAGATCAGCTGACGTACACCGACGCGCTGGTCGCCGACTGGAAGTCGGTAGAGGTGCCGGGGTAGACGACCCGCCAGAACCCAGCCGTCTTCCGGTAGATCGACGTGGCGAAGTCGTAACTGCCGCCAGCGTAGATGGTGGCCTGGGTGCCCCAGGTGTCGTCGTCGCCGGTCGCCGAGAACTGCACCTTCAGCGGCACCGTCCCCGGGGACAACCCGCCGTTGAACTCCATCTCGCCGCTGAGCGTCACAGTCGTCGCGTTCTCCCGGGCCGCCGAGAAACTGCGGAACGCGGCCGGTTGCAGCACGGAGATGTTCGTGCTGGCGACCGCGGCGCTGACGAAGTCGTCGTCCATCGAGTAACCCACCTGGAGGCGGCCGGTCTCGTACGGCGAGGTGGTCAGTGAGTACCGACCGTCCGCGTCCGTGGTGGCGGAGCCGAGGTACGTGCGGCAGTAGTCGGCGCTCATGCAGAGGGAAACCCCCGGCTCCACACCGGGCACCGGCACCCAGCCCTCCGGCGTCCGCCAGGTCAGCCGACCGCTCACCGTGACGTTCTCATCCTTGAGGATCTTGGGTCGGTCCGTGTCGATGGTGATCCGCATCGGCCGCTTGGTGATCGTGATGGCGGTCTCGGCCGAACGCGACGAGCCGTGGAAGAGATGGTCGTTGTCATAGCGGTAGTTCGCGTACACCTGCACGTCCTTGCGGCCGATCGTGACAGTGCCGGTGAAGGAACCGTCGGCCCTGGTGGTGACCGCGTCCCAACTGAAGTCGGCGTTCACCGTCATGGGGAATCTCCCCAGGGACCTGATCTCGCCGCTGCCCGGCCAGCGCCCCTTGAGCCATCCCCGCACTGTCACGTTGCGGTTCTCATAGGTCACAGTGGTGCGGTTCAGCGTGACGTTGTCGAAGAACGTGACCACCGAGTAGTCCAGGTCGCCGGCATCGGTCTGGGTGACGTGGTGACCGGCCTCGTCGGTGACCTCCACGTCGACCCGGTAGTAGCCGAGCTTGTCGAGGATGATCGGGTTGGATCGCCACACGCCGTCACGCTCGGTGCCGGACTGGAGGTAGAAGTCCTCCTGAACGGCAACCTCCGCCCCGGTGTTGTACTCGCGGATGTGCGCACGGACATCGGTGACGTCGCTGGGCGACGTGATGGACACCAGCAACGTGCCCCGATCGAGGTCGTAGTCGCTGTGGGCAGACGTGACGATCGGGATCTCGTCGGCGTGTGCGGTCGTGGGAAGCCCCACGATCGCTGTCGCTGCGGCGACGGCGATCGCCACGGCAAAGCGGGAACGGATCAAAGTTGACCTCCAGGGAAGACCGGCGATTCGCTCAGTGGCATCCGGCGGTGGGAGCTTATCGATCCCGTCCGACAGCTCCGCGCACACCGCTAGGCTGACGTCGTACCCATGTGGACGGAGGAGCCATGACCCGCTACGTCGCACTGCTGCGTGGGGTGAACGTCGGCAGCACCCGGCTGGCGATGGCCGACCTGCGTCGGATCGTCACCGACCTCGGGCACGAGGACGTCCAGACGTACCTGCAGAGCGGCAACGTGGCCTTCGGCAGCTCGGTGCGCGACGCGGAGAAGCTGGCCGCCGGCATCGCGCGGGCGCTGACCGACGAGCTGGCGTTGACCGTGCCGGTGCTGGTACGCAGCGCCCGGGAGCTGGCGGCGATCGCCGGCGGCAACCCGTACGCCGACCGGGAGGACGACCCGACGCGGCTGCTGGTGGCCTTCCTCGCCACCGCACCGGAGAAGTCCACAGCGGATGCCCTGGCCGTGCCTGGTGGCGAGAACGTGTCGTTCACTGTGACCGGCCGTGAGGTGTTCCTGCACTACGTCGACGGCGGTTACGGGCGGTCGAAGTTCACGAACGCGTACCTGGAGAAGAAGCTCGGCGTGGTGTCCACCTCCCGCAACTGGAAGTCGGTGCGGGCCCTGGCGGAGATGGCCGCCTCCTGACCGGGTGGGGGTCGCGGCTCGGCGACCCCCACCGACGCCGCTCAGAAGTGGTACGCGGTCTCGTACTCGGGCACCAGCACCCGGCTGCGCGGCGAGATCCGGCGCACCGCCGCGATCATCTCGTTCAGCCGGGTGCGGTCGGTCGGGGCGACCGGCGGCGGGTTCTGCAACGCCGTCTCGAAGTTGTCGTAGTGCACCGGCACCACGACCTTCGGGTAGTCCAGCCCTTCCAGCAGCCGGGGCAGGTAGTCGCCGGTGGTGGTGGCGTTCTGCATGGCCACCATCGCCACGTCGGGCGCGAGGCCGGTGAGGTTCCGCTCGGCGACGTCACTGGCCCCGGTGAAGTAGACCGACGGCCCGCCGTCGACCCGCAGCAGGTAGCCCAGCGTGTCGCCCTCCGGCAGGTCGGCGATGGTGGCCGGCTGCGGCGGCGGGCTCACCCGCACCCCGGGAAACGCCACCGAGTACGACGGGTTGCGGCTGTGCAGCGAGCCGACCACCTCGACGCTGTGGTCGCCGAAGTCCAGCACCTCCCCACCCTTCACGGAGCTGAGCTGCGTCGACGGCACGTCGTAGGCCAACCCCAGGTGGTACGCGGTCAGCGTGCCGAACACCCGCGCCCCGGTGCGCTTGGCGATGTACGGCACATCCATGAAGTGGTCCCAGTGGGTGTGCGTGACGAGCACCGTCGTGGCCCGGTCGACCCGCGGGTCGATCACGTCGGTGCGCACCGTCAACGTGGTGTCGGTCTTGAACGCCCCGGTGAACAGCCCGGTGTCGATCCGGCTGAGGAACGGGTCGACGAGAACGGTGCGGTCGCCGATGTCGACGCGCCAGCCGGCAGTACCCCACCAGCGGAAGCTGACCGCGCCCTTGCGGCGAGCGGTCGGCCCGGGGGCTGCGGCGGTCGAGGGCGCGGCCTGGGCCGGGGTGGCGACGCCGGCGGCCAGGCCACCGGCGGAGACCAGGGCGGTGGTGGCGGCGGCGTCGCGCAGGAAGCGTCGGCGGTCGAGACTGGGCATGCGGATGTACTCCCCGTGGTCGGGTGATGTGTCGACCACGAGCCAACCAGCGGCACCCGGCCGCGGTCCAAGATCAAGGACCGTCGACTTCGATACGCCGCCGAATATCGGTGCTGCTCAGCAGGGGTGCGGCGGCGCTCGGCGGGTCGCGAAATCAGTCGCCGCGCAGCGCCTCGACGGCAGTGCGGGCGGCCTCCCCCATCGCCAGGTCCACGTCGATGCGGCGCGGGGTCAACTGTTCGGCGCGGGCGAAGACCGCGATGGCGTACCGGCCGCCGTCGGGGTATTCGGCGACCCCGGCCTCCAGGTGGAACCCGGGCAGGGTGCCGGTCTTTCCGGAGACCCGGACGCCAGGCGGGAAACCGGCAGCCAGCCGGGTCCAGAAGATCTGCCGGGCCATCCAGGTGCGGACCATCGCGCAGGCCGCCGCCGGCCCGGCCTCGTCCCGCCAGATCAGCGTGAGCAGCCGGGTGATCTCCCGGGCGGTGCTGGACGTGGTGTGCGCGGGGTCGAAGACCCGCATCGCCCGCACCCGGTCCGCCGGCAGCGTGGGGAAGATGCGGGCGAACTCCGCCTCGGTCCGGGCGCCCACGTCGGCGAGCATCATCTCGACCAGTTCCCGAGGGCCACCGAGGACCCGGGTACGGGTCAGCCCCAGCTCGACGGCGAGCATCGGCAGCAGGTCCGGGCCGACCCGGCGCAGCAGCAGATCGGCGGCCGTGTTGTCGGTGACCGACATGGCGAAGTACGCGAGGTCGCGCAGCGACACCTCGGCGTCGTCGTCGCAGCCGGCCAGACCCCATCCACCGAGCCGGTCGGCGGCGGTGACCAGCACCCGCTCGGTCGGGTCCAGCTGACCGGCCTCGACCTGCCGGGCGAACTCCAACACCAGCAGGATCTTGAAGATCGAGGCGATCACCACCTGCTCGTCGGCCCGTACCCCGACCTCCCGAAGCCCGCCGCCCCCGACGGCGTCCGGGTCGACGGCGTCCAGGTCCACGACGTGCAGGCTGGCCGTCACCCCGACGGCGGCGAAGATGGCCCCGATGCGTTCCTCCACGTCCACGCCAGCACGGTAACCAGTGCCGCCCCGGTAGCGCTGGCGTAGGGTCCCGGCAGTGGATCTGCTCCGGCACCTGCGGCACTTCGTGGTGGTCGCACACGAACTGCACTTCGGCCGGGCCGCTGAACAGCTCGGGATGGCCCAGCCGCCGCTGAGCCAGTCGATCCAGCGGCTGGAACGGGAGCTGACCGTCGAGCTGTTCGACAGGTCCCGCCGCCAGGTGCGCCTCACCACCGCCGGTGAGCTGCTGCTCGGCGAGGCGGAGGAACTGCTCGCCGGCGAGGGTCGACTCCGCAGCCTGATGGGGCAGATCCGCGCCGGTGAGCTGGGCGTACTCCGGGCCGGGGTGCCGCCGGAGACGCCCGCCGTGACGTTGCGCTCGCTGCTGGACGGGCTCACCACCCGGGCGCCCGGCCTGGACGTGGAGCTGCACGAGCTGACCACCGCCGAGCAGGTGCGGATGCTCACCGAGCGGACCCTGGACGTGGGGCTCGTCCACCACCCGGTGGCGGCGGACGGGCTGCGCTTCGGCGCCCCTGTCGACGTACCCCTGGGGGTGCTGCTGCCGCGCACCTCGCCGCTGGCACGCGGCCGCGAGGTGACGCTCGCGTCGCTGGCCGGTCTTGATCTGGTGGCCGCTCCCCGCGCCACCGCCCCCGGCTGGCACGACCACCTGCTGGCGGTGTGCCGGCAGCACGGTTGGCGCCCGGACCGGGTGCGCCCGGCCCGCAACCCGGAGTTCCTCTGCGGGCTGGTGCTGGCCGGCGGCGGAGTGGCAGTGGAACCGGCGGCTGTGGCCCGCCGGGAACCCCGGATGGCCTGGCGGCCGATCACCGACGCGCCGCTGGCCAAGCGCACCTCGGCGGCCTGGCCGGACCGGTCGGCGCACCCGGCGGCGGCGATGTTCGGCCAACTCGCCGCGGAGGTGCTGGCCGCCGCCGAGCCCACAGTGCCCGCGCCGCCCGTGACGTCGGTGCCGGCGGCACGGCCGTGGCCGGTGCTGTTCGACACGACCGGGTGAACCGGTCCGCCGTTGCGTTCGTCACCTCCGGTTGGGCGGTGGATCGTCCACCCGCACGGGTATGGATGACAGGAAACGAAGACGCGAAGGAGCCGCAGTGGCAATCACGATTCCCGACATCAGCCTGAACGACGGCACCACCATTCCGCAGCTCGGCTTCGGGGTGTTCCAGATCGAGCCGAAGGACACCGTCTCGGCGGTGACCACCGCCCTTGAGGTGGGCTACCGGCACATCGACACCGCTGAGATGTACGGCAACGAGGCCGAGGTCGGCGAGGCGGTACGGATGTCCGGCCTCGACCGGGGCTCGGTCTACGTGACCAGCAAGCTCAACAACGGCTTCCACCGCCCCGACGACGCCCGCAAGGCGTTCGACTCGACCCTCGCGGCGCTGAAGATGGACCACATCGACCTGTTCCTGATCCACTGGCCGTTGCCGACCCTGTACGACGGCGACTACGTCTCGACCTGGAAGGTGCTGGAGGAGTTCCAGCGCGACGGCCGGGCCCGCTCGATCGGCGTGTCGAACTTCCAGGTGTCGCACCTGGAGCGGCTGGCCGACGAGGCGAGCGTCGTGCCGGCGGTCAACCAGATCGAGGCGCACCCGTACTTCACCAACGACGAGGTCCGCGCCTACGGCCGTGCGCACAACATCCTCACCGAGGCGTGGTCGCCCATCGCCCAGGGCAAGGTGCTCGACGACCCGACGGTGGTCGACATCGCCGGGCAGCTCGACCGGTCCCCGGCTCAGGTGGTGCTCCGCTGGCACGTGCAGCGCGGCGACATCATCTTCCCGAAGTCGACCACCCCGAAGCGGATCGAGGAGAACACCCGGATCTTCGACTTCGAGCTGGACGACGCGGCGATGGAGCGGATCACCGCGCTGGACAAGGGCGAGGCCGGCCGGCAGGGCCCGAACCCGGACACCTTCGCCTACGTCCCCCGCTGACCTGAGCCCGCCGCTCGGCGGGCAGGTCTCCTGAATGCGTGATGCCTCAGAGTCATCTTGATGACTGTGAGGCATCACGCTGTTTCCGGCGGGTCAATCACGCTGTTCCCGGCGCTCAGGAGCCGACGCGCTCGGCGATCCGACGGAACACCGCGTGGGTCGGCGATCCGGGCTCGGGGACGTAGACGATCATCCGCTGGTCGGTCTCCGGCACCAGCAGGACGCGGCACTCGAACTCCAACGGCCCCAGCTCGGGGTGCGGCACCCGCTTGACGACCGGTCGGCGTTCCTCGACGTCGTGCTCGGCCCAGAGCCGGGCGAACCGGGGTGAGGTGCCGAGCAGCTCGGTGACCAGATCACGGATCGCCGGGTCGGCCGGGTAGCGCCCGTAGGCGGCCCGCAGGTCCGCGACAGTGCTTCGCACGAATCGGATCACCTCGGCATCGGTCCAGTGGGCGCTGGTCGCCGGCTGCCGGAACGTCCAGCGGATCATGTTGCGGTCCGCGTCGGGCACTGCCGCGAGATCCCCCACGAAGTACGTGGCCAGGCGGTTCCAGGCCAGCACGTGGTACGCGGCGTCGACGAGGTACGCCGGGGTCTCGGTCATGGCGTCGAGCAGGTGCCGCAGCCCCGGAGTCACCTCCCGGCTCGGACCGACGGTGGACGGCGGGTTCTCCCCGGCGATCCGGAACAGGTACTCGCGCTCGTCCCGGCTCAACATGAGCGCCCGGGCCATCGACGCGAGCACCTGCCGGGACGGGTGCGGTCCGCGGCCCTGCTCCAGCCGGATGTAGTAGTCGATCGACATCCCGGCGAGCTGCGCGACCTCCTGCCGGCGCAGGCCGGGGGTACGTCGGCGTTCGCCCTCGGGGAGCCCGACCTCGGCGGGGCGCAGCCGGGCGCGGCGGGCACGCAGGAACGCCGCCAGTTCGTCACGCCGCAACCCGCTGCTCGTCATGACCCCAGCATGCCTCGACCCGGGCCGGCCAGGGTGGTACCACCGGTCCCAGCCTCGGCCCGTCTCTCCCGGGACGCCGTCGGCGCGGCCACGCTCTTCGTCATGACGAACACGATCGCCCTGATCACCGGGGCCAACAAGGGAATCGGCTTCGCCACCGCCCGGCAGCTCGGCGCCCAGGGGATGACAGTGTTGGTGGGCGCCCGGGACGCCGAGCGGGGTCGGGCAGCCGAACGGGAACTGCGCGACGGCGGCGCGGACGCCGTGTTCCTCCCGCTCGACATCACCGACGCCGAGTCGGTGACGGCCGCCGCGAAGCGGGTGGAGGCGGAGTACGGCCGGCTGGACGTGCTGGTCAACAACGCCGGCCTCGTCCTCGCCGACGGCGCACGAGGGCTGCCCAGCGAGACGACGGTGGCGACGCTGCGCCGGCTGTACGAGACGAACGTCTTCGGGGTGGTGGCGGTGACGAACGCGATGCTGCCACTGCTGCGCCGGGCGCCGGCCGCCCGGATCGTCAACGTGTCGAGCGAGGTCGGCTCGATCGCCCTGATGACCGACCCGGCCGGCGCGCTGTTCGAGCTGACCTCAGTGCCGTACCCGTCGTCGAAGGCGGCGTTGAACATGCTCACCGCGATGTACGCCAAGGAGCTGCGGGACACTCCGATTACTGTGAACGCGGCGAACCCGGGCTACTGCGCCACCGACCTCAACGGCAACAGCGGCTTCCGCACGGCCGACCAGGGCGCCGAGGTGAGCGTCCACCTGGCCACCCTGCCGGCCGACGGGCCGAGCGGGCTGCTCTGGGGCTTCCAGATGGACGCGGGCGGCGGGTACGGCGTGCTGCCCTGGTGACGGTGAGCGCTTGACCTGGAGCTGACCGCCGAGCAACGGCACCGCCTCGACACCACCTGGTGACCTGTCACCGGCCGCCCCGCCGACCTCAGCTCGCTGTCGGTGGGGCGGTCAGGTCGAGCTGCCAGTCGTTGGCCCGCATCATCTGCCCCGGCGGGTATTCGAAACCGGTCTCGCCGAGCAGCGTGAAGCCGGCCTTGCGGCACACCGCGTTCGAGGCGGGATTGTCGACCGAGGGGTAGGCGTGGGCGTAGTGCCGGTCCCGTCGGGCGCGGGCCACGTCCAGCACCGCGCGCACCGCCGCAGTGGCCAGCCCCTGCCCCCGGTACGCGGGCAGCACCGCCCAGCCCAGCTCGTACACCGGCTGGTCGCGCCACTCGCGGGCCCAGTAGCCGACGCTGCCCGCCCGCGCCCCGTCCGCCAGCACCAGCGTGAACATGCAGCCCTGCTGGGTGCCCGAGAAGTGCACGTACCTGTCGTGCCGGGCGAGCACCTGCTCGTCGGTCTCCGGGCCACCGGTGTGCTTGCGGGTCTCCGGTGAGTTGAGCTGCCGCAGCAGGTCGAGGTCGTCCTCGTGCCACGGCTCGATGCGTACCTGTGCCATTGCGCTCCCCCGTTCGTCGACCCCCAGTCAAGCCGATCCCACCGACATTTCGCCCCCGAACCACGCCCGCTAGATCGGATCTAGCGGGCGCCTGTCGTCACCTCGCGCCTTCACTGTGGAAGGGGGGTGGGCCATGGCACCGTTGCGGATCACCGTGATCGTCGGCAGCACCCGGGAGGGGCGGGTCGGCGACCGGCTGGCGCACTGGTTCGTCGAGCAGGCCGCGCGGCACGACGACCTGACGGTGACGGTCGTTGACCTGACCGAGTACGACTTCCCGGCCACCTACCCCGCCGAGCCGACCGCGTCCATCCGGGCGTTCGTCAGCGAGGTGGGCCGGGCGGACGCGTTCGTCGTGGTCACCCCCGAGTACAACCACAGCTTCCCGGCACCCTTGAAACAAGCCATCGACTACGCGTACGACGAGTGGCAGGCCAAAGCGGTCGGCTTCGTGTCGTACGGCTGTCGGTCCACCGGCCTGCACGCGGTCGACCAGTTACGTACCGTCTTCACCGCACTGCACGCGATGACGGTGCGCGACGTCGTCGGGATCGACCTGCTCGCCGGCGAGCCGACCGCCCAGTGCACCGACGAGCTGCGACGCGACGTCGGCGTCCTGCTCGACCAGCTGCGCTGGTGGGGTCTGGCACTGCGCGACGGCCGGGCGGCTCGACCCTACGTCTCCTGAACACGTCCGACGCGAAAGGTAAGGATCATGAGTAGACGCACCACCGGTCTGGCCATCGAGGCAGAGGGGCTGACCCGCTCGTTCGGGGACACCCGGGCGCTGGCCGGCATCGACCTCCAGGTGCCCGCCGGCACCGTCTACGGCCTGCTCGGCCCGAACGGCGCGGGCAAGACCACGGCGGTCCGGGTGCTCGCCACCCTGCTGCGACCCGACGGCGGCTCGGCCCGGGTCTTCGGGCACGACGTGGTCACCGAGGCCGACAAGGTCCGGTCCCGGGTCAGCCTCACCGGCCAGTACGCCTCCGTCGACGAGGACCTGACGGGTACGGAGAACCTGGTGCTCCTGGCTCGCCTGCTCGGCCTGCGCAAGCCGGCCGCTCGGGATCGCGCCGCGGCACTGCTGGCCGCGTTCGGGCTGACCGATGCGAGCGACCGCCAGGTGAAGAAGTACTCGGGCGGCATGCGGCGACGCATCGACATCGCCGCCAGCATCCTGAACACCCCGGATCTGCTCTTCCTCGACGAGCCGACGACCGGCCTCGACCCGCGCAGCCGCAACCAGGTGTGGGAGATCATCCGGGCGGTGGTGTCGCACGGCACGACGGTGCTGCTGACCACCCAGTACCTCGACGAGGCCGACCAGCTCGCCGGGCGGATCGCTGTCGTCGACAACGGCCGGGTGATCGCGGAGGGCACCCCGGGTGAGCTGAAGTCGTCGATCGGCTCCGGCACCGTCCACCTGCGACTGCGCGACCCCGCTCAGCGCTCCGAGGCGGAACGGGTGCTCCGGGAGGCGCTCGACGTGCCGGTGCAGCTCGCCGCCGACCCGGTGGCGTTGACCGCCCGCGTCGGCGAGGCCGGCACCGACCTCGACGCCAGCTCCCAGGCCGCTCGCGTACTCGGCGACCTGGCCCGCGCCGGCATCGTGGTCGACAACTTCTCCCTCGGCCAGCCGAGCCTGGACGAGGTCTTCCTGGCCCTGACCGACCACCCCGCCGTGCCGACCGACGAGCGCGACGACGAGCTGGAGGCAGCCCGATGAGCGACACCACGACCACCACTACCGAGCGGGCGCCGACCGTCTACGTTCCGTCCGCCGAGGCGCTGGCCACTGTGCTCGCGCCCGGTTCCCGACCGCCCCGGCCGAGCGCGCTGAGCGCGTCGCTCACCTTCGGCTGGCGGGCCATGCTGAAGATCAAGCACGTGCCGGAGCAGCTCTTCGACGTGACCGCGTTCCCGATCATCATGGTGCTGATGTTCACGTACCTGTTCGGTGGCGCCCTCGCCGGCAGCCCGCGTGACTACCTGCAGTTCTTCCTGCCCGGCATCATGGTGACCAGCGTCGTCATGATCACCATGTACACCGGCGTCGGCCTCAACACCGACATCGAGAAGGGCATCTTCGACAGGTTCCGGACGCTGCCCATCTGGCGTCCGGCCGCCCTGGTCGGCATGATCTTCGGCGACGTGCTGCGCTACATCCTCGCCGCCGTGGTGATCCTGAGTCTTGGGCTGGTGCTCGGGTTCCGCCCCGAGGGCGGGGTGGTCGGGGCTGTTACCGGGATCGGGCTGCTGGTGATCTTCTCGTTCGCGTTCTCCTGGGTGTGGACGTTCTTCGGGCTGATCCTGCGCAGCGAGAAGTCGGTGATGGGGGTCAGCATGATGGTGCTGTTCCCGCTGACGTTCCTGAGCAACGTCTTCGTCGAGCCGAGCACCATGCCCGGCTGGCTCCAGGCGTTCGTGAAGGTCAACCCGGTGACGCAACTGGTGGCCGCGATCCGGGGAGCGATGAGCGGTGACTCGGACCCGTCGGCGACGATGTGGCTGCTGCTGTGGAGCGCCGGCTTCGTCCTGGTCTTCGGCACCCTGACCATGTACAAGTACAACCGCCGCTAGCCCACCCCACCCACCCCCGCGATCTTGCACTTTCTGTCCCGACAAGGGTGACGAATCCACCTGAACCGGCGACCGAAAGTGCAAGATCGCGGAGGGCTGGGGTGCGGTCAGAGCTGCCAGGGCAGCGCGTTGGGGGGTTGGTAGCGGCAGGTCGTTCCGGTGGAGACCGTTTCGCGCAGGTGGCTCGCCAGTGCCGGGTGCCGGTCGTCGAGCTTGCGGAGCGCGTCGCGGATTCGTGCTGTCACCGTCTTGCGGGCCCGCTCGGCCTCGTCGCCCAGGCGACGGCTCCGGCCGGCGAGGCCCGCCGCGGCACGCAGCTCGTCGAGCAACGCAACCCGCTCGGCGTCCAGCTTGGACACCTTCCGGTCGTCGTCGCGGGCGGCGGCCCGGTCGATCTCCTCGTCGAGGCGGGCCAGGTGCCGCCGGTAGCGGGCCTTCGCCTCCTCGTCGAGGACCGGATCGGCGCCCAGCCGCCGGGCGGCCACCAGCTCCGGTCCGGCCGCCGGGTCGAGCAGTTCGACGGCCGGCACGTCGCTGCCGGGCCGGCTGAGCAGCAGGTGCAGGTCATGCAGGCCCTTGGCGTCGGGCAGGTGCGCCACGACACTGTCGTACACCAGTTGCCAGACCCGCCCGTCGCGCCGAAACTCGTACCCCTTGACCGCAGCCGCGACCGGCGCGGCACGACCGGGCGCGACAACCTGGCCCGACCCGACGGCCTGGCCCCAACCCGCAACCTGACCCAGCGAGACGGCCTGGTCCGGGTGGTGGATGTCGCGGACTGTCGGGGCGGCGAGCCGGTGGAGCACCTGCGTCATGCCGAGGGCGGTCGCCTCCTGGACGGCGGCGGCGCGCAACGCTGCCGACGTCGTCGAGTCGCCCGGGTGACCTCGGCCGGCGAGGGCGTTCGCGAGGCCGGTGCGGGCGAGCAGCGACCAGGTTCGGGAGCCCATCCGGTCGGCGGAGTCCCGGGCGGCGATGAATCCGGCGATGGCGTCGTCCCAGCGTTCCTGGGCGGCGTCGATCAGTGCCACCCAGTGGTCGACGGGGCCGCTGATGTCGCAGCCGAAGAGCCCCACCATCCACTCCCCACGGTGTGGGGTGAGCGCGGCCCGCGCGGCATCGCAGCGCTTCGGGTCGGCGGACGCGGCGGCGGCCTGAGCGCGGAGTCGGAGCCAGAGCGGTGACACCGGGCGCGGGTACCGGGTTGCGGTGGCCTCGATGCCGACGGTCAACCGGAGCGCCGTCTCGCCGTCGCCACGCTCCGCGGCGGTGATAGCTCGCAGCAGCTCCCGGTACGGGTAGTCCGTCGGGGCGAGCCCCTCCACGAGCGCGGAGGCCTCGTCGACCCGGCCCTGGAGCAGCAGCCGGGACCAGCGCAGGTGATGGCCCATGAAACCGAACTCGGCGTAGCTCGGGTCGGCCTGGTCGGTGAGGAAGGCGAACCGCTCGTCGGCCGTGGCGAAGTCGCCCTGGAACGCCGCGATGATCCCGCTGTCGACGGCCGCCGCCATCCGGTGCCGGGCGAAGTCACCCTCCCGTTCGGCGTCGACGAAGGTGACGAGCTCCTCGACGAAGCGCGGGTCGCCCAGCTCCAGCAGCGCCACCCAGCGCAGCGAGGTGGCCCACAGCTCGGTTTCCCGGTCGCCGGTCCGCCGGGCCACGGCCCGGATCTCGGCGGTGAGCGCGGCTCGGGTCGCGGCGGTGCCGAGCCCCCAGGTCGTGTCGTGGCGGGCCCAGAGGCTGAAGGTGAGCGCCTCGTCGTCCTGCCCTCGACGGGCGATCGTCTCGCTGGCGGTGATCAGGTCGGCGACCAGGGCGCCGACCGGCGCGGTGGCATCCGGTTCGCTGATCAACCGGCGGTACGCCTCGCGCACCAACTCCGCCGCTTCGGCCGACTGGGCAGCGTCCACCTGGCGGGCGCGGTTGACGATGAGCGCGACCCGGGCCAGCAGCACCGGGTCGTCGAGTGACCGGGCCAGCTTGGCGGCCTCGGCCAGCAGCCTCGTGACCTCTTCCCGGTCGGCGTGGTGGTAGTGCGACTCGGCGAACTCGACGAGGATCCGCACCCGTTGTACCGGGTCTTCGACCACCTCAAGGGCTCGGCGGAAGTGCAGTGCCGCCTCGTCGCCCGCCAGCCGGGCGAACGCGGCCCGGCCGGCGGCGAGCAGCAGCGTGGCCACCCGGGCCCGGTCGAGCGCGGGACCGGCGAGGTAGGCGTGGCGGGCGAGGTCGGCGGGGATCAGCCGGTCGGTCAGCTCCCGCAGGTCGTCGACCGCCCGGACGACCGCACCGTGCCGGGCCCGCCGGTCGTCGTCGGTCAGCCCGTCGTAGAGGGTTTCGCGGACCAGGTCGTGGGCGAAGGCGAAGCGGCCACCGCCCCGGGCGACCACCAGTCGGGCGGTCACCGCCCGGTCGAGCAGCCGGTCGACCTGCGCCGCGGGAGCGGCCGCGCAGGCCGCGAGGACCTGACGGTGGAACTCGCGACCCAGTACGGCGGCGACGGTCAGCGCCTCCACCACGGTGGCGGGCAGTTGAGCGAGGCGCCGGCGCACCGCCTCCCGTACGCCGGGTGCGATGGTGCCGACCGCGTCGTCGGCGTGCCACAGCCGCGCTGTCTGTTCGACGAAGAACGGGTTGCCGCCGGTACGCCGGTGCACCTCGTCGACAAGGCTGGCCTCGGGCTCCCGGCCGGCGGTCCGGGTCATCAGCGCGGCCACCTCGTCGCGGGTGAAACCGGTGAGGGTGATGGTGGTGGCCTTCGCGACCAGCGGCATCAGCAGCGGGCGCAGAGGGTGCTCGCCCGACTCGACCTCGGCGTCGCGGTAGGTGCCGATCAGCAGGAGTCGCTCAAACCAGGTGTGCTGGGCGGCGAAGCTCAGCAACCGCAGTGAGGCCGGGTCGGCCCAGTGCAGGTCGTCGAGGACGACCACCACCGGCCGGTGCTGGGAGACGGCGACCAGGGCGGCGGTCACCGCGTCGTACAGCGCGAACGCCTCCTGGTCGGCGGCGTCCGGGCCGGGGTCGACGCCTGCCCAACCGACGAGGCGACCGGCCTGCTCGCCGTCGGCACCGGATTGGCCGAGCAGGGCCGCGAGGGCCGGCTCGGCGGACTGCCGCGCCACCGCCCAGTCGTCGGCGGAGCGCCGCAGGGCACGCAGCACCTGTACCCACGGCCAGTAGCCGGGGGCGCTGTCGGAGTCCCAGCAGGCGGCACCGAGCACCAGCGCGCCCCGCTGGCGGGCCTCCCGGGCCGCCGACGTGACGAGGGTCGTCTTGCCGATGCCCGGCTCGCCGGTGACCAGGGCGAGACCGCCGTGGCTGGTGGTGGCGCGATCCACCTCGGCGCGCAGCAGACCTACGGGGTGATCCCGCCCGATGATGGCGTCGCCGAGCGCGTCCATGGTTCCCAGACGGTACTGGACCTGTCCGACAGCGCGAGCGGGTTAATGCGGTGAACGAGTCGATCCCATCACTCCCTATGCTTCCCTGTGGGGGTAGCATAGGGAGTGATGACGGAAGAAATGTACTCAGTCGAACAGGTCGCCGACCGGCTCAACCTGCATGTGCGCACCGTGCGCGGCTACATCCGCTCGGGCCGGCTGCGCGCGGTGCGGATCGGCAAGCAGTACCGGATCGCCGCCAGCGATCTCGACGCCCTCACCGGACAGGCCCCGACCGCGCCCAGCGTCGCCAGGCAGGCGGAGGTGTCGAGCATCGTCCAGGTCGACGGTGTCGACAGGGCCGCCGCCGACCGGCTCGGCACGCTCGTGCTCACCAGCGCCAACACCGGCCACGACCAGGCCAACCCGCTGCGGGTGCAGACCGTGTACGACGAGCAACGCCATCGCATGAAGATCATCATCCTGGGTGACCCGGCGGCCACCGCCGAGTTGCTGCACCTGCTCGACGCCGTACTCAACGCCGACAACGGCCTGCTCGACCGGGAGGTTCACGATGCCTGACGAGATCCAGGAACGCGCCGGAGTGCCAGTGCTGGTCTGCGACCCCGACGGCCCGCCGGTGGCCACCGAGCAGGACGCGCTGGACCTGATCGGCGCGGCGTTCCTCGGCGCCCAGGTGGTCGCCGTGCCGGCCAACCGGCTCGACGCACGGTTCTTCTCGCTGGGCACCCGTTTCGCCGGCGACGTGATGCAGAAGTTCGTCAACTACCGGGTGCGGCTGGCCGTCGTCGGCGACATCTCGGCGCAGCTCGCGGAGAGTTCAGCGTTGCGCGCGCTGGTGCACGAGTCGAACCAGGGCGGGCAGATCTGGTTCGTCCCCGACCTCGACGCCCTCGACACCCGCCTCCGCGCCGGCCGGTAACCACCTCAGCGGTCGGGCACTACCCCCATCTCCACCGAGTCCGGCTCCACTCCCCTGACCCGGGCCTGCTCGGCCGCCCACCGCAGATAGGCCAGCCACTCCTCGGATGACCAGCCGTTGCGCCGGCCGACACCCGCCTCGGCGGGGAGTTGGCCGGCCACCACACGGTCGAGGATCAGAGGCTGCACACCGCCCGCCCCGCGCCGGTAGCCGGCGAAGTAGAGAACCTTCGTGAACAGGCCCGGCCCCAACCAGGGCAGACGAGCGTAGTCGGGGTCGCGGAAGCGGCGGTACGCCGTGCGCAGCGCGTCCTCGTCGGGCGCTGGCGTGGACACCTCTTCCAGCGCGTACGCCAGGCGCTTGCCCTCGGGGTCGGCGTCGAGCGACCTGGCGGCGCGCCACGGGCCGTACCCGATGGGTCCGTAAGCCCAGACCAGCACGGCCGTCAGCAGTTGTCGCGGGCTAGCGGACCCCGCCCGGTACGCGTCGGCCACCGCGAAGACGTCGCGCCGCCAGAGCTCGCCGGTCGCCGGCAGCGTGTCGGGCCACGCATCCGGTGGTAGCCCAGCCCGCCACCTGTCCATGTTGAACCTGACCGGGGCCCGCTCCCCCGGCAACACCACACCTTCGGTCGTCTGCATGGTCGCCTCCCACAGATCGCGCGCTCGCGGAACTCCGTGGTTCGGACGCTATGGTCGGGCGCTTCCACCTGCCGCCCGCCGACGGCAAATCGCGGTATCGATTGCAGGTGCGCCTGTCTTGCGGGCAGCCAGCATCCGGCGGGGTCGAGAACGTCGCACGGTTGACCTACGGTTCTCCCGTGCTTCCCCGAAACGTGAAGATCATCGATCAGGTCCGTGCCGAGGCGCTGCACCGCGGCGTACCCGCCGCCGACGTGGAGCGCTGGCTGGGGCTCGCCCGCCCCTCCGCCCTACTGACACAGGGGGGTGACGGACCGGTCGTGGGCGTTATCCGCGGACCCGTGATGCTTCCGGCCGACGCCGAGGACCCCGAGTATCCCCTGATCGCCACCATCGACTGCGCTGCTCTTCCGGCAGACGTGACCGATCTTCCACTACCGTCCGACGGCCAACTGCTGCTGTTCGGCTGGCCCGAAGAAAGCGGCTGGGGCGAGGTCAGATATGTGCCGGCAGACGTGGCGGTCGAGGAGCGAGCGCAGTATCCGCCCGACTTCCCTCCGGACGACGACGAGTACGCGGAGGTCTATTACGAGATCCCGCAGGGCGATCTGCACCTCACCGTCGACATCTCTCTGCCCTACGTCAAGACGGTCCCGGGGCCCCCGTGGTCGCCGCCGCTGCCGGGAGATCCCCCGTTCGAACAGATGACCGAGGTGTGGCAGGCCGTCCTGCGCAAAGTGCCGGACGGCATGTTCTCCGCCGGGGGCCCGACGCCACTGCTGTTGGGCGGCTACGGCACTGACTGCAACGGTTTCAACCCCGCCTGGTTGGGCGCCCACCCCTCGGGCCGGTCGGGGTACGACAAAGTCGGGGGGTGGTGGTGGGGAACCCGACCATGGTGACTGGGTTGTGCTGGCCGAGTTTCACGGCGGCAGACAGGGTGGCGCGAGCATCCACTGGGTGATCCAGCGTGCCGACCTGAAGGAGCGACGTTTCGACCAGGCCAGGGTCCTCGTCTATTGGAATCCGTGAGGCCGCTGGAGCTGACGAGGGTTCAGGACTAGCCGCACAGTGACCGGGTACGCGCGGTCCATGGGTAGTCACAAGCAGAACAAACACGACAGCGGCGGCGAGTCGGCGCGAGGCCGGCGGCATTCGGGCAGCGGCGCTCGGGGCCGCCAGGGCTCGCCCGTGGAGCACTCGCCCGACCAACGGCACCGCCGTACCGCGACCGGCCCGGCCGGCACCGAACGCGATCTGGGCCGGGCCAAGGTCTCGGGCGACGGGCGGGTCCAGCGCCAAGGCGGCTCCTGAGCCGACCATCCAGCCGGTGCAGCGGCTCACGCGCTTCGCAGGGCACCTGCACCGGCTGATCGGTTCCTACGGCGTAGCGCAGGCATTATCTCCAAGCCGACTACGTCGCGTCATGGACTGGATCCGTCGTCGGCGCGTCACTGAACTGACGGACGATGGATTGGCATCGATGTCCATGCATACCATTCGGTTATGTCCGCTCGCCGCGTCACCGCCACCATCGCCCTCGCCGCGCTGGCGAGCCTGCTCGCCGTCAACGCCGCCCGCGCCGACGGCCCAGCGATCAGCACCCCGGGCACCCCCACGGTGGTGGTCAACGAACCACATCAGCTCACGCTCAGCTGGACGCCCTCCGCCTGGAGCGAGCCCGGCGCGGAGCAGCCGATCAACTATGAGGTGCAGGTGCCACTGGGGCCGAACACGTACCGCTTCCTCGGCGCCACCACCGACACCACGATCACGCTGACCGACCTCGCACCCGGTACGACGTACCGGATCGCGATTGCCGCCCGCGCGCTCGGCGGCTACTCGGACACCTCACCCGCCACCACCGTGCGCACCGCCAGCGGACGCGCCACTGTCAGCTACCTCAACCTCGACTGGTCACCGACCAACAACCAGATCCAGCACCTCCTGAAGGTCACCAACACCGGCACCGCGCCGCTCGACCTGAGCACCGTGCAGGTGCGCTACCACCTGCGCTTCGAGGGCGGCAACACCTCGCTGGTGCCGAACTGCGATTGGGCGGCGCTGGGTTGTGACCGGATCCAGCAGACCGTGCAGTTCTTCCTCCCGCCGGGCGGGCCGTCGGTGCTGTCGACGCCGGCACCGCCGTACCCGGCCCCGGGAACGCCGGTCCCCGGCTGGGTGGAGCTGACCTTCACCGACGGCACGCTCGCGCCGGGCCAGTCGACCGGGCCGATCCAGCTACGGCACCACCGGCACAGTTGGAGCACCATCGACGAGCGCGACGACCCGAGCTGGCTCGCCGCCACCGGCCAGTGGACCGAGAACGGGCGGATCACGCTGGACGTGGACGGGGTACGCGAGTTCGGCGACACCAACAGTTGACCCAACGGCACCGCCTCGGTCGAACGCCTCAGCCCTTGGCTTGACCGGTCACTTTACGATCCGCTCATGCGGCGCGAGGAGATAGACGGAGTTACTGTCATCCAACGCAATGCGCCTGGCACCCTGGCCGCGTCGTTGACCTTTGGGTGCGGCGCTCGCGACGAAGAGATCGACTCCATCGGCCTGACCCATCTCGTCCAGCACCTGGTGGACTGGACCGAGGATCACGTCGCGGAGAATCACCAGGACAACATATGGATGAACGACACGTCATTCCTCGCAGGCGGCCCACCTGATCAGGTCGTGAGGCATTTCGCCACCATCTGCTCGGCTATCAGCAATCTGCCGCCGGAGGATCTGTCCGACGCGGTCGAGGGCCTCGATGCGGACAGCCGGTACATGTCGAACATCGAAGAAGGGCTACGCGACCCGTGGGGAGCGCTGCTGTCGCGGCGTTTCGGGCCGAGCGGACACGGCCTGTCGCGCTGGCCCGCGGTGGACTACAGGCTCTTCACGGCGGACGAGATCCGACGGTACGTCGAGAGGTTCTTCACCAGCGGAAACGCGGTTCTCACAGTGACGGGTGAACCGCCTCAGGCGATGCGAGTCCCGTTGCCCACTGGCCCGCGAGTCACCCGCAGCACGCCACTCGTCAACAACCAGATGGGACCGATCTGGTACGCCGACGAGGTCCGTGGTGTCGCGCTGATGGTCGGTGTCGAACCCAGCGCGGAAGCGGTCGATCTGATGTGGGCACTGCGGTCGCGAGTCGCCGAGGCGGTAGACGAGGCCGGGGTGGCCATTGGTGCGGAATTCATGTGCGAGGTGGTCGACAGTACGCGGCACGAGCTCGGGTTGAGGGTCACGCCAGACTTCGGCAAGAAAGCCAAGAAGTTCGACGCCACCGTCGCGGCCGAGCTGCTCTGGGCCGAGCTGCAACGGCTTGCCGCCGATGGGATTGATCGAGAGGAGCTCGCTGACCGGGTGCCAACGGGACGCATGGCCCTGGAGGGCGACATCGAATGGATGCAGTCGATCAGCGACCTTCAACCCTTGACCCGCCAGGAGCTGCTCGGCACGGCTGAGATCTACGGCTCGGAATCACTCAGCGAGCTGACTGGGCTTACTCCGCAAGCGACGCGGGACATCGTGTCGGGCTGGCTCTCCAGCGCCATGATCGTCGTACCGTACGGGTCGAAACCCAACCTTCCTCGCGCCACCGAGGACTCCTGCCGGACCACCCGTTTCGTGCCAGCAGGTGAGGTTGTCAGGCCGCCGTTCTCCAAGCGGTTCCACAACAAGGCCAAGCTGGTCATTGGCATCGACGCGATTTCGACAGTGGATGGCGACGGGAACGTGCACACCGTCCCGCTGTCCCAGGCGCTCGTGGTTGAGCGGTTTGGCGTCATCCGGCTCGCCCACCTCGGTCACGGCTGCGTCACCACGATCTCGGACTTCGCTGACGCTGCCGACAAGCTCCGGGCCGTCCTGCCGCCGCGGCGCTTCCGCCAGGCCGTCACGCAGCTCAGTGCCAACTGGTAACCGAACGTCGAGGATCATGAGCGGCGCGCATGCGCGGGCCGGTCGGAGTTCGTCCGGTAGGCACACCATCAGCAGGTGAAGCCCCTGGGCAGGTGGATGCGCGCGGCGGGGATGCCGAGGGCGGGCAGCCGTGACCGCGCGGCGGTCAGCATCGCGGGTGGGCCGCAGAGGTAGATGTCCTGATCCGGCTGGTGATGGTCGAGGGCGATGGTCAGGGCGTCGCCCCGCTCGGTCGGGTCGGCGCAGGGGTCGTCGGAGAGGGCCGGCACGACGGTCAGCCAGTCGTGGGCGCACTGCAACTTGTCGAGGGCGATCGGGTCGTACAGGTCGGTGAACGTGCGGGCGCCGACCACCAGCGTCACCCGCCGGCCGGCCGGTGCGGCGGCGACCTGTTCGACCAGGGCGCGCAGCGGCGCCAGGCCGGTGCCACCGGCAACGAACAGCAGGTCGTTCGTGTTCGCCGGGTCGAGGCTCAGGCCGGTGTCGACGGGTGGGCCGAGCCAGAGCAGCTCGCCGGGGCGTACCCGATGGACCAGGCGGTGGGAGACGGTGCCGGCGGGTACGGCGCGGACGTGCAGCTCGACGGTGCCGTCCGCGCGTGGGGCGTTGGCCGGCGAGAGCCAGCGCCAGTGACCCGGCAGGCGCGGCGTGCAGACCGGCACGGCCTGACCTGGCTGGAAGGGCAGTCGCCGCCAGGGACGTACCGTCAGGATGGCGATGTCGGACGACGGCCGGTCATGGCCGATCACCTCGACGTGCCACCAGGCCCGGCCGTCGCCGGCCTGGGCGGCGGCGCGTCGGATGGCGTGCGTGGCGCGGCACAGGGCGCGCTCGGCGGTGACGGTGAGCTGCGGCGTCCACAGTGGCCGCGCGTGGCGAGCGACGGTGGCGAGCAACGCGTCGCCGATGGTGGTCGCGTGCGGAAGCAGGTCGAAGTGACGGTACGCGTGGCCGAGCACCCGGAGCAGCGCCGCCCGACTCGCCGGATCGTCACCGTCGACCAGGAGGCGACCCAACGCGGTGAAGAACAGCGGCGCGTCGCGCTGCGGGAGCAGTCCAGCTCGGCGGTCTTCGACAGTGCACCAGAAGTCGGCGGCGGCCCGCACGTCGACCGACTCCCAGGCGGCGGCCAGGCCCAGGCGGGCCAGTTGGTCGTCGTTCACGGTGGGCATGCCGGCTCCAAGTCGAATCGTTGGCTGGCACCGGGGCGGGAGGCGCTGCGCCGTTGAGGGCCGGCGCAACTCCGAGGCCGAGCACCCGCCCCGGGCCAGGCATCGACTGTCGCGGCTGACCAGGCACAACGGCATGTCACGGTGATCGTTGACGGCATACCTGATCGGTATGCGCTCCACGCCGCGACTGTCGAATCGGGCAGACTGCGGGCATGACGGAACGTCCGGTGCTGTATCTGGTCGTCTGCGCGGCGGGACCGGCGGAACACATCGACGAGCTGGTCGACCTCCTGATCGCCGACGGGTGGCGGGTCTGCATGATCGTCAGCCCCACCGCCGCGCCGTGGATCGACCGGGCTGCGTTACAAGACAAGACCGGCTATCTGGTACGCGTGGAGTGGCGGATGCCCGGCGACCCCGAGCCGCACCCGCCCGCCGATGTGGTGGTGGCCGCCCCGGTCACGTTCAACACGGTGACGAAGTGGGCGCTGGGCATCAACGACACGCTGGCGCTCGGCGTCCTCAACGAGTCGCTGGGGGCTGGGCTGCCGATCATCGCGTTCCCGCACACCAAGGCGGAGTTGGCCGCGCATCCCGCCTATGCGGGCCACCTGGAGGTGCTGCGTGCTGCCGGCGTGGTCGTGGCCGACGGTAAGCCACTGGACTCGATGAACGGGCCGGCGCGTTGGGGCGTGGTCATCGACGCGCTGCGGGCGGCGCGCCCGTCCTGACCAGCCGCTACTTATTGGCGATCCTCCGAAGATATGCGTCGCGCGTATACCAGTGCGCCACGCAGCGTGTTCAATGGACAGGCTCGATGAGGCGACACGGACGGAGCCGCCGGTGACACACGCGAACTGCCCTCGGTGCGGCGGACGGCTGGCCCGGGACAACGACAGCGGACGGTGCACGCCGTGCCAGACCGCCGAGCGAGACCGGTTGAGCGCCCCACCGAAGGTGCCGGCGAGCTTCTGGGAGCACGAGCCCGTGCGACTCGCGCTGGCCGAGCGGCATCTGGGGCGGGTGATCCGGGCGTACCGGTGCCATCCGTATCACGGGCGGGTCGCCCTGCCGCAGTCGGCGGTGGCGGGGTGGTTGGGGATCACGCAGGCGCAGTTGAGTCGGGTGGAAAACGGCCCTCCGCTCGTGCACCTGGACAGACTGGCGCACTGGGCGACGCTCCTTCGGGTGCCGGCGGGCAGTCTCTGGTTCCGTCTTCCCGGCCAGCACTGCTGGGGCGATGCGAGCCCTACGGGTGGCGAAATAACTGGTGCACATGGCGACGATCAGGTGGTCGAGCGAGACGACCCGGCAGCCGTGACGGTTAATGTGGAACAGGCATCGAGCCAAGGGGGTGGCGTCACGAACCGCCGACGCTTCAACGTCCTGGCCGCGCTCGCGGGACTCGCCGCAGGCGGTCACACATACCTGCTCCCCGGGCCGTCCGCTGAGATGCCGGGAAGCATCGGCATGGAGCAGGTACGGCTCGCCAGTTCCCTGGTTGACGATCTCCGACGGGTTGATGCGGCCGTCGGGGCCGACCTGCTCTGCGACGTCGCCATGCAGGCGCACACCAGGCTGTCAGCCTGGGCAGCGCGGGCAAGCTACAGCCGTGAAGTCGGTGACGCGCTTCAAAGCGCCCTGGCCGATCTGTCCATCGAGGCTGCCTGGCTCGCCATCGACGCGGATCGTCGGTCTGAGGCTCGGCCGTACCTGCATGAGGCGATCACCCGTGCCCGAATCGCAGACGACCCACAGGCGGAAGTTCGCGCCCTCACACACCTGTCCCTGCTGATCCGCGAAAGTCAGCCTGGCGAGTCGCTGCACTGCGCCGAAGCAGCCCTACGGATCTCCGCCGGGTGGGCCACACCTCGACTCACCACGTTGCTGCACCTACGCAGGGCACATGCAAACGCCGTCCTCGGAGATACCAGTGGATTCAGCCGCGAGATGACCAAGGCCCGCCGTGAGTTGGACCGCGGCCCTCACGAGGATGACCAGGGTTTCGTGCACTTCGTGAACGCCCAGGAGCTGAACGGGATCGAAGGGCTCTCCTACCTCGCCCTCGGCAGACCCGAACGCGCTGTCCAGTCGTTGCGCGCGATCACTGCCAATCCTTCTCCGGGTCATCGGCGGAACCAGGTCTACTACACGGTGCGGCTCTCAGAGGCCGTGCACCAGCAGGGCGACGTCAACGAGGCTGCTCGGATCGCCCTGGGCGTCCTGCCCGCTGTCCGTCAGATCAACTCGAAGCGGGTGAGTCAGCATCTCGCACAGGTACGCCGAAGTCTGGCGGCGCCGAAGCAGGCAACTACGACGACCCGCCAATTTGTCGACGCCTACGACCAGGCGGTGAACCTGTGATCGAGGGCTTGCAGCTTCGCCATTACAGCGCTGACGAGGCTAAGGAGATCCTCGATCAGCTCGTGCGCCTCTACCTGGAGGTCTACGCGGGCTGCGGCGAGTTCTACAGCGAGGACCGCTACCGGCGACAGCTCAACCTCCACATGCAGAGAGCTGGGTGGGAGCTGGTTACCGCAACGGTCGGCGGGGCCTTGGTCGGCTACATCTATGGCTTCCCACTTCCTATACAGACACGGTGGTGGGAGGGCATTCACGGGCCCGTGCCGCCCGGGTTCACAGAAGAGGACGGCAGGCGCACCTTCGCGCTCAGCGAACTGCTGGTGCACCCGAATTGGCGGCGCCAGGGCATCGCGAGGGCACTGCATCATGACCTGGTCGACAGCCGGGCAGAGTCCCGGTCGACGCTGTTGGCCCGCCCTACCAATGTCGCCGCACTGGCCGCGTACCGCTCCTGGGGCTGGATCAAGATCACCAAGTTGCAGCCCAACTGGAACGATGCGCCAATCTTCGACGTCTTGGTTCGCAACGCCACAGGGAACCACACCTATTCAAGCGGGTGATTGGGCGGTCCAGGGATCGGGCGCGCAAGGCACAGAGTTCAGCTACCAGAGCTGACCCGGTCCGCGACGTGCGGATGCGTCTGTCTGGGATCCGACACTGAGAACGCCAATGAAGGCGAACAAGGCGGGACGTAAGGTCTAACAGAATCGCGATTACAGCCACAAGGCGGGTATCGGGACGCTCACTCGCTGGCTATGGTGTCCGGACCGCAGTTGTCGCGACCTTAGGAATAGCGTGGGGATTCTCAAGGAAATGCAGCGGGCGCAGGCTCGCCAGGAGCGCGCCCAGAGGCAGGCTCAAGCCGCCGCCTACCGGCACCATCAGCACCTTCGCCGCGAAGCAGACCGCGCCAGGAAGGCCGCAGAGCGTGCGTCCGCCGCAGATGAACGAGAGCGTAAGCGACTCTACGCGGAGGCGCGCAATGCCGAGGTCGCGGCAAACAACTCAGATTTGCAGGCGCGCATAGACGAGCTCGATGGCTTGCTGCTGGCCACTCTTGACGTAGACGACCACATTGATTTCCGGCGGCTTCGAAAATCTGTAAAGCACCCGCCCTTCCAGCCGGGGTCTCTCGGCACTCCCCTGCCACCACCAGATTGGCGACGCTTCGAACCGGTTGCCCCATCGGGCATTGGGAAGCTATTCGGCGGCCAGGCCAAATATCAGCAGCACCTCGCTCAGGCGCGCCATGCCTTCGGACAGGCCCAGGCGCAGCACGCAGCCGCAGAGGCCGAACGGCAGCACCGGTTGGCTACCGCGTACCAGGGGTACCAACAGGATCGGGCGAAAGTCGAGGCCGAGATCACGGCGCACAACGCCGAGGTCGAACGCTTCGCAGCCGCAGTGGCTGCCGGAGACCCCGCAGCGGTGGTGGACTACTTCGGCATGGTGCTCGGCAACTCGGTCTACCCCGACGACTTCCCCCAACACTACCGGCTGGCGTATGTGCCCGAGTCCCGGCAACTCGTGGTGGAATACCATTTGCCGACATTGGACGTCATTCCAGCGGTACGAGAGTACCGCTACGTCAAGGTGCGCGATGAAATCGGCACCGCGGCGCGACCAGCGAAGGAAGTAAAGGAGCGCTACGCAAGCACCGTGAGCCAAGTGACTCTGCGGACCATCCACGAACTCTTCGAGTCCGACCGAGCCGGGCTGGTAGACACGATCGTCTTCAACGGCATAGTCGACACAACCGACCCGCGCACTGGCACTGCTGTTCAACCCTGCCTTGTAACACTCCGGACGACCCGAGAGGTGTTCACGGCACTGACTCTCCGCAGCGTGGACCCGGCCGCATGCCTGCAACACCTTAACGCTTCGGTGTCGAAGCGCCCCGAGGCCCTTGCACCAGTTCGACCAGTGCTTGAATTCGACATGGTCGACAAGCGATTCATCGACGAGGTTGACGTTCTTGCCGACCTCGACCAGAGGCCAAACCTTCTAAAGCTAACGCCGAGCGAGTTCGAAAGCCTCATCCAGAACCTGTTCGCCAAGATGGGTCTCGATACCAAACAAACACGCGCGTCACGGGACGGTGGCGTGGATTGTGTGGCCTTTGATCCTCGACCCATTTTCGGGGGGAAGGTCGTGATTCAGGCCAAACGCTACCGGAACACTGTCGACGTTTCTTCCGTTCGCGACCTATACGGAACGCTGCAGAACGAAGGCGCGTCGAAGGGCATCTTGGTGACAACAAGCGGATACGGCCCAGCCTCGTACGGTTTCGCCTCCGGCAAACCACTAGAGCTGATTGACGGCTCGAACCTGCTCTATCTACTTGCCGAGCACGCAGAAGTTAAGGCCCGCATCGATCCAGCCGACTTGGACTGATCGATGCCGCGGCCGCCCGGTCAGCCAAGCGGAACTAGGACCATTCTGCACTTTACTCATATTGAGAACTTGCCGGCCATCCTCGCCGCAGGTCGGCTCTTCGCTGACAGCATGGTCGGCACCAGGCTTGCCACGAACGTCGGCGCTCCCGACATCAAAGCCAGCCGCCGCCGGCGAGCCGTCCCATGCCCTCCAGGGGGAGCGGTGGCCGACTACGTGCCCTTCTACTTCGCCCCGCGTTCACCCATGATGTTCCGTATTGCCCGGGAGCATCAGGACGGAACGCAGGGGTGTTACCCAGACGGGGACGATCCTCTGGTCTACCTAGTGAGTTCGCTCGAGAGGGTGCATCATGCGCAGTTGAGCTGGGTCGCGAGCGATGGCAACTGCGCCGCAACCCTGACGAGGTTCTCAGGATCTCTGGACGATCTTGCCGAACTTGTCGACTGGGCGCTGATGCGCGAGCGGATCTGGAGGAACCTGCCCGAAGACCCCGATCGCGTCCGACGTCGCATGGCTGAGCTGCTTATCCACCGTGAGTTTCCTCTCGACCTACTGGCCGGCTACGTCGTACGGACGCCGGCGCGACAGGAACATCTGAGGCAGGTCTTACGTGATGCTGGCATCATCGACGCGTACGTTGATGTCAGGCCTGACTGGTACTACGGGTTCCGACGGGGGGAGGCACGCGAATGATCGTCATCGCTCACGGCAACCTGCTAACCGCTGACGTCGAGGCCCTGGTCAACACCGTCAACACCGTGGGTGTGATGGGCAAGGGGATAGCTCTGCAGTTCAAGCGCGCCTACCCGGCGAACTACGCCGCCTACCGGGCAGCCTGCGCGGCCAAAGAGGTCAAACTAGGCCATATGTTCCTATTTGACTCAGCCCTCCTAGGCCCCAGACGCTACGTGATCAACTTTCCGACGAAAGGTCACTGGCGCACCAGCTCAAAGCTGACGGACATCGAGGAGGGCCTCGATGACCTCGTCCGCCTCGTCCGTGACCATGGGATCTCCTCGCTCGCTGTGCCCGCGCTCGGTTGCGGCAACGGAGGGCTGGACTGGGACGAGATCCGGCCTTTGATAGAGCGGAGCTTCGCTGCGCTGCCAGAGGTTCGAGTTCTACTGTTTCCGCCTGAAGGTGCTCCCGACCCCTCGGACATGCCAGTGGCAACGACTAAGCCTCCACTGACTCCTGGCCGTGCCACCCTCCTCTCCGCCATCGAGCGCTATCTCGATCGAGCAGGGGCGCTGGAGCCTCGCGACGGGGTGACCGTGCTTGAGATCCAAAAGATCGCATACTTCCTTCAGGTTTTGGGGCAGCCGCTCCGGCTCCAATTCAGCCGGGGCCGATATGGACCTTATGCCGATAACCTAAACCAGGTTCTCGACCGACTTGAAGGGCATTACCTGACTGGCTTCGGCGACCGCAGCGCCCGGGTTGAAGATTTCCAACCAATCCGCCTGACAGCCGGAACGACCCAGGCCGTGTCGGCATGGTTGGAACCGGACAGCTGCTCGTCAGCAATGCATTCACTGGAACGACTGGCCAGCTTAGTCGAGGGCTTCGAGGCGCCATACAGTCTCGAACTGCTGGCCACCGTCCACTACGCCGCCGAACTGGCACCTCCGACCAATGAACTCGGTGAGTTGATCGAGCGAGTCCAGGCTTGGAGTGGCCGCAAAGCGAGATTGTTCACCCCGGCACATATCCGGATGGCATACGAGCGCTTGCAATCAGCGGGACTGCTTCCCGTGCTGGCCGCAACCTAGGTGCACGGTGCGTCGGGTCCACACTTGAGCGCCCTAGCTGTTTAGCTGGCACGATGACGGATCTTGAGCGGGGTGTGTACGAGCACCTGATCACCCGTGAGCTGGCCACGCGCCTCCAGCACGTCGACCCCGCTCTGGTCCAGCACCACAACCTCGACCCTGCCGACGCGCACAACACCCTCGCCCGGCACATCGCCACCTTGGCTGCCCGCGCTCTCCAATCCGTACCCGGTGGCGACGACAAGCTCCACCACCAGATCGCAATGGCGAACCAGATCGCTGACGCCATCGCCACCCTGAGCCCCAAGGCAGCGACCGATCAGGACCAGGTCACCGACGCCAAACACCTGCTCCACGCCATCGCCGCCCCGCCAACCCCACCGGCACTACCAGCCTTCCCGCAGCGCCCCACCACTCCCCTCTCCACCGGAGCGCTGCTGGTCAATGGCCGCCACCAGCCGCGCATCGGCCACGAGGTCAACCACGAGATGGCCTCGGCCGAGAGCGTCGACCTGCTCTGCGCGTTCATCAAGTGGTACGGCCTGCGCATCGTCGAGCCAGCTATCCGCGAGCTGATCGCCCGAGGCGGCAAGGTTCGCGTCATCACCACCACCTACCTCGGCGCTACCGATCAGCGAGCGCTAGACCGGCTCAAGGAGCTGGGCGCAGAGGTCAAGGTGTCGTACGAGACGCGGACAACCCGGCTGCACGCCAAGGCATGGCTCTTCCGCCGCACCAACGGCACCACCACCGCTTACGTCGGCTCGTCGAACCTGTCGAAGACCGCGCTGGTGGACGGCGTGGAGTGGAACGTCCGCATCTCGAACATCGAGCAGCCGCACGTCATCGACACCTTCACGGCGACGTTCGAGGACTACTGGAACGATCCGGCGTTCGAGGCGTACGACGCGACCAGGGACGCCGAGCGGCTACGGCATGCGTTGAGCGGGGAACGTCGCGACGACGCACCGACTGCGATCTCGAACCTGGACGTGCGCCCGTACCCGTATCAGGCGGAGATCCTTGCCGACCTGGACGCCGAGCGCCTGGTGCACGGGCGCTGGCGCAACCTGGTGGTGATGGCGACGGGCACCGGCAAGACCGTCGTCGCTGCCCTGGACTATCGCCGGCTGCACAAGGCGAAACGAGCAGACTCGCTGCTCTTCGTCGCTCATCAGGAGCAGATCCTGCGGCAGAGCCTGTCCACGTTCCGGCAGGTCATGGGCGACGGTAGCTTCGGCGAGACGCTTGTCGCGGGCGAGAAACCGAACGGTTGGAAGCACGTCTTCGCCTCCATCCAGTCGCTGCACCGCCGCGAGGTCGACCCCGAGGCGTACGACATGGTGATCGTGGACGAGTTCCACCACGCCGAAGCACCGACGTACACGCGATTGTTGGAGCGGCTGCGACCCCGCGTACTCCTGGGACTGACCGCGACCCCCGACCGGGCCGACGGCGGCGACGTGCGCCGGTGGTTCGACGGGCGCGCGGCAGTTGAGCTGCACCTGTGGGACGCGTTGGAGCGGCAGTTGTTGTCGCCGTTCCAGTACTTCGGGCTGCACGACGACGTGGACCTGTCGCACCTCGCCTGGAAACGCGGCCAGGGCTACGACCCGGCGGAGCTGGACGTCGTCTACACCGGCAACCACGCACGGGCGCGGTCGGTGTTGCGCGCGGTCAGCGACAAGGTGGACGTCGGGCGGATGCGGGCGCTCGGGTTCTGCGTGAGCATCGGGCACGCCGAGTTCATGGCCAAGTGGTTCAACGACCACGGCGTGCCGTCTGCGGCGGTGACCTCGCGAGCCGGCACCGATCGCGCCGGGCTGTTGCGGGACTTCAAAGCTGGCAAACTGCGGGTGCTCTTCACAGTGGACCTCTTCAACGAGGGCGTTGACCTGCCGATGGTCGACACGATCCTGATGCTGCGGCCCACCGAGAGCGCCACGATCTTCCTGCAACAGCTCGGCCGTGGGCTGCGACTCGACGACGACAAGCCCTGTCTTACCGTGCTCGATTTCATCGGCGGGCAGAACGCCAACTTCCGCTTCGACCTACGGTGGCGTGCCCTGACCGGGGTGAGCCGACGGGCGATCACCGAGGCCGTACGCGACGACTTCCCGAGCCTGCCCAGCGGCTGCCACGTCGAACTGGACCGGGTAGCGAAGGAGGTCGTCCTCGCCAACCTGAAGTCGGCGCTGCCCACCTCGAAGGCCGGCCTGGTGTCTGAGCTGCGGCAACTCGGCGACGTCACCCTAGCGACGTTCCTGCGTGAAACCGGCCTGGAGATCGAAGACGTGTACCGATCAGCCAGCATCGGCGGCTGGACCGGGCTGCGGCGGCTCGCCGGCGTCGAGAGGGCCGCGCCCGGCCCGGACGACCGGGAGTTGGGCCGGGCCATCGGTCGCATGCTCCACACTGACGACGTCGACCGGCTGGAGCTGCTGACGAAGGTTGCGGCCGGACCGCCCGCGCCAGGTCAGCAGGTGTACGCGGGCAACAGCCGACTGCTCGACATGCTGCACTTCAGCCTCTGGGGGCCGAACGCACCACTACCAACGCGGGACGAACGGCTGGCGCGGCTGTGGAAGGAACCGGCCCGCCGCGCCGAGCTACGGCAGGTCGCCGAGGTCCTGCGGGACCGCATCCACCGGGTTACGCCCACGCTCGCGGCGGGGACGGTGCCGCTGCGGGTGCACGCCCGGTACAGCCGCAACGAGGCATGCGCCGCCTTCGGCATGACCAACCCGGGATCGCTACGCGAGGGGGTGAAGTGGCTGCCCGACGCCCAAGCCGACCTGTTCTTCGTCACCCTGGTCAAGTCGGAAGCCCACTACTCCCCCACCACCATGTACGCCGACCGGGCCATCACCGACACCCTGTTCCAGTGGGAGTCGCAGAGCACGACTTCCTCGGCGTCGGTGACCGGGCAGCGCTACACGTCAGGTGGGTCGACAGTGCACCTCTTCATTCGGGAGACCCGCATCGCCGACCGCGACCTGGGCGCACCGCCCTACCTGTACGCCGGCACCACGACGTACGACTCGCACACCGGTGACCGACCCATGCGCGTCCTGTGGCAGCTCCACCACGCCCTACCCGCCGACGTCTACACCACCGCCCGAACCATCGCCGCCTAGCTGACATCCCGGGGCTGCGTATGGGACGCAACTGACTGACGTCCAACTTCGGGCGGTACCCAGCTCGACCCCAACACCGGCCGCAAGGAGCGCTGATCTTGCTTGATATGCTTGCTTTTCTCTTCTTGCTGCGCTAGCTTCTTTGCAAGGAGGGTCAAGGATGGCAACGATCGAGGTGGACGACAGCACCAAACGCTTCGTGGCGTTCGCGGCACGGATGGCGCACGTTACGGAGGGTGAAATCGTGCGGCGATTGGTCGCCGACAGCCCACTTGGCAGCGAGGAGCCGACCCGCGCTGCCGGCGGCGTACCGATCTACGCTGATTACGAGGGGCACCGAACGCGCGGCCTCTACTTCGCCCCGGCCCGGGTAGAAATCACCGACGGGCCACTCAAGGGCGAGTCCTTCAAGACTCCTACAGGTGCGGCGCGCGCGGTCGTCCGCCACCTCAACCCCAGTGTTAACGACAACCGCAACGGCTGGAGCTTCTGGCAACTCGACAATGGCGGTCCTCGCGTTTGGCTCCAATCCATCCGCCCAACGAACACAGCGGACTGACAACCAACGATCGACGCTAACGGGCTGCGCACAATGAGCAACGGACCGATTGGGGCCTGCCAGGTCGGCTTCACCAAGGATTAAAGGGGCACCCACCGGCAAGTCCGGTCGCTGCCCCTTTTCCTATTTCTGAACGCTACCCACGTCTTGGTTCTAGCAACTCAACAACAGACAGTGCAGTCTCCCCACCAACCAACTTCAGAGCAAGCTCTGCCCGGGCAGCCAAGTCGAGTGGACGAATTCCCTCGGTAAGCGCAGCGTGCGCCAACCTGTCTAGACCGGCACCGACCAAGGGGGCGCCGATACGTAAGGTGGCTTGCAAGGCCACGCCCTTGGTTGAACCGCCATGTAAAACGATGTTTCGGGTCCGGTACAACCTTCGTAAAGCGACCCTGAATGTTTTGACCGCCTCGTTCAGCTCCCGACGTGGATCGTCAACGACGCGAGCCATCCGGTCGATTGCTGCCATGTCGCTGTGCCGTTGAAGCTTGCGTCCGGACGGTCGGGGGCGCAGCGATCCGGACTTGAGTCCTTCCGCCACTGTTCGCGCTCGCTCGATATTGGTAGTACAGCCGTCCAAAGCTGCGCTGAGCTCATCAGGCTGCGCCGGGCTGTGACGGTGCGCCAATGCCGTCAGCTCGGCTCGCGGCCAGGAGCAGGCAATGATCGCCGCGAGACGATCGGCAGCGACGGCCTTGCCAGAGCGCTCTTCTTCCTGGGGATCGTCAGGGTGAGTCAACAGCGATTCCACGGCCGCCCAGCCGCCAGCGACCGCAGGGCCTAGCGCGCCCTGGTTGAGCGGCGCCGCCAACTCCAGCGCGTCATCAATCAGCCTCCGCTCTCCATCGACTCGATAGAGGTGCCCCTCGTGAACCAGAGCGAGAATGTTAGCTCCCCGGGCTGGAGGGAGCAGTGAAATCGGTTGAGGATGACCGCCGACCCATATATTTGGCGCAGCGACGATGCCGCCGCGATTGCTCCGCTGGAATGACGAGCGCGCTACCATCCGCTCGACCATCTCGCGGGCCTGATTAGCCGCACCATACGCATCCAGCGCGTTCACTTGGTAGCGGAAGCCCCCACCAACCCGGAGGCCCTGAACACTGAAATTGTGCTCTTTCAGCCATTCGATGACTTTGCCTTTGGCGGTCCAGTTCGGCTGCTGCTCGGCGAGGGGTCGCTCCGGCACAGCAAGTAGGACCACAAGCACATCGAACGAATGCTCAGACGCTTTGGCCAACGTCGCAGCGGATTGCACGACCTCGAGCGCGGTTGCCTGGCGCGCATTGAGCTCGTTGGCCCAGGCCGCAAGATGGTTGGCGTCGTAGCCGAGATCCAAAAGGTGCGAGGCAACCGTCCGTGCAAGCCTCTCCGGCTTGGGCCGTTCAGCGGGAGTTGTATCAACCGCTGCCGCCCAACGATCCACATAGCCCGAACGTGCATGCTCGATAAGCTCCTTGAGCCGCCGTCGAGCTGGGCTCGGATCGGGCAATGGCGCGGCGAGCAGAGTCGTCAACTCTCTGCGGAGCTCCTTCTGTCCTAGTCCGACATCAGGACCAACGATCGTCCGCAGCTCATTACGCTGCCAGTCACAAGCGGCAGTCGAAAGTACTTTCTGCGCTGCCCACGAACCAGCCTCCCACAGCTCCTCCAGCCCCAATAGCGAGCCAACGTCCCACAGCCTTCGTGGCCAGGGGGTGCCATCAATGGTGAAGAAGTCGATCATGCGGGCGATGGCATTACGGTCGTAGGTCACGGATGATCCCGGTGCGGTGGGGGTGGCCACGTGCGTAGGCTAGTTGAGGAGGCGTTCCAGACCACGTTCCGCCATGCACCAGTCGAGTACTGTATGATTATCGGCAGACACAGAGGGGCACCCGCCGCAAGGCTACTGCCCCTCTTTTTCTTTGCTCTGCTTCTGCCGAGGTAGCGACTGGCGGTCGCCGGCAGGCAGGCACTGGCTTGAACCAGCAGACACCTCGAACAAGTAGCTCCTTCTCGCAAAGATTGTCCGGATCATGCAGTGCGGTGAGCCTCACCTGGAGTCAAGCCGACTCCATGTTCGGCGAGAATCTCACGTCCAGCCGCCGGTCCAGGGCCCGAGCTAGCCGCTCCAGGACCGGCAAGGTCGGTACGGTCCCGCCTGCCTCGAACCGGGCCACCGCGGACTGAGTCATCCCCGCAGCGCGCGCCAACTGGCTCTGACTCCAGCCGTGCCCTTCGCGCAGGTGGCGCACCTCCTGACCCAGCTTGAAGGCGATCCGGGTTGCCTCGTAGGTCTCGGCTGCGCCGGGCTCCGCCATCCGGCGCTCACGCAGGTCGTTCCAGTCCAGGCGATCACTCATAGCATCAATGCTATGGGATGAAGGGGTGCGAGAGAGCTCCTAGCGTTAGGTTGAAGACCATGGAGCAGCGGATCAGCCTCATCACCCTGGGAGTCGCGGACGTGGCCCGCGCGAAAGCCTTCTACGAGCAGCTCGGCTGGCGAGGCCAGGAGGTCGAGGAGACGGTCTTCTTCCAGGCCGGCGGCTTGGCTCTCGTCCTCTGGGGCCGCGACAAGCTCGCCGAGGACGCGGGCATCGAAGGTCCGGGCACCGGCGCGATGACCCTCGCCCAGAACGTCCGCTCCCAAGCCGAAGTCGACGAGGTGATCGCCACTGCGACCAAGGCCGGCGCGACGGTGACCAAGCCAGCTCGGGAGACCTTCTACGGCGGCTACGCCGGCTACTTCGCCGACCCGGACGGCCACCTCTGGGAGATCGCCTGGAACCCGGGCTTCACCCTCGCGGAGGACGGCTCCCTCACCGTCCCCGACTTCAGCGCCATAAACTGAGCAGACGGCAGGCAGAGCCGCCGATCAGGGCGTCGGAGACGGGCAGAGCAGCGGGTCCAGCACCGGCAGCTGAACAGGGTCCAGGCAGATAGCCAGCAACCCGGGATCCGGCGAGGGCGTAGGAGTAGGCGTTGCGGTCGCAGTCGGCACCGGCGAGGCCGACGCGACGGGCGGCGTCGGAGGAGCCGAAGCGGGCGGGACTGTCGTAGGGGCTGTCGTCGGCACCGAAGTGGCCGACGGGGTCGGCACGACGGACGGCGTAGCGGCCGGCGGCAGGGCCACCGCCACCACCGGTGACGGCACTGTGGAGACATCTGCCGAGGCGGACGGCCTGGCAAGCGGGACGGACGGCGGGTTCCATACCGCGCTGTCGGCCGAGCCGACCCGCGACCTGGGTGCCACCGGACCGGTCGGAACAAGAACCGCCCCAGCTGTCGGCACGTCCAAGGCGATGGTCTCCGCCGTGGGCACCGGCCCGCGAGGACCCCACGCGCCGGGCCCCAGAGCGTTGGGTCCCAGAGCGCCCGGTCCGAGCGTCACGACCACCACGGCGGCGACGGCGGCAGCCCCGAGCGCCCGGCGGTCGGGGCGTACCGCCGTCAGCGGCGCGTCGTCGGGGTCCACCAGCAGAGGAGGCGCGGGCGGAGCGGCCCGGTGCGCGGCCAGCAGCGCGTCCATCTGCGCGATGACGGCAGCGCGATCGTCGGCAGTCGCGAGGGTGAGATAGAAGCGGAAGTTCACCACGGCACCGGCCGGGACCAGCAGCCCGTCAAGTCGACAGCGGTCGGGCAGCAGGGTGACCGGCACATCGGGGTGGTGGGCGGGGCCGATCAAATCGGCGTACCGCCACTCGCGCCGGTGCTCCCGTCCGCCGAAGGCGACGCGTCGACTGGTCACCACGGCCATGCCCGTGTCGACGATCCGTAGGCCCGGCGGCAGGTCCTCCGAAGAGGGCTCAGCGAAGGAACAGGAGCCGCCCGGCCTGGGCAGGCCGGGGACGTGCCGCGCCTCCGCCTCGACCAGCGTGGCGACGGGGAGGACGCGGAAGACGAGTTCGTCGTCGTCAAGCTCCACCGGTAGGCCGGTGCGTGGCTGCGTACACCCGAGGAAGCTGGCGGCTTCGATGCGGAGCCGCGCCAGGTGGTCGCCGCGGTGCCGCCAGGCGTCGGTGGCGTCGCGGTACGCGCGCTGCCGGCGCTCGTTCTCGCGCTCGGCCCAGGCGATTCGCCAGGGGGCGCAGGACACAGAGGTCACGGTCACACGCGGTACAACCGCTCACGTACGTGACAGGCAACGCGACCGGGATCGATGTATCCCGTTGCGCCCGAAAGAAGAGATTTGACGGGCACCGAAGCCCCCGTTGCGGGGCTAGCCTGCGCGTGATCCCTACAGCGGAGGAGTTTCCTGGTGCTCGATGACATGCGGGTGCTGCGGGCGGCGGTACGCGACTATCGCCTGGCGGCGACGGCTGCCGGCCTCGACTGGCCGGACTACGGCGAGTCGCCCGCCGGGCAGCCACCGGCGCAGGTCACGCGGATCTTCGGCGTGGATCACATCGCGGAGCAGTTGACCTGGTTGCACGCGCAGCGCTGGCCCGACCGGCAGGTGCTGCCCGACGTGGGGTGGCGGATGCCATGGCCGGAGGACGGTGACGCGCTCCAGTACCTGGGGTTGTCGATCGGCACGCCGTTCCCCTGGCGGCACCAACTGCCCCTGTTCTTCTTTGATGTCGTTCTCTATACGTTCGTGCTGGCCGGCGACCACGAGGGTGAGATCTGGCGCTACGAGATCTCACCCGACGCCTGGGACTCGGTTCGCGCCGCCACCAGCCTGGCCACCCTTTTCGACCAATGGACCAGGGGAATCGCCGCCGGGGTGGTCGTCTACGACGAGCAGAGCAAGTGGCTCCTGGTCCGCGACCTGGACTCCGCTCCCGACCTCGACCCGCTGGCCTTCCCGGTGGCCCCGCTGGAGGAGACGCTGCTGCGGGCGCGGCAGCGCGAGTGCGGGGTCGACATGGCCATCGTCGAGGACGGCTTCACGTACACCGAGGAGTTGTCCGACGCCATCGACGCCGCCAAGGCGTCGATCGGCGCGTAGTCCAAGCCGACGGCTGTCCGGGTGGGAACCCGAACAGCCGCCGGCACGGCCGGACGCTACAGGGCCGGGGCGATGACTACGGGCGCAGCGAGGTGAAGAATTCCCTCAGCTCACCGGCGAGCAGATCCGGCTCCTCCAACGGCATGAAGTGCCCGCCCCGGCCCGGTTCGCTCCAGTGCCGGATGTCGGTGCAGGCCCGCTCGGCGATTTCCCTGGGGAAGTTTGCCTGCGAGGGTTCGGTGCTCACCGTGAACGCGGCGGGCACGGTGATGTCGGGTCGTGGTGTGTTGTGGTCGAAGTCGGCGTACTGCCGGAACGACGAGCCGATGGTGCCCGACACCCAGTACAGCGTGATGATGGTGAGCAGGGTGTCCCGGTCGATGCTGTTTGCCAGGTCGCCGTGGTTGTCGCTCCAGTCCCGGTACTTGTCGACGATCCACGCGGCCAGCCCGGCGGGCGAGTCGGCCAGCGCCGCCGCCAGGGTGTCCGGGCGGGTGCCCATGATGGCGCTGTAGCCGCCGTCGGTCTCGTCGTACGCGGCTTCGGCGTCCAGGAACGCCTGCTCGGCCGGCGACAACGGACGGGCGTCGAAGCTGGCCGGGAACGGTGGATGGATCATGTGGATGCCGGCCACCTGCTTCGGGTACAGGGCACCGAGCCAGCCGGTGACCACTCCACCGACGTCGCCGCCGAAGGCACCGTAGCGCTGGTAGCCGAGCACGTCGGTCATCAGCTCGTGCAGGGTCCGAGCCAGCAGCGCCCGGGTCACCGGCTCGTTCGGCGCCTCCGAGAAACCGAAGCCGGGCAGTGAGGGCACCACCACGTCGAACGCGCCGCCGGGCCGGTCGGGGTCGGTCAGTCGGTCGACCAGCGGCAGCATCTCGACGAAGCTGCTGGGCCAGCCGTGGCTGAGGATCAACGGCAACGGCGCGGGCGCGCCGGCCGGGCGCGCGGCCCGGAGGTGTAGGAAGTGCAGCTTCCGGCCGCCGACGAGGGCCAGGTGCTGGGGGTACGCGTTGAGCGCGGCTTCACGAGCCCGCCAGTCGAAGCCGTCGTGCCAGTAGGACACCAGGTCCCGCAGGTAGTCGGGATCGACGCCGCCCTGCCACGGTTGGGTGCCGCTGCGGTCGGTGAAGCGGGTACGGGCCAGTCGAGCCCGCAGGTCGTCGAGAACCGCATCGGAGACGTCGATGCGGAACGAAGAGACAGACATTGGTCCTCCGGAAAAGGAGGGCGCTCCCCGACGCGAGAGGTCAGCTGAGGGGGACGGCGGAGAGGAGCGCCCAGGAATGACGGTGGATGGTCACCGGGCTCACCTCCTCTCGTGGCTGACGACGATCACCGTACCGGACGGTGATCAGCCGGCTCGTCGGCGGTACGGCTGCGGGCCGTGGGTCGGGAACCGCGACTGGGTACGCGGTGGGTACGCCTCACAGTGCTCGACCCAGTGTTCGGCGGCGGTGGCCAGGGCGTCAGCGGAGACGGTGAGGATCAGCGGGTAGATGGCGCTGGACGGGCGGCGCATCCACGGTGGCAGTGACTCGGCGGAGAACTCCACTGTCAGCTCCAGCCGGCGGCGGCGCAGCACCCGGCTGCGCAGGGCCAGGTTTGGTTCGGTGAACCGGACCGTCGCCGGTGGCGCGCTGAGCGCGAGGGCGGCGGTGGCCTGCCCGTGCAGCCAGCCGCCGAGCGCGCGGGCCTCCTCGACCATGAGGCTCGGGTAGTGGTGTGACCAGGTCTGGCCGTCGGCGGTGCGGGCGTCCACCTCGATGAGCAGCCAGTCGTGCCAGCCGGGCGTGGCCCCGTCCAGGTCGTCGGGCGGGTCGATGCCGGGCTGGTAGCCCACGGGGCGTACCCGCACCCGAGCGCCATCGTCAGACCGGATCTCCACTCGATCATTCTGGCCGAGCGAAGCGGACTTCCGGCCCCGAATCGGTCACTTCGTGATGGTCCGCCGTACGCCCTGGTGCCCGGCGCAGGCGGTGGACCGGCCACCGGCCAGGCTCACCGAACCGTCGCGGCACTGCACGAGGTAACCGCGTCCGGACCAGAACTGCGGTACGCAGTCGAACCAGTCGCACACCTCGACGGCCGGCTTGCGGATCCGCGTGCCGCCACAGAAGTCGTACCCCAGTGGGTTCTCCGGTGCCCCGCAGCGCGGGCCCTGGGTCGCGCTGGGCGACGGGCGTGGTGACTTCGTCGGCTTCGGCGGCGGGGATTTCAGGGCGAGCGCCGGGCCGATCCGCGCGGGTGCGGCGCTGACGGTGGGCGCCGGGGTGGCTGCGGCGGCGACCTCCGCGCCTCCTCTCGGGTCGGACGGGTTCGACTCGATGAGTGCCGCCGGCACCAGCATCGCGATGGCCGCCGCCACCGCGATGCTCCTGCGGCCGCCGGGCACGAACGACGACAGTCGCGCCTGCCCGGGGGTGGCCGCGGCCGGCCGGAACGGCTTGAGCTGGGCGTGCTCGGCGATCAGCTCGTCGAGTTGGGCGATCACCGCGGCGCGCTGTTCGATCGCGTCGGCGAAGGCCAGGGTGAGCTTGAACCGGAAGTCCGGCGCGGCGTCGGTGGGCAGCAACAACCCGGAGATACGCCGCCGGTCCAGCACCTGGATCAGGGTGACCGGGGCCGCCGGGTCGTGGGACAGACCGGTTATCCGGCCGTACGCCCAGTCGCGCCGGCCCCGCCCGCCGAGCAGCACGAGCCGACGGCTGGTGATCACGGCCATGCCGGCGTCGGTGACGCGTACGCCGTCCGGGCGGCGCGGGCGCAGCGGCCCGGTTCCCGGGGCGACGGTGAGGTCCGGCGCGGGCAGCACAGCGGTGTGCCGTACCTCGACCAGTTGCGCCGCGGGTAGCACCCAGAGCACCACCTCGTCGGCGGCCAACTCCAATGCCAGCCCGGCACCGGCGGCGGCCGAGCCCTGGAAGTCGGCGGCCAGGGCGCGTAGCCGCCGTAACTCGTCGTCGCGTCGCCGCCACGCCGTCTCAGCGCCGCGGTACGTGCTGACCCGCCGCACGTTCTGCCGGTGCGCCCACTGGTACCGCCACGTGGAACCCGTCGAATCAGTCTTTGCCACGCCGACTCCTTCGCCGCGCAGGCCACCAATCTGGGGTGTCACACGGTTTAACAGGCGCGGCGCGGCACCTGGAAACGCCGAAACGGGCGAACTACCCGATCGGCGGAGCAACCAGCACGATAGGGGGATACTGATGCCGACGTTCATGTTCTCCGAGGGGGTGACGGTCGTGCCGGCAGTCACGCTGCTCGGGGTCGTGATCGGGGTCGACATCGGCACCACCAGCACGAAGGCCGTCGCGTACGACACCGACGGGCGGCAGCTCGGCAGTCACCTGGTCGGCTACCCGCTGAACAACCCGCAACCCGGCTATGCCGAGCAGGACCCACAACTCATCCTCGACGCGGTGCTCAAGTCGATCAGCATGGTCGTGGCGGAGCTGGTCCAGCCGGTGGCCGGATTGTCGTTCGGCTCCGCGATGCACAGCCTGATCGGGTTGGACCGGGACGGCAATCCGCTCACCCCGTCGGTGACCTGGGCCGACTCGCGGTCCACCCGGCAGGCCGAGCGGTTGCGGGCGGTGCCGTCGGGGTTGGCCCTGCACCGGCGCACCGGCACGCCGATGCATCCGATGTCGCCGCTGCCCAAGCTGCTCTGGTTCGCCGAGCAGGAGCCGAAACTCTTCGAGCGGGTGGCGCACTGGGTGGGCATCAAGGAGTGGGTGCTGCTGCGGCTCTGCGGCGTGCTGGTCACCGACCACTCGATCGCCTCGGCCACCGGCCTGCTCGACATCCACGAGCTGAAGTGGGATCACGAGGCGCTGACCATCGCCGGCATCACCCAGGAACAGCTCCCGCAGCTCGTCGCCACCACCGCCGTGCTGCCGAGCCTCACCCCGCAGGCCGCGGCCGAGACCGGCCTGCCGCAGCGCACCCCGGTGGTGGTCGGCGCTGGCGACGGGCCACTGGCGAACCTGGGTCTGGGAGCCGTGCACCCGGGCATGGTGGCCTGTTCGATCGGCACCAGCGGCGCGATGCGGGTGATGGTCGAGCGGCCCGGCGTGGACCCGCTCGGCGGGGTGTTCTGCTACGCGCTGACCGAGCATCGCTGGGCGGTCGGTGGCGCGATCAACAACGGCGGCATCGTGCTCAAGTGGGCCGGCGCGGCGCTCGCCCCGGACCTGGGCGAGCACTCCGAGGAGGACCTGGTCGCCCTGGCGGCCCGCGCGCCGGTCGGCTCAGGTGGGCTCATCATGCTGCCGTACCTGCACAGCGAACGGGCACCACACTGGAGCGCCCTGCCGCGCGGAGCGTACGTGGGGCTGACCCACGCCCACCGCCGCGAGCACCTGGTGCGGGCCGCGTTGGAGGGCGTCTGCCAACAGCTCGCGCTGGTGCTCAGCTCGGTACGCGCGGCCGGCAACGAGGTCCGGGAGGTGCGGGCCGGTGGCGGCTTCGCCCGCAGCGGCCTGTGGCGGCAGATGCTGGCCGACGCCCTCGGCCTGCCGGTGAGCTTCCCGGCCGCGCACGAGGGGTCGAGCTTCGGGGCGGCGCTGCTCGGCATGGAGGCGCTCGGGCTGATCCCCAGCATCGACCTCGCCGCCGACCTGGTGCGGATCGAGGAGACGGTCCGCCCCGACCCGGCCGCCGCGGCCACCTACGCGGCGCTGCTGCCGCTCTTCGCCGAGCTGTACGAGGCCCTCACGCCGACCTTCACCTCGATCCGCCGGATGGCACCCGGCCTGCCCACCGGCCCCGAACCGTCGGCGTGACCAGGGTCAGGGCGCCTCGACCCCGGCGATCAGGTAGCGCCGCACGTCGGCGTCGAGGATGGCGACCTCCTGCGCGTCGTCCGGCCCGGAGCCCCGGAACGCGGCCAACTGCTCTGGTGACTCCCAGCGTTCGTAGACATGGATCCGGCCGGGCTCCAACGGGTCGGCCGCCAGCAGGAAGTCGAGGCAGCCGGCGGTGGCGCGCGCCCGCGCGATGACCTGTTCGCAGTCGGACAGGTACGCCTCGCGGGTGGCCGGTTCGACAGTCAGGCTGCCGGCGATGATCAGCACGGGTCCTCCGGGGTGAGTGGCTGAGTGGCTGACCTTTGCTCTGCACCCGCCCGTGCGCCAGGCACGGTCCGTAACCGGCGCATCGGCGGGTGCAGAGCAAAGCGGTGATTACCTGTGGGTCACAGTTATACCTGCGGGCCACCGCGGAGGGGGACATTGCCGCCCGGACGGGTGACGCCGGTCCCGCCGGTCCCACCCGCCCCCGGCGCTTCATATCGTGCAAACGTGAGAAAAAGCGACAAGAGGCGCTCATCTTCCCTGCTGGGGAACTCTGCCCGCGTACCCCTGAAGGTGCTGACGGCGGCGGTCGCGCTCGCGGTGCTCGCGACGACCGGGCCGGCCACCGCGGACGGCCCGGGCCGCGCGCCCGTCGCGGAGAGCCACGAACCCGGGGTGGACCCGACGCCGGAGCGCCCGCCGACCAGTGAGGTGTCCTGGCTGTCGTTTCCCGGCGGGGTGTTCGCTGTGGACTCGCTCGGGCACACGGTGCGCTACCGCGCCTGCGACGGCGACACCGGTCGGGTCGCCGACCCGGGCATGCGGGTCGCCGCCGGGGTGGCCAGCGGCGCGGTCGTCGTCGGCGGTACCGCCTACCGCTACCGGGTGCCGCTCATCGGGCGCAGCGAGGGCACGCTGGAGGTGATCCAGCGGCACCGCCCGCCGACGACGCTGACCGGAGTGGTGGTGACCAGCCCGCAGCCACCCACCGACCCGGTCGCCGGGGCCCGGCTGTTCCCGCTCAGCGGGCAGCTCGCCCGGGTGGTCGCCGACGCGAGCCTCAACCCGGCCGGGGTCACGGTGCGCGACCTGTCCGGCCGCTACGGCGACCAGCAGATCGCCGTCAACGGCTCGCTGCGCCCCAAGGCGGCGAGCGTCATCAAACTGTGGATCCTCGTCGAGCTTCTTCGCCGGGTCGACTGTGGACAGGTCTTCCTCGACGACGGTGTGCTGGTCACCCCGGAGGACGTGGTCGGCGGCACCGGCCAACTGCAGTTCGAGACGTTCCCGCTGGTGGTCACAGTGCACCGGCTCGCCCAGTACCTGATCAAGTACAGCGACAACGTGGCCGCGAACGTGCTGATCACCTACCTGGGTGGGTTCGCCCCGGTCAACGCGCTGATCGACTCGATGAACCAGCGGTCCACCATCCTGGCCCGGCGGATGCTCGACAGCGCGGCGGCGCAACGCGGCGAGGAGAACTACACCAGCCCGGACGATGTGGTGTCACTGCTCGGCGCGGTCTGGGACGGCGAGATCCTCACCCCCGCCTCCCGCGACCTGATGATCGGCTTCATGCGGGAGCAGACCCTGAACACGAAGATCCCGGCGGCGTTGCCGCCCGGCGTGCCGGTGGCCCACAAGACCGGTGACCTGCCGGACGCCTCACACGACGTCGGCTACTACCTGATCCCCGGCACCGAGACCGCCGTCGCGTTCCTCACCGCCGGCCCCATGGCCACCGGCGACGAGACGGTCCGGCGGATGGCCCGCACCGTCTACGACTTCCTGGTCACCCCCACCGAGGGGGCGGTCGAGGAGTGAGCCGCCCTCAGGCGCCGGGGATGTTCGCCGGCGGGTCCTCGCCCACCAGGTCGGCCGCCGGCGGGTCCGCCGACACCGGCAGCCCGAAGTCCGAGTACGTCAGGTCGAGCTGGGCGGTCTGCGACTGCTCACTGGCCAACTCGATGCGGTAGCGGACCAGCCGACCCTGCTCGTCAACGGCGGCGGTGAACGGGACCGCCCCCGCCCGGTCACCCAGCACGTTGCCCACGCCGCTGCCCAGCACCGCGCCGCTCTGGCGCAGGTCCAGCGTGCCCGCGTACTCCCGCTCGGCGGTCAGCCGGGCCCCCGTCGGCGCGCCCAGCGTGCTGGCCAGTCGGGTGTTGTCCAGGCCCTGCTTGGCCGCCGGGGCACCCGGTTTGCCGACGTGCCACCAGGTCTTGCCGTCCCAGACCGGTACGCGGCGGTCCGGGGCGGTGACCCGCACGTACACGTCCGGCCCGGTGGTCAACCGCTCGATCTTCACCACGCCGGTGGGCACCTTCAGCGAGGTGGTCTCCAGACCACGCTTCGCCTTCGGGTCCCAGAGCAGCACAGTCGCGTCCCCGTCCGTGCCGCCGGTGCCGACCGTCAGCTTGTACGGCTGCTCGTCGGCCTTCGCGGCGGCGGCCTTCAGCACACCGACCGGGTCGGCGCTCGCCGACGCCGCCGGACGACCCGGGCCCGGGTCGTCGTTGCCGGCGGCGACCAGCGCCCACGCCCCGGCACCGACCGCCACCACGAGCACGGCGACAACGGCGATCAGCTTCGGTTTCGGCACTGTCATCTCCCCCGGGCGGTGCGGTCCGGCCAGACTAGCCGGACCGCCCGTCGTCACGCCCGGCTGATCGCGTTGGCGTGGATCGCCTCGTGCAGATAGGCGGCCAGCCCTGCGGCGATGTTCTCGTAGTACGCGGTGAACCGCTCGTCGGCCAGGTACATGTCGGCCAACCCGGTGTGGATCTCGTACGAGCACTCGTAGAACCAGCGGCTGATGAGCTGCCGGTGCTCCTCGGCCAGGCCCATCGCCTCCGGGCTGTCCGCCGGGGCGCCAGAGGTCAGCACCGCGACCATCCGCCGACCCCAGTCCTCGTTCTCCGCCTTGTTCCGCAGCCAGTCGTCCTTGGTGTATCGGGACACCCGCCGGTTCGACTCCCGGTACGCGTCGGTGTCACCCCAGCGCTGCTCCGCCTCGGCCCGGTGCTCCTCCGGGTCGACGTCACCGAAGACCTCGAACCGCTCCTCCGGCGTGAGTTGGATGTTCATCCTGCTCGCCTCCATCGCGAACTCGATCGCCGTGACCATCTCCTGCAACCGTGTGAGCCGTACCGTCAGCAGTTCGTGCTGCCGGCGCAGGTGCGCGGCCGGATCGGCCGCCGGGTCGTCGATGATCGCGGTGATCTCCTCAAGCGGGAAACCAAGCTCCCGGTAGTACAGGACGAGTTGCAGCCGTTGCAGGTCCGCGTCGTCGTAGCGGCGGTAACCCGCCGAGGTGCGCCCGCTGGGCGAGAGCAACCCGATCTCGTCGTAGTGGTGCAACGTCCGCACCGTCACGCCGGCCACCTTCGCGACCTGACCCACCGTGTACGCCATGGTCCCCCTTCCTTCCGGGAACCAGGCTCCTGCCTGCCGCTACGTGAGAGTCAACTCTGATTCTGGCCCACCATGGCGGGGCCGTCCGGCCGCCCGTACAGATAGCCCTGGCCTCGCGGGCAGCCGATCGCGGTGACCGCCTCGTGCTGACGCTCGGTCTCCACCCCCTCGGCGACCACCGCCAGGTCGAACGCGCCGGCCAGGCGGGTGACCATCTCCACTGTCGCGTACGCCCGGTCGTCGGTGCCCAGTCGGGCCACGAACGACCTGTCGATCTTCAGCTCGGTGGCCGGAATGCGGTGCAGGTAGCTCAGCGACGAATAGCCGGTGCCGAAGTCGTCGATGGCGATCCGGATGCCCAACTCCCGCAGTTGGTGCAGCCGCTCCAGCACCGCCTCGGTGCCCTCGATCAACGCCGACTCGGTCAACTCCAGTGTCAACGCCCGTGGTGCCAACCCGGCGGCGCTGGTCGCCGCGGTGACCGTGGCGATCAGATCCGGCCGGCGCAGGTGCGCGGCGGCGATGTTCACCGCGACCGTCGCCTCCGGCATCCGGCCCCGCCAGGTGGCGGCGGCCCGGCACGCCTCGTGGATCACCCAACGGTCGATCGGCAGGATCAGCCCGGTCTCCTCGGCCAGCGGCAGGAACCTCGACGGCGACAACATCCCCAGCCGGGGGTGCCGCCAGCGCACCAGCGCCTCGGCGCTGCGCACCGCACCGGTGGTCAGGTCGACGATGGGTTGGAACTCCAGGTGCAACTGGTCCTCGTCGACAGCGCGGCGCAGGTCGGCGATCAACTCGGCGCGGGAGACGGCCGACTCGCGCAACGCCGCCGTGCACGTGCGGTACGCGGACTTCCCGGCCGCCTTGGCCGCGTACATGGCGATGTCGGCGTCGCGCAGCAGGTCACTGTGGGAGGCGTGCTGCGGGCCGTACTCGGCGATACCGATGCTCGCCGACGGGTGCACCCCGACGTCCTCCTCGTCGTCGGACGGCCGCAACGCGTCCAGCAGCCGCTCGGCGAGCCGTTCGGGTGACACCGGCCGGTCGCCGTCGACAAGCACGGCGAACTCGTCACCGCCGAGCCGGGCGATGGTGCCGTCACCGTTCACGGCAGTGTGCATCCGGGCCGCCAGCCCGGTCAGCAGGGTGTCACCGGTGGCGTGCCCGAACCTGTCGTTGACCTGCTTGAACCCGTCCAGGTCGAGCAGCAGCACCGCCACCGGTCGCCCGTCGCGCAGGGCCAGGCGCAGCCGCCTGTTGAACAACAGCCGGTTGGGCAGCCCGGTGAGCTGGTCGCCGTACGCGAGGCGGCGCAGCCGGGCCACCAACCGCAGGTTCTCGTTGGCCGCCAGCCCCTGCCGGACGGCGAGAGCGGCCAGCAACACCATCATCGTCACGAACACCAGCTGCGGGGTCTGCCCGGTGGGCCGACGGGCCAGCACCACCGCGACGATCGCCCCACCCACCGGCAGGTACGGCAGCGCCACCCGCCACCAGGGCGGCAGCGGCGACTCGGCGGTGTCGTCGGTGCCGTCGCAGTCCGGTGGCGGCGCGTTCCGGGTGGCCAGGCCGATCAGCAGGTAGCTCAACGGCCAGCACAGGTCGATCGGGTGACCGGCGGTGTAGTCGGCGCGGGCGACCAGCGACACGTAGACGACGTCGGCGACGACCCGCAGGGTGAGGCTCGCCGCGAGGATCGTCATCGGCCGCCACATCGGCCGGGCCGGCCCGGACACCGCGACCAAAATGGTGAGCTGCATCAGGTCGAACATCGGGTAGAGCAGCCCCAGCGTGCGCGCCGGGTCGGCCAGCTCGGCGGCGGCGACCCCCCGGAAGACCAGCACCCAACCGATCGGCACCAGGGCCAGGGCGACGATCACCCCGTCCAGCAACGTACGGGCCCGCCCCACCGCGGTCCTCGGTGCGGACGGCGAGCTGAGCAGCGCGGCAGTGCCGGTGAGGATTCCGGCGGTGAAGACCACCCCGACCACCGGCGTGTGCGGCAGGTCGCCGCCGACGAGCCGCTGCGCCGTCCAGATCGCCCGACCGATCGCGGCCAGCCCCATGGTGAGAGCGAGCAGCGTCCAGAACCGGCGCAGCGGCGCCGGATGCCGACGGGCCACCCCGACGCACGCGACCGTCGCCCAACCGGCCACGAGCATCCCACCGAGGTCACTGACCAGCGCGGCACCGGGCAACGCGGCAAGCAGCCAGCACGCCTCCAGCAGGATGACAGCAGCCGCGACGAAAGCACCGGCGGGGTTCAGCGTCCCCGCAGCCTGCTTTCCGTCCTGTCGGGACACGGTCGCTCCGGCTCTTTCGTCGTGCGTGCACCCTCGGCGGCGCCGGTCCACGGCAAACCCCGAAAGCCTAACCAGCGCCCAGAAAGGCCGCCAGAGCCGAACGTTCACCCCGCTGCGGCTCCGGCCTCCGGTCAGCGGCCAGCAGATCGGTTCCAGGGTGAACGGGGCAAGGCGGTGCCGGCCAACGGACGGCGTGCGCGGCGGCGTCTACGCCGGCCGGGGGTACAGGGCGGGCGGGCAACGGTGTGCACAGCCACGTCGACCGAGGACGTCTGTCGACCGATCAGCCAGCAGAGGAAGCGTTCCATCGTCGGATCAGCCGACCGGGAGGCGCTCGGCGTCGGCCCTGGCAACCTCGTACTCCGCCCCGCAGAACGTGCACTGCTGCGCGTACCGGGTGCGGATCGGGATGAGGGGAATGAAGAAAAGGGTGAATTTCGTCGAGCGGCGGGTGATCACCTGTGCGGCCTGGTTGCCGCAGTGGCGGCAGACCTGCTGCACGACACCGGACCGGTCGACCTTGGTACGCAGACCAAAGATGAAGAACATCGCCAGCCAGTACCCACCCAACCGCGAAAAGTCACCAGATCCCGGCAGCGGATCAGGGAAAGCCGGGCGACGGACGCACAAGATCGTGCTCGATCCTGGATGTAGTGGCCTCCGGGGCGAACGAGGCCACTACATCCCTGATCGAGCACGATCAAGGCGGGCGATCAACGCACGACGATCACGGTGACGCAACCACCGTGCGGCTGTCAGCCTGCCGGCGCGGGCTCCAGGCCGGGGATCTCCTCGGAGAGCCAGATCGGCTGCCAGTTGGTCATCTCGTGGAAGCGGCGCAGCTCGAACAGCCCGGCAACCGACCCGCTCCAGGCCCCGTACGGTGGGTTGGCCTCGTCGAAGCCGCTCTGCACGAAGGTCAACGTGGTCCGGCCACCGGACTCGGCCAGCTCCCAGCTCGTCACGCCGGTCGGCCCCCAGTCGACGGACATCCGGCGACCGGGCTCCAGGTCGACGACCTTGGCCGCGTAACCGGTCTCGAAGCCGCCCATGGCGTACCGACCGCCGACCCAGGGCTCGATGCCGATCGGGTAGCCGAACCAGGCACTGGCCTGCTCGGAGTCGGTCAGCGACTCCCACACCTTGTCGGCGGGGGCGGCGATGACCAGCTCGCCCCGCAGGTCGGCGGAGGTGAAGTCGGTGCGGGGCAGCAGTGGCTTGCCCTCCAGGTGGGCGGCCAGGTTGGCGATGGACAGCGCCCAGTACGTCTGGAGGACGCCCCGGATGGTGGAGCCGCTCATCGCCTCGGCGAAGTCGAAGTGACTCTGGATCAGCGTGAGCACCGTGCTGTCGGTGCCCTCGGCGGTCAACTGGAACTCGGTGGTGGTCTCCACGCCGTCGAGCAGCCAGCTGAAGCGCAGCGTGTCGTCGTCGGCGTGCAGCAGCCGCTGGTGCGGGGCGTCGCCTTCGGGCGTGTATCGGCCCCAGAACTCGTACCGCCGGGGCAGCTCGACCTCGGCGTGCTCGGCCAGCCAGAGACGCAGCTCGGCCGGGTCGGTCAGGGCCTGGCGGACGCGCCCGACGGGCGCGGAGAGACGGGCCTTGACCTTCATCGGCTCACTCATTGTCGTTCCCTTTCGGATAGCAGGCGACGGCCAGCTTGAAGGCATCTCCTTCGCTGCCGCCGTAGCGGGTGAACAGGTCTTGAAGCGCGGTTTGCAGGTCGTGCAGGAACTGCTGACGCTGCTCGGCCGGCACCCGGATCTCGCCGGAGACCCCGATCGAGGGCAGCTCTGGTGCCGCCCGGTCCAGGCCGGCGATGTCGGCCTGGACCTCCTCCATCAGGTCGAGCAGGTAGCCCAGGCTCAGTTCGTCGCGGGCCCGGCGCAGGCCGATCCGGCCGACGAGTCGCGGGGAGAGCCAGTAGGAGCGGGCGGCGGCCTGGTAGATGCCTTCGGTGATGCCGCGGACCTTGCGTTCGTTGACCAGCTCGACGAGGCCGGCCGCGACGAGCTGCTTGACGTGGTAGTAGACGCGCTGTGGCGTCTGGTCGAGTCGGGCCGCGACCTCGGTGCAGGTGCGCGGCTCGGCCAGTTGCCGCAGCACCTCGACGCGATGCGGCTTGAGCAGGACTTCGGCCTGCTCGATCTGCTCCAGGTACAGGACGTCTCTCATGACAAAATCAGTTTGTACGTACAAAACTTCTTTGTCAATTGCTTCGCGAGAAGCCGCGCCGACTTTTCTCGACGCGGCTTCAGGCGACGGTCAGCAGGTGATCAGGGCAACCAGTCCGGCCGGAGCGGGTAGCCGCTCACACCGTTCGGGCCGTTGTGGGTGGCCAACACCTGGTGCAGCTGAATGCCGTTGCGCTCGAACGCCATCCGCGACCCGGCCATGTAGAGCCCCCACACCCGGGCGGTGCCCGCGCCCACCTCCGAGACGCAGAAGTCCCAGTGCTCGACCAGGTTGCGACACCAGGCGGCCAGCGTCAGCGCGTAGTGCTGGCGCAGGTTCTCCTCGTGATGCACCTCGAACCCGGCGTCGTGCACCTCACTGACCAGTCGACCCGGACCGGCCAGCTCACCGTCCGGGAAGACGTACCGGTCGATGAACGCTCCCGAGCGGTGCGGTGCGCGATTGTCAGCGCGGGTGATGCAGTGGTTGAGCAGTCGCCCACCCTGCCGCAGCCGGCCGCGCAGCGCCCCGAAGTACGCCGGGTAGTTACGCACCCCGATGTGCTCGGTCAACCCGATCGAGGAGATGGCGTCGAACTGCTCGGCCGGCGCGTCCCGGTAGTCGAGGTATCGCACCTCCGCCAGCTCGGTCAACCCCTCCCGCTCGATCGCGGCCTGCGCCCACTGCGCCTGCGCCTTCGACAGGGTCACCCCGAGCGCCTTGACGCCGTACTCGCGGGCCGCGTGACGCACCATGCCACCCCAGCCGCACCCGACATCCAGCAGCCGCATCCCCTTCTTCAGCGCCAGCTTGCCCGCGACCAGGTCGTACTTCGCCGCCTGGGCCTGCTCCAGCGTGTCATCAGGGGACCGGTAAACCGCGCAGGTGTACGTCATCGACGGGCCGAGCACCTTCTCGTAGAAGGCGTTCGAGACGTCGTAGTGGTGCGAGATGGCAGTGCTGTCCCGCACCCGCGAGTGCCGCATCCCGTTCATCACCCGCTTCCAGCGGGGCTGCGCCTCCTGCGGCGGTGCCGGCGGCGGCATCAGCCGCTCCCAGCCCAGCCCACGGACCAGCGCCAACCCCTCGGCCAGCGACGGTGGGCGTAACCGCAGCTCGTCCTTGAGCACCCGCAACGCCTCGTACGGGTCACCCGGGTGCACGCCCTGCAACGCCAGGTCACCACTGACGTACGCCCGGGCCATGCCCAGGTCGCCAGGTGCCGTGAGCAGGTACGACAGCCCTCGCTCGGATTTGATCGCCAGGGTGATACCGGCGTCGGACGGGCCGACGGCGCTGCCGTCGTACCCGGTGATCCGCACCGGCAACGGCCCCATGGTGACCGCGCGGATGACATCCGCGACGGTCGGACCCGTGTGCCGGCCCCCCGCCGGCGGGGTGGAGGGGACGCTCGCCGCCCCCTGATCTCTGTCGGTAAGGCTCATGCTCGTGCTACCGCCTTTTCGTACAGTCCCGTCAGCCGGTGGTCCGGGTCGTAGCGGTCTTTCACCGCGCGCCACGTGTCGCCGCCGTAGAGGCGATCGAAGGCGTCCCGGTCGTAGTACGCGTCGGAGTAGAGCGACTTGTGCCCGCCCGACTCCGACACCCTGCGTTCGATCGTGCGGTTGACGTCGCCGTCGGCGGCGCCCGGCGCGATCGGCACGCTCCCCCAGAACCCGATGTTGACGTAGTCCTGCCCTGGCCGCAGCGGATACAGCGGCCAGGACCGCGCCGAACCGGGCCCCGCCGGCTCACGCAGTCGCAACGGACACAGCCACACCGGGTTCATCCCCACCGCGCCGGCGAACCAGCGCAGGAAGTCGGCCGTACGGTCCAGCGGGATCTCCACGTCCTGCACGACCCGCTCCCGGGCCGGTTGCCCGCGCAGCCGGTCGATCCGGGCCGCCACCTGGTGGCGGTGCTCCAACCGGACCAGTCGGTGGTAGAAGTCGCTGCGCCGGTAACGCGCCGGCCAGAGCCTGCGCACGACCGGGTGCTGCGCGCCGAACGCCGACGAGCACCAGAACCAGTCGGTGTCCCAGCGCCACAGATAGTCGTACGCGGTGAGTACGTCGCGGGTGCGCTGGCGCAGCGACCGGTAGTAGATCGACTGACCGGTGTAGTCGCTGGGCGGGTCGGCCCCGTCGGTGAACGTGGCGAAGACCAGGTACGCCTCGCCGGGGCTGAACATCACCCCGTCCATCGCGTCCACCGGTTCGCCGGCCCAGGACCGGGTGGCGGTCACCTCCGCGATCGCGTCGGTCAGCGCCTCCAGTTGGGTGAACCGGACGTTGCGCAACGCCACGTACCGGCCGACCGGTTGCAGCTCGATGCGCAGCCGGGTGGCGTACCCGAGGCTGCCCAGCGAGTTGGGGAACGCGGTGAACAGGTCGGCGTGCTCGCCGTCGGGTCGGGCGGTGATGATCTCGCCGGAGCCGGTGAGAACGTCCAGCTCCTGGACGGACTCGTGCGGCAGGCCGTTGCGGAACGAGGTCGACTCGATCCCGAGGCCGGTCACCGCGCCGCCCAGCGTGATGGTGCGCAATTGCGGCACCACGAGCGGCATCAGGCCGTGCGGCAGCGTCGCGTCGACCAGGTCCTCGTAGGTGCACATGCCCTGCACGTCGGCGGTGCGGCCGGCGGGGTCGACCGACAGCACGCCGTTCAGGCCACTCACGTCGAGCCCCGGAGTCCGGGGAGCGGACCGGGGGCGGAACAGGTTGGAGGTGCGTTTGGCCAGCCGGACAGGCTCGCCAGTGGGCACCGCGGCGTACGACCGCCGCAGCGTGTCCACCGCTTGATCATGGTCAATTGGGTGATCCACACGCTCAGCGCGCATGTGATCACCTTACGCTCGCCTTTTGGAAACCGTGGGATGTCGGCCGTGGCAGTTTCCCGTCCGCTGGCAGGCCCGACGGCTACCGTGGCGGGCATGCCATCGCCAGCGATCACCGCCCTGGACGCCGCCCAACTGCCGTATCGGCTGGTCAGCCACGGTGCCGTCGGCAGCCTCGCGGAGGCAGCCGCCGCCCGGGGCGTGGCCGTCCCCGACGTGGTCAAGACGATTGTGGTCCGGCGCGGCGAAGACGATCACCTGTTCGTGCTCACCCCCGGCGACCGGGTCATCTCCTGGCCCAAGCTGCGCGCCCTGCTCGGGGTGCACCGACTCTCCATGCCGGACGCGGCGGGCGCGCTGGCCGCCACCGGCTACGAACGCGGCACCATCACCCCGTTCGGCGCGAGCACTGCCTGGCCGGTGGTCGCCGACGAGCGGCTGCGCGGCCGGGAGATCACCCTTGGCGCCGGCGAGCGGGGTCTCGCCATCGCAATCGACGCCGACGCCGCGATCGCCGCCCTCGACGCCACGGTGGCCGACGTCACCGACGAGCAGCCCACCCGCTGAGCCTCACCGCCCCCGCACCGCCGGGCTGGCTCCGGCGCGACGTCGTGGGTGAGGATGGCGCGTATGTCAGCGCCCGAGGAACGCCCCGACCCCGCCGGCACCGTCTACGGCGGTCACCGGGCGCCTCGCTCCGGCCCGCTGGCCGATCCGTTGCTGCGGGTCGCGGTGGCGGTCGGGGCCGTCGGCGTACTCCTGGGGGTCGTCTTCGCCACCGGGCTGCTCGACGGTGACGACGAGCCGTCGGTGCCGGCGTCAATCGGTACGCCGTCCAGCGCGGCGCAGCCCAGTGAGCCGACCGGCGAGCCGAGCCCGACCGCACCGGCCGAGCCGTCACCGACCCCGTCGGCCAGCACGCCGGCCGCCCCACCCAGCGGCCCCCGGGTGCTGCGCGCCGCCTCGGGCCTCTGCCTGGGGCTCGACGGTGACGGCAAGGAGGCCAAGGCCGAGTTGGTCGTGTGCACCGGCACCCCGGAGCAGCAGTGGGTGGTCAGCCCGGCCGGCACGGGCGTGCTGTCGTTGACCAACGCCGCGTACGGGCAGTGCCTCGACGTCGAGGGTGGCAGTCAGGACGACGGCGCGCGGTTGCTGCAGTACCCCTGCCACGGTGGGGCCAACCAGCAGTGGCGGTTCGGCGGGACCGGCACCAGCGCGGTCCTGCTCATCGCCGCGCACAGCAACAGGTGCGCCCAGGCCGACGACGACGCCGTCGAGGCGGGCGACGACATCCGGCAGCGACAGTGCGACGGCCGGCCGGCCCAGCAGTGGACAGTGAGCTGACCGGCCGACGCGTCGCACGTCCCGTGCGGCCGTCAGGTTCAGCGCGGTTCAACCCCGCAACCTCCACGCCCTGGGCGCGGTCGCGGCGACCAGCACGGCCTCGGGCACCGGTCGGCCCGGTCGGCGGCGCAGCAGCAACGACAGCCCGGCGGCGCCGATCGACAGCGCACCCGCCACGTACCAGGCCATCGCGTAGTCGCCCAGCCGGTCCCGGACCAGCCCCGCGCCGGTGGCGGCGACCGCCGCGCCCAGTTGGTGCGCGGCGAACACCCAGCCGAACACCACAGCTCCGGCGCCACCGAAGTACTCCCGGCACAGCGCCACCGTCGGCGGCACCGTGGCCACCCAGTCCAGGCCGTAGAACACGATGAACACCAGCATGCTCGGCTCGGCGGTGCCGGAGAAGAGGCTCGGCAGCACCAGCAGGGACAACCCGCGCAGCGCGTAGTACAAGCCGAGCAGCAACCGGCTGTCCACCCGGTCGGTGAGCCAGCCGGAGGCGATGGTGCCGACAATGTCGAAGAGCCCCACCAGGGCGAGCAACCCGGCCGCCGTGGTCTGGGACATGCCGTGGTCGTGGGCGGCCGGCACGAAGTGGGTACCGACCAGGCCGTTGGTAGTCGCCCCGCAGATCGCGAAGCCGCCGGCGAGCAGCCAGAACGGTCGGGTCCGGGCCGCGGTGGCCAGCGCGCCGATCGCCCGGGTCGCCGCGCCGCCGGTCGGCGGCGGCGCCGCGACGACAGCGGTCGCCCCGTAGGCGGGCAGGCCGAGATCCGCCGGGTGTTCGCGCAGCAGCCATACCACCAGGGGTACGACCGCCAGCGCCGCCGCGGCCACCACGAGTGCGGCGGTACGCCAGCCGTGATCGCGTACCAGGATGGCGATCAGTGGCAGGAACACCAGTTGCCCGGCCGCCCCGCCAGCGGTCAGCACTCCGGTGACCAGGCCCCGCCGGTGCACGAACCAACGGCCGGTGACGGTGGCCACGAACGCCAGCGCCATCGAGCCGGTGCCCAGCCCCACCAGCACACCCCAGCAGAGCAGGAGCTGCCAACTGGCGGTCATGAAGACCGTCAGACCGCTGCCCGCGGCGACCAGCAGCAACGCCACCGAGACCACCCGGCGGATGCCGAACCGGTCCATCAGGGCGGCCGCGAACGGCGCGGTGAGCCCGTAGAGCAGCAGGTTGACCGAGACGGCCGCGGAGATCGTGGCCAGCGGCCAGCCGAACTCCTCGTGCAGCGGGTGCAGCAGCACCGACGGGGTGGCGCGGAAGCCGGCCGCGCCGACCAGCGCCACGAAGGCGACGGCGGCGACCAGCCACGCGGGATGCAGACGTCGGTTCTTGGTCACCGGACAAGTCTGAGCTGGTCCACACACCTCGGCGAGTGGCCGGAAAGCCATCATGCGCAATAATCGGGCCATGACCGATCGCCCGCACCGGATCGCCGTACTCGCCCTGCACCAGGTGGTCGGCCTGGACCTCGGCACCCCGGCCCAGGTCTTCGGCACGGCCCGGGCCGCCGACGGGACACCCTTCTACGACGTCCGGGTGTGCACTCCCGGCGGGCAGCCGGTCCGTAGCACCGCGGGCTTCCAGGTGCTACCCGACCACGGGCTGGAGTTGCTCGACACCGCCGACACGGTGATCGTCCCCGGCATCCACGACGGCACCGCGCTGACCTCGGGCACCGTCGAGCCGGAGGTGGCCGAGGCGCTGCGCGCGGCGTACGAGCGGGGTGCCCGGATCATGTCGATCTGCACCGGAGCGTTCGTGCTCGCCGCCGCCGGGCTCCTCGACGGGCGGCGGGCGACCACCCACTGGGCGTACGCCGAGCAGTTCCGCCGCCTGCACGACCGGGTGGACCTCGACCCGGGCGTGCTCTTCATCGGCGACGACCGGGTGCTCACCTCGGCCGGAGTCGCCGCCGGCATCGACCTCTGCCTGCACGTCATCCGCCTCGACCACGGCAGCGAGGTGGCCAACCGGGCGGCCCGCCGCTGCGTGATGCCGCCCTGGCGCGACGGCGGTCAGGCGCAGTACATCGAGCAGCCGGTGCCGAAGGCGACCGACACCAGCACGGCGGGAGCCCGGGAGTGGGCGCGGCAGCGGTTGCACGAGCCGATCGCGCTGCGCGACCTGGCCGAGCAGGCGCGGATGAGCGTGCGCACCTTCACCCGACGCTTCCGTTCGGAGACCGGCCTAAGCCCGGCGCAGTGGCTTCTGCACCAGCGCACCGACCACGCGAGACTGCTGTTGGAGACGACCGACCTCACCGTCGACCAGATCGCCCACCGCTGCGGTTTCGGCACCACCGCCGCCCTACGCCAGCAACTGCACCAACGCATCGGCGTGGCCCCGTCCACCTACCGCCGAACCTTCCACCCCCGCCCCGAACTAATCAAAACCTGACCGCAACCCCGCCCACCCCCGGGCTGCACCCCCGCGCTGCACCCCCGCGCGCCCTCGGCGCCCCGCGCCCCGCGCCCCGCGATCTTGCACTTTCGGTCGCCCGTATGCATGGTTTGCCCATAATTGCGGGGGCAGAAAGTGCAAGATCGCGGAGAGCATGGGCGCGGGGCAGGGCTCGTTCGATCTCTCGTCCCGGTCCGGGCAGCACTACTTGCGGGCGTGATGTCTGTGAGTCATCAAGATGACTCACAGTCATCACGCTCAACGGACCACGGCACCCGTGCCGGGTCGCACTGATCAGCCGCCGCCGGTCAGGACCGGAGCAGGTGCAGTTGGGACTGGTGCTTCGGCAGGTGCACCCGGGTGTGCAGGTCCAGGGTGCGGGACCAGGGCAGTGGCTCGTCGACGATGAGGTCGAAGCCCTCGCGTAGGTGCGTCTCGACCGGGGTCTCCGCTGCCAGGCCGAGCTGGTCGACCAGCCCGCACAGCCGGTCACTGGTGCCGTGCAGCAGCGCGGTCAGGCCACGCAGGCCACCCTGCTCGGCGGCGAGCGCGTCGAGCTGCGGGCGGTGCACGTCCTCCTCCAACTCGTAGTAGGCGAACGGCGACCCGGCCAGCAACGCCTCGGTGGCGTGGATCATCAGCTCGTCGTTGGCGACCAGATGCGCGACGATCTGCTCGGCACTGAGCTGCCCCTCCGGAGCCGGACCGAACCCGCCAGCGTCGACCTCCGCGAACAGGGCACCGTAAGCCCGCCGCAATCCCCCGCTCTCCATCCCCCCAGTCAACCCGCCGCGGCGGGAGTTAGCGGCGGGATTGGCGGGAGCGGAGGTAGTCGCTGACCACGTACTCGCCCAGGTCGCCGGTGTCCGGCGTGAACATGCGACCCCGGCTGCGGCGGGCCACCGCGTCGACGAAGCGTCGCAGACCCGGGTCGTCACCGAGCATGAACAGGTTGAGCGTGGCACCGTAACGGCTCAGCCGGTCCACCTCGCGGACCGTCGCCTCGATCGTCTCCGGCAGCGGCGGCCAGTGGAACAGCGCCTCCCCGTCGTCCGGATCCAGGTGCGCGGTCGGCTCGCCGTCGGTGACCACCAGCACGATCGGCTCGGCGTCCGGGTGCCGGCGCAGGTGCCGGCCCGCCAACCGCAGCGCGTGCTGGAGGTTGGTGCCCTGCTCCATGTCCGGCTCCACGGCCGCCAACTCCTGCTGGGTGAGCGTCATCGCCTCCCGGCCGAAGCCCACGATCTGCAGGGCGTCCTGTGGGAAGCGCGTCTCCATCAGGTGCGCCAACGCCAGCGCCGTCTGCTTCATCGGCCCCCAACGACCCTGCGAGATCATCGAGTACGACAGGTCGACGCAGAGCACCACAGCGGCCGAGGCGCGCCTCTCGGTCTCCACCACCTCGAAGTCGTCCACCGCGAGCTGCACCGGGACCGTCGGCCCGGCCCGACTGACCGCCCGGGTCAACGTGCGGACCACGTCCAACGGCTGCTCGTCGCCGTACTGCCAGGGCCTGGACGCGCCGCTGACCTCGCCCGCCGCACCGGCCGAACGCAGGTCGTGCTGGCCACGCGGCCCGGCGGTCAGCTCCGCGAAAACCTGCCGCAGCGCGGTCCCGCCGAGCCGGCGCAGCGCCTTCGGGCTCAGTGTGAGCCCCTCCGCGTCCCGGCTGACCCAACCCTGGCGGCGCAACTCCCGCTCCAGGTCACGCAGACGGCGAACGTCATCGGCCGCATCCCGGCCCAGCGTGCGCGCCACCGCGTCGACGTCCACGTCGTCGAGGGTCGCCCCCGGGTGTTCCTGGTCGAGCTGGTCCAGCAGGTCGTCCAGGTCGCCGATCTCACCCAGCGCGCCGGCCGCGTCGGCGTAGTCCAGCGGCTGGTCGCCACGGACCCGCTCGCCGCGCCCCCAGCGCAGATCGGGTCGCAGCGCGCGCAGGTTCGCGTCGAGCGCGGACAACTCCCCCGCAAGGCGGTCGCCGAGCGACTGCTGCATGAGGCCAGCCAGCTCGGCGCGCTGCCGCTCGGAGAGCGAGTTCATCAGCCGCTCACCGGCCGCCGCCCGGCGGGCCAGCACGTCGATCAACTCGTCGACGTTCTCCGGCTTCTCCGGGAAGAAGTCACCATGTCGGCGCATGAACTCGGCGAACGCGTCGGTGGTGTCCTCCGCGCGACCGTGCCGGGCCAGCAGGTCGTTCAGATCGCCCATCATCTCGGCGAGCCGCTGCTGGGCGGCCGGGTCGGCGGAGGCGCGCACCGCGTCGCGCATCCCGGCGAAGCGCTGGCCGAGCACGTCGTCACGGAGTTGGTCGAGGATCTGTTGGTACGCGCGGCGGGCATCGTCGCTCGCCCACTGGTAGCCGGACAGCTCCTCCACCGCCCGCGCCGTCGAGCGCGGCAGATTGTCCAGCACCGCCTCGGCGAACCGCGCGTCGTCGTCGTCGCGACCCCGCAGCTCGTCCCGCTCGGCGGCGAGGGCCTGGTCGAGCAGGGCCTGGGCCCGGGTCACCGCCCCGTCCAGGTCGCCCCTGCGCAGCGCCTCCCGGCGCAGCCGCCGAGCCCGGGCGGCCAGGTCGTCCAGGCCACCCCGTCCCTGCGGGCCACGGCGCAGCAGGTCACGCAGCGCCTCCCGCAGGCTGCCGCCGGCCAGCACCTCGGCACCGACCGCGTCCACCGCCTCGCGCACGTCGTACGGGGGTGCGAGCGGGTCGGGCCCGCCGTTCCACTGCCCGTAACGGAACCGGTTGCCGGCCACGGTCAGCCCCGGCCGCCGTAGACGGTGCGCCCCGAGTCGGTGACGTCCTTGCCGAGCCGGCGGGTCAGGTGCAGCCCCTCCAGCACGAACTCGACGGCGGCAGCGGCCTCCTCCGAGGTGGGCGCGTCGCCCAGGTCGAGCCGGTCCAGGACCTTCGCCAACCCGGGTACGGTGCCGACCTGGCGCAGCAGCTCGGCGGCGCTGACCAACTCGCCGGTCTCGATCGCGGCGCCGTCCTCGACCAGGGCGGTGAACCCGGACAGGTCCAGCCCGGCCAGGCGGGCCCGGAACGTCTCGGCGGTCGCCGTACGCAGCAGGTGCGCGAGGATCTCGGTCTCCCGGCCCTCCTCGCCGCTCTCGAACTCGACCTTGCCGCGCAGCGTGCTCGTCACCGACACCGCGTCACCGACGCGGGCGACGGCGGCCTCGGGGCGACCGTCCGGGGTATCGGAGGCGGCGAGCAGACCGGCGCGACGCAGCGCGGCACCGGCGACCGTCTCGGCGGCGGCGATGGCGAAGCGGGCGGAGACACCGGAGCGAGGGTCCACCGACGGCGACTCCCGGACGGCGCGGGCGAAGCGGGCCAGCACCTCCAGCACGTGTTCCGGCACCTCGGCGAACAGGTCGGCCTCCTGGCGGATCAGCGCCAGCTCCAGCTCCAGCTCGACCGGGTAGTGGGTGCGGATCTCCGCGCCGAAACGGTCCTTGAGGGGAGTGATGATCCGGCCCCGGTTGGTGTAGTCCTCCGGGTTGGCGCTCGCCACCAGGAGCAGGTCCAGCGGCAGGCGCAGCTGGTAGCCGCGTACCTGGATGTCGCGCTCCTCCAGCACGTTGAGCAGGGCAACCTGGATCCGCTCGGCCAGGTCGGGCAGCTCGTTGACGGCGAAGATGCCCCGGTTGGTGCGCGGCACCAACCCGAAGTGGATGGTCTCCGGGTCGCCGAGGGTACGACCCTGGGCGATGCGGATCGGGTCGACGTCGCCGATCAGGTCCCCGACGCTGGTGTCCGGGGTGGCCAACTTCTCGCCGTACCGCATCGAGCGGTGCAGCCAGCCGATCGGCAGGTCGTCACCGGCCTCGGCGACCTGGGCGACCGACGCCGGGGTGAGCGGGTGCATCGGGTGCTCGTTGAGCACCGAGCCGGGCAGAACGGGGGTCCACTCGTCGAGCAACGCGCCCAGTGAGCGGATCAGCCGGGTCTTGCCCTGGCCGCGCTCGCCGAGCAGCACCATGTCGTGCCCGGCGAGCAGGGCCCGCTCGACCTCGGGCAGCACTGTGTCGTCGTAGCCGACGATGCCGGGGAAACGGGTCTCGCCGGAGCGCATCCGGGCGAGGAGGTTGTCGCGGAGTTCCTGCTTGACGGTGCGGTACTGGTGACCGGCCGCCCGTAGCGCGCCGAGCGTGCCGGGCAGGTCGGCCGGTGGAACCGGGATTACCGGGGTAGGCGCAGTCACCCGACCCACGCTAGCTCACATTCGCGGGGGCGCCCCGGGCATCAGGGGGCACCCCCGCTCCCACCCTCAGCCCCGGTCGCAACGCCGGCAGGCACCGCGACGGCGCAGGTGGTACGCGTACGTGGCGACGCCGAGGGCCACGCCCCACAGCGGCCAGAGCAGCATCGGCGCCCCGGTCATGCTGAGCCCGCCGGTCAGCCGCCAGAACTCGGGATTGCTGAGCAGCCCCAGCGAGGCCGCGGTCACGGAGATGGCGACCAGGGTGGCCGGCACCACGGCCAGCTTCACCGGCACCCGACGGCCGGCCAGGCCGAGCATCCAGCGCGGGAACCGCTCACCCCAGCGCTGCACCAGTCCGAGGGTGAGGATCGCGCCGACGCTGGCGAAAGCGCCCAGCCCGAGCCCGGCCCAGACCAGCCCGGTGTCCTGCATCTCGGTCAGGAACTCGCGGGAGATGCCGAGCGGGATGCCGGCCGCCCAGGCGAACCGGGTCACCGCGTACGTCAGGGGGATCGCCGCGGCGATGCCGGCGGCCCACCGGCCCCAGCGGGTTGCGGCGGCCGGGGTGGTCCACCGCTTGCCGGTGTCGGCGCGGCCGCAGCCGACGCAGGCCCCGGCGGTACGGCGCTGCCAGGCGAGTACCGCCCCGGCCAGCAGCAGCCCGCCGGCCAGCGCCGCGAACCGGGCGAACAGCGCCCAGTTGAAGACATCGGAGTAGTCGATGGGTGGCCAGCCGAACGGCACCCCGACGATGAGTATCGGCAGGTAGCCGAGGACGATCAGCACTCGGACGTCCGGCACGACCAGGACAAGGACGAACGCGACCGCCCAGCCGTAGCCGGCGAGCAGCGCCCGCAGCGGGCCGGGTGATCGCGCCGCCGGGCGGCTCATGGCCAGGGCGGCCACCGCGGCGGTGAGCAGCACGCCGGCGAAGAGCGGGGTGGCCACCTCCACCGGCACCAGGCGCAGCAGGCTGACGTCGCCGCCGTGGGGGTCGTTCGGGCCGAACGGGTAGCCGGCGCCGGTGAGCGTGCCGAGCAGGGCGAGCACGCCCCACAGGCCGAGCCAACCGGCGGCCAGTGGGGCCAGCCGGTCCGGCCAGCGGGAGTCGGTACGGGGTCGGGAGGCAGTGATCGTTGTCATGCTCTCAGCCTCGACTGACAGCCGCCGGATTCCCTCCCGGCCGGCGGTGAACCCGCTCCCCCGATGGAGGGACCGATCAGCCGGACGGGGTGACGAAGCCGGACTCGTAGGCGGCGATGACCGCCTGCGTGCGGTCGCGGACGCCCAGCTTGGCCAACACGTTGCCGACGTGCGTCTTGACCGTCTCCACCCCGACCACCAGGTGCGCGGCGATCTCCGGGTTGGACCGGCCGGTGGTCATCAACCGCAGCACCTCGGCCTCCCGTTCGGTGAGCCGGGCGGCGCTCAACCGGTCGCCGCCCGCCGGCCCGTACGCCCCGACCAGTTGGCGGATCGCGGCCGGGAAGAGCAGCGACTCGCCGGCCGCGACCACCCGGACCGCCTCGACCACCTCGGCGGGCCGGGCCCGTTTGAGCAGGAACCCCGAGGCGCCGGCGCGCAGCGCCTCGTAGACGTACTCGTCGTTGGCGAAGGTGGTGACCACCAACACCCGGGGCGGGTCGGCGGAGGTGGCCAGCAGGTGCCGGGTGGCCTGGATGCCGTCGATGCCGGGCATCCGCACGTCCATCAGCACCACGTCGGGCCGGTGCCGGGCGACCAGCGGCGGCACCTCGGCCCCGTCGGCGGCTTCGGCGAGCACGCGCAGGTCGGGTTGGGCGTCGATGATGGCCCGCAGCCCCACCCGGATCAGCTCGTCGTCGTCGACGATCAGCACTCCGGTGGTCATGTCGTCTCCTCGTAGGGCAGGCGGGCCCGAATCAGCCATCGGTCGCCGTCCGGGCCCACGGTCAGCCGGCCGCCGAGCAGCAGCACCCGCTCCCGCATGCCGTCCAGGCCTCGACCGCCTCGCCCCCGCCGGCCTCGGTCGGGGTGGCGCACCGCGTTGACCAGCTCCAGCTCCAGCGCGTCGCTGTGCAGGTCCAGGCGTACCGTCACCGGCCCGTAGCCGTGCCGGGCGGCGTTGGTCAGTCCTTCCTGGACGATCCGGTAGCCCTCCCGGGAGACCACAGCGGGCACCCGGGTCGGGTCCCCGGCGCGTTGCGCGTGCACGGCCAGGCCGGCCGCGCGGGCGTCGGTGACCAGCCGGTCCAGGTCGGCGAGGGTACGCTGCGGCGCCACCACGGGTCGGTCGCGTCCGTTCTCCCGGAGCAGCCCGAGCACGTGGTCGAGGTCGTCCATCGCGGTCCGCCCGACGTCCTCGATGGCGGTGAGCGCCCGCCGGACGAACTCGGGGTCGGTGTCGAGGACCTCTCGGGCGGCCCCGGCCTGGAGGGTGGCCACGGTGAGCGCGTGGCCGACGGAGTCGTGCAGCTCCCGGGCCAGCCGGTTGCGTTCGGCGAGCCGGGCGGCCCGTGCTTCGAGGGCGGCGATCCGCTCCGCCTGGGCCGGGCCGAGCAGCACCGGCGCCATGGATCCGGCGAGCGCGCCGAGACCCGCGACGGCGTAGCCGAGCACGACCAGCAGGAGCACCCCGGTCACTGTCAGCCAGCCGCTGTCCTGTCCGTCCAGTGGCCCGAACTGTTCCTGGCTGATCACCTCGGTGCCGATGCCGAACTGTTGGGCGATGAAGGCCAGTGCCATCGGCAGGGCGCTGAACAACCCGATCATCACCAGCGCGCCGACGATGAGGTGGGTGGCGATCCAGAGCGCGCTGCGCAGCCGGGTCTCCCGGTCGCCGTGGTGCCCGGGCGCGGGGTCGGGCAGGTCGACGCCGAGCAGGGCCCGGACGGCGGCGATCTCCAACGCCCGGCTGCCGTCCAGCAGCAACGGGACGACGGCGATCAGTGCGGCGATGCCCAGCAGGACGTAGACCATTGGACGGGGGATCGCCGAGTCGGCGAGCAGTTGGGCGAAGGTCACCGCGAGCAGGCCGTACGGCAGTGCCAGCACGCCGCCGAGCAGCAGGAACACGCCGCGTCGCCAGGTGGTGCCGGCGACCAGGGGGGCCAGCGCCGCTCGGAGGGTCACGTCGTCATTCTGCTGCCCGGACCGGTCCCGCCGACTCCCCCGCGTCGGGGAGATGTCAGCGGTGGTCGGCGACGTACTGCTGCGGGTCCTTGTCGCGGAACGGCAGGTTGCGGCCGTTCTTGTGCTCGCCGTAGAAGGTCAGCCAGCGTTGGCCCAGCTCGGCCCGGAGTTCGGTGCTGGCGTGCCGGCGGAAGTCGGGCAGCGCCTCGTCCTCTTCCTCGGCCAGGTGTTCGCTGTTCTCCCGGCGGGCGGTGCCGACCGCCTCCCACCACTGGTCCGAGCCGACCGGGTGCAGTTTCGCCTCGGCGATGGCGTCGCGGATCTTGTTGTGGTCGCCGATCGCGTCGGCGGTCTCGTCCTCGCCGTCGTCGCCGTGCTTGACCAGGTGCGGGTAGAGGATCGCCTCTTCCGCCTCGGCGTGGATGTCCAGGTGCAGGGCGAGAGCGTCCCAGATGGCGAGCATCTCCTGCTCGTCGCGGGCGTCGTCGAGGCGGGCGAAGCCACGCCGGAAGGCGGCGTGGTCGTCCAGGATCAGTGCGGTGATGTCGTCCACTGTGCTCACTTTCCGGTTGGGTTGCCGAACCGGGCACGCAGCATCGCCGGCATCGCGGCGAGCCCGGTGATCGGGCGGAAGCGTTTCGCCGCCTCGGCCAGCGCCGTGTACTCGTCGTCGGCGAGGTCGATGTCGGCGGCGGCGGCGTTGCGTTCCATCTGCTCGACCCCGGACGCCCCGGGGATGGCGAGCACGTTCGGGTGGCGCAGCAGGTAGGCCAGCGCGATCTGGCTGGGGGTTGCGTCGTGCGCGTCGGCGACCTGGCGCAGCGTGTCGATCAGGGTCGCACCGCGCTCAAGGTTCTCCGGCAGGAAGTACGGGTTGGCACGCCGGACCGCACCGGTCGGCGGGTTCCTGGCGTCGTAGCGGCCGGAGAGGAAGCCCTGCGCCAACGGGCTGTACGCGATGACCACCCGGCCGGCCTGCCGCGCGTACGGCAGCAGGTCCTGCTCGGGCGCGCGGTCCAGCATGCTGTAGCGGACCTGGTTGCTGAGCACCCGCCGGCCGAGCGCGGCTTCGGCGATCTGCCAGCGGCGCAGCCCGTAGTTGCTCACGCCGACGTCGCCGATCAGCCCGACGTCCTGAAGGGTCCGCATGCCGCGCATCGTGGTGTGGTCGGCGACCAGCGGGTTGTGCTGGTGCACCTGGTACAGGTCGATGCTGGTGACGCCGAGCCGGGCCGCCGAGGCGACCGCCCGCTGCTGCACCACGGCGGCCACCGGCAGCACCGGCAGGATCTTGCTGGCGATCACGACCTTCGGCCGGTCGTCGCCGAGGGCCGCGCCGAGGATGCGTTCGCTGCGCCCGAAGCCGTAGATCTCAGCGGTGTCGAAGACCGTCACACCGAGCTCGACGGCCCGCCGGACGATCTGCGCCGCCTGCCGCTCGAAGTCCGGGCCGTACCCCCACTCCCGGGAGCCGAACTGCCAGGTGCCCAACCCGATCTTGGACAGCGGTTTGGGGGTGTCGAGCGCAATGAAACGCATGGCGTCGAAACTACCCCGATGTCCCGGTTTCCACGCCCGATCCACGCCAGGGCGGGCCGGAGCTAGGCTCATGATCGTGACTTACCTCGCCGCGGATGACCGCTACGACACCATGACCTACCGGCGCAGCGGACGCAGCGGCCTGCGACTGCCTGCCGTCTCCCTCGGGCTGTGGCACAACTTCGGTCCGGACCGCCCGTTCGAACGGCAGCGCGACATCGTCCGCCGCGCCTTCGACCTGGGTGTCACCCACTTCGACCTGGCCAACAACTACGGCCCGCCGCCCGGTTCGGCGGAGGAGAACTTCGGCCGGATGCTCGCCACCGACCTGAAGCCGTACCGGGACGAGTTGGTCATCTCCAGCAAGGCCGGGTACCTGATGTGGCCCGGCCCGTACGGCGAGTGGGGCTCGCGCAAGAACCTGATCTCGTCGTTGGACCAGTCGCTGGGCCGGATGGGGCTGGACTACGTCGACATCTTCTACTCGCACCGGTTCGACCCGGACACCCCGCTGGAGGAGACGATGGGGGCGCTCGACGCCATCGTCCGCTCCGGCAAGGCGCTCTACGTCGGCATCTCGAACTACAACTCGGAGCAGACCACGCGGGCCGCCGCGATCCTGCGCGAGTTGGGTACGCCGCTGCTGATCAACCAGCCGTCGTACTCGATGCTCAACCGCTGGACCGAGTCCGACGGCCTGCTCGACACGTTGGAGCAGGTCGGTGCGGGCTGCATCGCGTACAGCCCGTTGGCGCAGGGTCTGCTGACCGACCGCTACCTGGGCGGCATTCCGGCCGACTCGCGGGTTCGCACCAGCGTCTTCCTCAACGAGAGCGACCTCAGCGACGAGAAGATGGCCACCATCCGTGGGCTCGGTGCGGTCGCCGAGGGGCGCGGCCAGTCCCTCGCTCAGCTCGCGTTGGCCTGGGCGCTGCGTGACCCGCGGATGACCAGCCTCATCATCGGCGCGAGCAGCGTCGAGCAGTTGGAGACGAACATCGCGGCGCTGAACAACCTCGACTTCACGGCCGACGAGTTGGCCGAGATCGAGCGCCACCTGGGCTGAGCACCGTCGGGTCCCGGGCGGGTCGGTTCACCAGATCCGGCGCCGCCCGGCCCGGTGGTTACGCACCTCGCACTGCCGGCCCACCGGTGCTGCGGCGCTGCGGCGTCGCCGTCCGGCACCGATCAGCAGCAGCGCCAGGACCAGCACGGTGCCAGCACCGGCCAGCACCGGCCACCGGCCGCCGAGGTTGGTCACCGACGCCACCGGCACGCCCGGGTCGGCCGCCGCCACCACCGCCGTCTCGGTGGCGGCCGGCCCACTCGCGGCGGTACGCGGCGCGCTCTTCGTCGCGGCGGCCTCCGCCGGGGTGGGGGTGGCCGTGGCACCGGTGGCCTTGGCACCGCGGAACACCACGTCGGAGCAGGAGTAGTAGGTGTCCGGCGTGTTGGAGTTCTGCCAGATCGTGTAGATCAGGTGTCGGCCACTGCGGCCCGCGGGCAGCCGGCCCGCCAACTGGTACGCCCCGGCCCGCACCGGCGGGTCGGTCAGTGTCAGGAACGGGCGCGACTCCAGATCCGCCCAGGTCAGCTTCTTGCTCGGGTCGTAGTCGGGCGTGGTGACGTAGAGCCGGAAGGTGCCCCGGTGCTCGATGGTGGTCCGGTACCGGAAGGTGAACTTCGCGCCGGTGGTCAGCGTGGTGCTGGGCCAGTCGGTGCGGGGCAGGTCCAGTCCCCGGTACGCGGACAGCCCTCCACTGCACAGCTCGCCGTCCGGGATCCGTTCCCGATCTCGCCCGTTGATCGTGGAAACCCGCACGTTGTCCCATTCGCGGACCGCCGCGCCGGCCTTCACCGCGGCCCGGCAGGCGCTGGTGGCCGCGTACCGGCCCTCGGGGCCACAGGCAGCCGCGCGACTGATCGGGTCGGTCGGGGCGCCGTGGGCGGCTGCGGGTGTGGCGGCGAGCGGCACTGTCGCGGCAGCGACCAGCACCGTGGCGACGAGCCGACGTACGGGCATGAGGATGACCTCCGCCCACTGGTACGGCCGGCAGACGGCAAAGGTTCGACGCTGACCGGCCGGGAATCCGGCGGGTGGGTGCGGCGTTTCGATACTCGGAACCGCTAGCACCGAGGAGGCAGACATGAAGGTACGTAGCTCGTTGCGTGCGCTCAAGCAGAAGCCGGGTTCGGTGGTGGTCCGCCGTCGCGGCCGGGTGGTCGTGGTGAACCGCGCCAACCCGCAGTGGAAGAGCCGCCAGGGCTGACTGAGCCCTTAGCGGACATTTAGTCGCCAACGCCCTGACCGGGTCATCCGGTCGGGGCGTTCTGCGTGCTGGGGCGGCCTGGCGGATCGACTAGGGTGATTCGGAAGATCACCCCGACGAGGAGGAACCGGTGTTCATCTTGGAGCTGTCCTTCGGCGACGAACCCGACCGGCTCGCCGCCCGACCGGCGCACCGGGAGCGTCTCCAGGCCCTGCACCAGGAGGGCCAGTTGGTCATGGCCGGGCCGTTCGCCGACGACTCCGGAGCACTGCTGATCTTCGACGTCCCGGACGCCGAAGCGTTCGCCGCTGTCGTCGCCGAAGATCCCTACTACCGGACCCCCGGCGTGACGATCGCCAGCCAGCGGGAGTGGTCACCGATCGTGCGGTAGCCACGCTGCGGCAGAACCGCCAGCAACAGCAGAACGCCCTGGTCGGATTATCCCGACCAGGGCGTTTCTCAAGGGTGGAGCCGAGGGGACTCGAACCCCTGACCCCCACACTGCCAGTGTGGTGCGCTACCAGCTGCGCCACGGCCCCTTGCTGTTCTCCCGGTCGCCCGGGCACTGGGAAACTATACACAGACCGGCCCGCATGGTCATCTCGCGGGGTCCCCCGCCGGGCCGGGTCAGTTGAGCGCCACGTCCGGCGGAAAGTGCGCGACGGCGGCCATCATCCCGCCCTGTCGGCGCAGCACCATCGGCCACAGGTCGTCGGGCCGGTCGACGAAGGCGTCCCCGGGCAGCCCGTCCAGCACGAACCAGGACCCGTCGGCGATCTCCTGCTCCAACTGGCCGCTGCCCCATCCGGAGTAGCCGGCGAAGACCCGGATGCCGCCGATGCTCTCCCGCAGCCGCTCCGGGTCGACCGAGAGGTCGATAGTGCCGACCGCTCCGGAAACCTGGTGGAAGCCCTTCACCCGGCGCATCGGGTGCCGCATCCGAGCGAGGCAGATGGCCGAGTCGGGCTGCACCGGGCCACCCTCGAAGAGCACCGCCGGGTGGCGGGCCAGGTCGCTCCAGTCACCGAGCACCTCGGCCACCGGCACCTCGGTGGCCCGGTTCAGCACCACGCCGAGCGCGCCGCCAGGCTCGTGGGCGACAAGCATCACCACCGTACGGTCGAAGTTCGGATCCTTGAGCGCCGGAGTCGCGACCAGCAGCCGCCCGGTCATCGACTCCATCGCTCGTCCGCCGATCGCCTGGCCCTCTCCCTGCATGCCACACACCCGTCAACCGTGAGCCCGCGCCGGGCGCCGGTCATCGACCGGATCCGCCCGCCGCATCGGGTTCAGCCGCGCTGTCAACGCCATGCCTGGCACCATAGCCTGCGTGCTGGGTGCTGGCTAAGGTCTGACCGGCGGGTGATCGGACAGTTAAGACGAAGGGCCGACGCACCCGGCGGCGGAGCTCCCGGTGATCGACCGATCGGGGCCACCGACGGCCGAGAAACGCCCGAAAGGTCCGTCACATCCCGATAGATTCGGCTGATCGGGAGGGCGAGCGCGGTTGCCCCTGCCCGCGAAACGGAGGCGGGTGCGATGGCAACTGTCCGGGACGCGACGTACGACGTGCTCCGCACCCTCGGTATGACCACTGTCTTCGGCAACCCTGGTTCCACCGAGGAGCCGTTCCTCCAGGACTTCCCCGCCGACTTCCACTACGTCCACGCGCTGCATGAGGCGACGGCCGTCGCGATGGCCGACGGCTACGCCCAGGCCACCGGGATGCCCGCCCACGTCAACCTGCACACCGCACCGGGCACCGGCAACGGCATGGGCAACCTGGTCACCGCCTGGCACAACAAGACCCCGCTCATCGTCACCGCCGGCCAGCAGACCCGGGAGATGCTGCTCCTGGAACCCCGGCTGGCCAGCCGCCGGCCCACCGAACTTCCGCAGCCCTACGTGAAGTGGGCCTACGAGCCGGCTCGGGCGCAGGACATCCCCGCCGCGATGCTGCGGGCGTACGCGACGGCGGTGCAGCCACCGGCCGGGCCGGTCTTCCTCTCCCTGCCGATGGACGACTGGGCCCAGCCGGCCGACCCGCCGCCCGCGCCGCGAACGGTGGCCACCCGGTTCGCGCCGGACCCCCAGCGGTTGGAGGAGTTCGTCCGCGTGCTGGCCGGCAGCCGCAACCCGGTGCTCGTGTACGGGCCGGGGGTGGACCGCTCCGCGAGCTGGTCGACAGCGGTCGCGCTGGCGGAGCGGCTCGCCGCGCCGGTCTGGTCGGCACCCGCCACCGAACGGTCGGTGTTCCCCGAGGACCACCCGCACTTTCGCGGCGTGCTGCCGTACGCGATCGGTCCGCTCGCCGAGGCGCTGCGCGGGCACGACACGGTGCTGGTCGTCGGCGCTCAGGTGTTCCGCTACTACCCGTACGTGCCGGGCGGGCACCTGCCCGACGGCGCCCGCCTGCTGCACATCACTGACGACCCCGACGAGGCCGCGCGGGCCCCGGTCGGTGACAGCCTGCTCAGCGATCCGGGACTGGCCCTGGCCGCGCTGGTCGAAGGGGTGCCGCCGAGCGACCGGCCGGCACCCAGGCGACGGGAGGCGCTCGCGCCACCGGAGATCAGCACCCCGCTGAGCGCCGACGCCCTGTTCGCCGCACTGGCCGCGCACTGGCCGCCCGACGGCGTGCTCATCCAGGAGTCACCCTCCAATCTGTCCGCGCTGCGTCGTCAGCTGCGGATCACCCGCCCGGCGTCGTACTTCACGATGGCCAGCGGCGGCCTCGGCTACGGCCTGCCGGCGGCCATCGGCATCGCACTGGCCGAACGGGACACCGGGCGCGGTCGCCCGGTGGTGGCGGTGATCGGCGACGGCTCCTTCCACTATTCGGTGCAGGCGCTCTGGACGGCCGCGCGCCTGGCACTGCCGGTGGTGGTCGTCGTCCCGGTCAACCAGCAGTACGCGATCCTCAAGGCGTTCGCCGAGCTGAAGCACACTCCCGGGGTGCCCGGCCTGGACCTGCCGGGGTTGGACGTCGTCGCGATCGCGGCCGGCTACGGCTGTGCCACGCAGGTGGTGGAGACCCCTGACCAGCTCGGCGCGGCGCTCTCCGCCGGGCTGCGCGCCGACCGGCCCACCGTGGTGCCGGTACCGATCAGCACCGAAGTGCCCAGCATCCTCTGAACCGCGTCAGCGCGGTCCGATCGACAGCGGGGCGCCGGTGAGGACGTCCAGCACCGGTCGGCTGCCCAGCGGTGTCGCCAGGGTCACGGTGACCGGCTCCACCTTCAGCAGGTCGATGCATTCGCCGGTGGCCCGGGTGACGCCGCCACCGACCACCACGACGTCCGGCCGTTCCCACACCAACGGCGTGATCCCGGTGTCGCACGCGCCGACGCCGAGGCGCACTGTCAACCGGGCGCCGTCGACGGCGGCCAGGTCCTGGGCCGCCACCAACCCGTCCGGCAACGGCCGGGCCGGCGTGGTCGGCTCGGGCACGGGGGTGACCGCCGTCGGCGCGACGGCGAGCCGGACCACCGGCGTGGTCAGCTCCTTGATGGTGAACAGCCAGGCCGGGACCTGCGCCACGCCACGGCTCGTGCGCACCGGCACGGCGCCCAACGTGACAGCGGTGACGGTGAGCGGGAGGCAGGCGGTCTGCGTGCTGCTCGTGACCCACCCGTCGGGCCCCGGTTCGACTGTGGGGCCGCCGGGGGTGGGCCGTCCGGGCCGTTTCGGCCGCCCCGGGCAGGGCAGCGGGTCACCCTGGTCGAGCTGCCGGTACGCCTCGGCAGCACTGACCAACGGCAGCGTCAACCGGCCGTCCGGGAACTGGATCTCGCCGCCGACCCGGGTGGGCGGTATTCCGACCTGCTCGCGGTACCACCCGGCCCGGAAGGCCGCCTCGGTCTCGGGGGTGAAGCCCGGGTCACCGGTGAGCACTGTCGGCCCCTCCAACGGCACGTAACCCGTGCGCCACTCGACGCCGGGCCGCCACGCCTCGGCGACCTGAGCGGCCCGCTGGGCGAAGGCCTCCGCCCCGTCCGTGCGGCTGGGCGGGCCGCCGGCCGGACCGGCGTCGGTCGCGGCACAGCCCGTCAGGAGCAGCAACGGGAGTACGAGCAGCAGGGCGAGCCGATTCATGCACGGTTCGACGCCTCCGCCGACCGGCCGGTTCCCGACCTGAACTCAGGTCTCGCCACCCAGATCCGTCTGGTACGCCTCCCAGAGCAGGTCGGCGCCGCGCCGCCGATGTCGGGCCAACCGCCGCAGCAGGTGCCCGGCCCGGTGTCGCAGCTCATCGGGGCGCGTCTCGGGCCGCTCGGCGATCTGCTGAACCGCCAGGATCGCGGCGACGATCGCCACGTGCTCCCGGGTCAGCAGCCGCACCCCGTGGTCCAGTCGTGGCGACTGGCTGAGCAACTCCTGGTAGAGGCCGGTGGAACCTTCGGTGACCCGGACGTGCTCGGCGAAGCCGTGGCGCACCGGACGCAGGCGAAGGAGCACCTCCTCGCGCCAGCACGGCTCGGTGCTCGCTACGGCGACGGCCCGGCCGAGGGCGTGCACGTCACCGGCGAGGCCGGCCGGGCGCGGCACGCCGGGCAGACCGATGGAATGTGGATCGGCGGGGAGCCCCGCCGGATGCGCGACGCGCGCTTGGGCGACGACTGACGGCTGCTGGACCGGACCGGTGACCATTGGCACCTCCCGCACGGCGGCTCTGCTACCCCATACCGCGATGGTGAGGCTGCCCGGCCCGCCCTGTCCAGGGCCCTGAGCCGTCTCATCTGCCCCGTTGAACCCACTGACCCCACCAGCCACGCTGGTGCAGCGCCAGCGCCGCACGCGCCTCCTGGGACGTACGAGCGCCTCAGTCGGCCGACGGGCGCTCTGCCAGCCGGCGCAGGTGGTCGGCCACGGCGCGCGCGTCGCCGGCCGGCTCGTCGCCCGCTCGACCCGTCGTGATCGCCTCGGCGAGCGCCCGCAGCTCCGACGGCGGCAGGACGGGCAGCCCCATGCCGCGCAGTGGGATGGTGACTCCCCGGGCGCTCCCCGGGTCGGTCGCGAGGATGGCCCGCGCCTGCGGTTCGCCGGCCGGGTCGTCGACGTCCGCCTCGCGGTACGACACCGCACCGGACTCGATCCGGGCGGTGGCGAGGTCGACGGTGCGGGTGCGCAGCGCACCGCGTACCCGAGCCCGGCTGCCGTCCAGCCAGGCGGCCGTACGGAGCACCCGCAGCACCAGGTAGAGGCCGAGCAGCACAAAGGGCAGACCACACAGGCCGACGAACGGGCTGGGACCGGACTGGTTCGGGTCGACGGAGTCGCGCAGCCCGGGCGGCAACAGCCCCGGTGGCAGGTCGCGAGCCTCCTCATAGGAGGCGAACGCGTCACCCCGGCCGGTCAGTCGGCGCAGCAGCCCATCGGCGACGAGGGGCAGCGCCACGAACGCCGCGCCGACGGCCGCGAGCAGGACGCCGAACACGACCGCCACGACGCGCTGGCCGGGCGACGCGCCGACCGACAGGCGCAGCTCCTGGTTGGTCACAGGAGGCAGCGTAAGACCCCGCGAACAACGAAGCGCCCCGGCTGGTGGGCCGGGGCGCTTCGTTCGAGGTGGTGGAGGTGCCGGGAATCGAACCCGGGTCCTTCGCCGGTTTGTCAGGGCTTCTCCGAGCGCAGCTCGCTGTGCCTCTACTCGGCCCCACCGCTCACGCGAGCAAGTTGGTGTGACGGGCCCAGTCGCTGATTAATCTCGCCGCACGGACCCCGCGACCGGGTCCGATTGGCCAGCCTCCTAGCTGATGCCGGCTACTGGGACGAAGGCGTTCCCAGGCCGACAGACTTACCTACTCGCCTCAGGCGGCGAGAGCGAAGTCAGCGCGATTTTGCTTGGCGCTTATAAGTTTCCGACGACCGATTCTCGAGACGACGTCGGCTTCCTCGGCTCGCTTCCCCTGTCGCTGCGTACGAAGTCGAAACCAGTCACCCCCTCGACAGGCCGCCGATGTGGCGGCACTGACAAGACTAACGCCTGCCGCAACAGCTTTCATCCCGAGCCCCGGGCCGGCGCGCCGACCCGGACAAACAGGATGAACTAGTCGTCCATTCCCTTGCCGCGTCGACCGGACACCCGGGCGATCTCCCGGTCCGCGTCGCGCTTGGCGAGATCCTGGCGCTTGTCGTACGACTTCTTGCCCTTGGCCAGGGCGATCTCGACCTTGGCCCAGCCGTCCGAGAAGTAGACCTGCAACGGGACGATGGTGAAACCGCCCTCGCGGGTCCTGCCGAGGAGCTTGTCGATCTCGCCCCGGTTGAGCAGCAGCTTGCGGGTACGCCGGGGCTCATGGTTGGTCCAGGTGCCCTGGGTGTACTCCGGGATGTGCATCGCGTGCAGGAACAACTCGCCGTCACGTTCCTGCGCGAACGCGTCGACAAGTGACGCTCGCCCGGCCCGCAGCGACTTGACCTCGGTGCCGGTCAGCGCCATGCCCGCCTCGTACGTGTCGAAGATGGCGTAGTCGTGACGCGCCTTCTTGTTGGAGGCGACCACCTTGCGCCCCTTTTCCCGTGGCATCGGTGCCACCCCCTCTCCTGGCGTCCGCGGCCGGGCTCACCCCGGCCGGACAACCGATCATGCTACCCGAATCACAAGGACCCTCCCGCGCCGTTTATTTCCGGCTGCGGGAGGGTCCTCGGGAGACCACGGGACGACCCGTACGGTGCCTAGACCCGCAGGTAGAAGCGCAGGGTGATCCAGGCGGTGCCCGCGCTGACCAGACCACCGACGCCGGCCATCAGCGGGAAGATGAACAGAATGTCGCCCCAGGTGATCGGCGAGAGCAGACCCTGCAACGCGCTCAGCGACCCGTCGAAGAGCAGATACTTCGCCGCGACCAGGGCCACCAGACCGAGCAGTGAACCGATCAGGCCGGCCACCACGGCCTCCAGCACGAACGGCGCCTGGATGAACCAGTTGGACGCGCCGACCAGCTTCATGACCGCCACCTCACGCCGCTTGCTGTACGCGGCCACCTGAATGGTGTTCGCGACGAGCAGCAGTGCGGCGACCGCCATCACGATGGCGGCGGCCAGGGCGATGTTCTGGATCGCGGTGAGGATGTTGAAGATCTTGTCGAGCAGTCGACTCTGGTCGACGATCTCCTCGACACCCTCCGTGTCCTTGTACTGGTCATAGACGTTCTTGTACTGCTCCGGATTGTTCAGTGTGAGTCGGAAGGACTCGGGCAGCTGGTCCGGCTTGACCGCGTTGACCAGATCCGGCGCGTCCTGGTACATCGACTTGAAGCGCTCGTACGCCTGGGCCTTGTCGACGTAGATGACCTCCTTGACCAGGGGGTCGCCGTCGAGCTTGGTCTGCAGGTCGGTGCGCTGCTGCTCGCTGACCTCCTGCTCCATGAAGATCGAGACCTGGATGTTCTTGTAGTAGAGGTCCTTCATGTCGTCGACCTGGCGGTACATCAGACCGCTGGCGCCGAGCATGGTCAGCGAGACCGCCATCGTGATGATCATCGCGATGGACATGGTCACGTTGCGCCACAGTCCGACCAGTACCTCGGACAGGACGTATTTCACGCGCATCGGGGTTTCCTCCGGGTCTCCGGCATGAGGTGTTCGTCGTCAGGCTGCGCAGGGGTGGAGCGCCGGCTCACCCGTAGACGCCGCGGGCCTGGTCACGCACGATGCGACCGCTCTCAATCTCAACGACGCGGCGGCGCATCTGGTTCACGATGTTGGAGTCGTGGGTGACCATCACGACGGTCGTGCCGGTGCGATTGATCCGGTCCAGCAGACGCATGATCTCGATCGAGGTGTCCGGGTCCAGGTTTCCGGTGGGCTCGTCCGCCAGCAGGATCAGCGGACGGTTCACGAACGCCCGGGCGACGGCGACCCGCTGCTGCTCACCACCGGAGAGCTCGTGCGGGTAGCGATGCTCCTTGCCACCGAGCCCGACCAGCTCCAGCACCTCCGGCACGACCCGGCGGGCAACCGCCTTCGTCTTGCCGATCACCTCGAGGGCGAACGCCACGTTCTCGTAGGCGGTGCGGTTGGGCAGCAACCGGAAGTCCTGGAAGACGCAGCCGATCGAGCGCCGGAAGTGGGGTCGCTTCCAGGAGCGCATCGACGTGACGTCCTTGCCGTTGACGACGACGCGCCCCTTGTTGGGGGCCACCTCGTGCAGCAGCATTTTGATGATCGTGGACTTGCCGGAGCCGGATGGACCGATGAAGAAGACGAACTCGCCCTTCTCGATCGAGACGGACACGTTGTCGAGCGAAGGCCGGGACGCCTTCGGGTACGTCTTCGTCACTTGCTCAAGCTGAATCACGGGTGGTGAGTCTACGCGGTGTAACAACTGAGCCAAGCCCCACGCCCCACAGATCCGGCGCGCGTCGTCGAATCAGGCCTCTACCTGGAGATCGATGACGCGCTCCGCCCGCGAGCCGTCACGCAGTGTCGTTGGCGAGTTGACGCTGCTTGCGCCAACGGATGCCGGCCTCGATGAAATCGTCGAGGTCGCCGTCGAAGACCCCGCTCGGATTGCCGGTCTCCTGCTCGGTTCGGAGATCCTTCACCATCTGATACGGGTGCAGGACGTAGGAGCGCATCTGGTCGCCCCACGAGCTCGTGCCGCCGCTCTTGAGGCCGGCCATCTTCTCTTCCTCCTCCTGGCGCTTGCGCTCCAGGAGCCGGGCCTGAAGCACCCGCAGCGCGGAGGCCTTGTTCTGCAACTGGGACTTCTCGTTCTGGCAGGTCACCACGATGCCCGTCGGAATGTGCGTCAGGCGCACCGCCGAGTCGGTGGTGTTGACGCTCTGCCCACCCGGCCCGGAGGAGCGGTAGACATCGACCCGAACCTCGTTCTCCGGGATGTCAATGTGGTCGGTCTGTTCGGTGACCGGCAGAACCTCGACACCCGCGAAGCTGGTCTGCCGACGGCCCTGGTTGTCGAACGGGCTGATCCGGACCAGCCGGTGCGTGCCCGACTCGACGCTGAGCGTGCCGTACGCGTACGGCACCTTGACCGCGAAGGTGGCCGACTTCAGGCCCGCCTCCTCGGCGTACGACGTCTCGTAGACCTCGGTGGGGTAGCCGTGCCGCTCCGCCCAGCGCAGGTACATCCGCAGCAGCATCTCGGCGAAGTCCGCGGCGTCCACGCCACCCGCGCCGGCCCGGATGGCGACCAGCGCCTCCCGGGAGTCGTACTCGCCGGAGAGCAGGGTGCGGACCTCCATCTCCTGGATGGCCTTGGTCAGCCCGGTGATCTCCGACTCGACCTCGGTCAGCACACCCGGGTCGGCCTCGGCCTCGGCCAGCTCCAGCAGCACCTGGGCGTCGTCGAGCCCGGAGCGCAGGCTGCCCAGCTTGCTGATCTCGCCGTTGACGTACGACAGCTGCGAGGTCACCTGCTGGGCCTTGGCCTGGTCGTCCCACAGATCGGGGGCGGAGGCCTCCTGCTCCAGGCGGGCCTTGTCCTCGTGGAGCCGGTCGAGGTTGAGGACGGCCTCGATGTTTCGCAGGGTCGCGTCGAGTTCCTTGAGCTGTTCGGCGTAATCGGCAGCGGTCACGACAGACAAGCGTACTGCGTCGGGAGCGGAGCAGCTCGTTCCCTATGCGCGAACCCGCCGACCATCACCCGACGGGGGCGGACTTCAACCACGACAGGGCCGCCCGGTGGTAGGCGACGGCGAACTCCAGCGCGCTGGCGTCGTACGTCTCGCCGTCCCGTTTGGCGTTCTTCACCTGCTCCCGCACCTGGGCGAGGGCCTCGGTGTGGTATTCGTTGGCCGAGGCGTAAAGGCCCTTCAGCTGGCTGGCGGAGTGCAGGTTGCCGAACGCCATCCGGAGCGCTATCGGGTTGCGGATGGTGTCCCGCCCCGGGTTCTCCGCGAGCCAGCGGGAAAACGTCCGTTTTCCGCTGGCGGTGAGTGCGTAGGGCTGGCTCATCCGCGGGCCCGGCTTGCCGAGCCGCACGTAACCCCGCTCAGCCAGCACCGGCAACTCGCGGTACACCTGACTGCGGGTCATCGACCAGTACGGCGCCAGACGGCGCTCAGCGGCGGCCATCAACTGACCGCCTGTCATCGGGCCCTCGTGGAGGAGGCCGAGAAGGGCCGCCGCCGTAGGGTTGACTCCGGAATCCGCCATGGCCACTACGCTGCCACTTTGCGCACCCGGCGTCCAGGATTTGCCGGTTTGCCACCCGACAGGACTTCCTAAGTGCACTGTCGGCGGCAGACTGTCCGTTGAGGACTATCGATGGATTGCCACATTCCGGGCATCCCGCCGGCGGCGCCCACGCGCCGCCGGCGGGTCGTCGCCGGTCAGCCCATGTGGGGGTACGTGTGGTCGGTCGGCGGCACGAAGGTCTCCTTGATCGTCCGCGGGGAGACCCAGCGGACCAGGTTCAGCCAGGAGCCGGCCTTGTCGTTGGTGCCGCTGGCGCGGGCGCCACCGAAGGGCTGCTGCCCGACCACCGCGCCGGTCGGCTTGTCGTTGATGTAGAAGTTGCCGGCCGCGTACCGCATCCGCTCGCCGACCGACTCGACGACCCGGCGGTCGGTGGCGAACACCGAGCCGGTCAGCGCGTACGGGGCGATCGACTCCGCCTGCGCGACGACCTCGTCGAAGCGGGCGTCGTCGAACACGTGCACGCCCAGGATCGGCCCGAAGTACTCGGTGGTGAAGGTCTCGTGAGCGGCGTCGCCGCACTCGAAGAGCGTCGGTCGCACGAAGTAGCCGACCGAGTCGTCGGCGGTGCCGCCGGCCAGCACCCGGCAGCTGTCGTCACCGGCGATCAGCTCCAGCGCGGCGGTGTGCCGGGCGAAGGCCTTGTCGTCGATGACCGCACCGCCGAAGTTGCCGAAGTCGGTCACGTCGCCGTAGGTCAGCGAGTCGGCGGTGGCGGCCAGCCGGTCCCGCAGCCCACCCTCCCAGATCGAGCGCGGCACGTACGCCCGCGAGGCCGCCGAGCACTTCTGGCCCTGGTACTCGTACGCGCCACGGATCAGCGCGGTGTGCAGAGCGTCCACGTCGGCGCTGGTGTGCGCGACGACGAAGTCCTTGCCGCCGGTCTCGCCGACCAGGCGCGGGTAGCCCCGGTAACGGGAGATGTTGTCGCCCACGGTCCGCCACAACTGCTGGAAGACCTTCGTCGAACCGGTGAAGTGGATGCCGGCCAGATCCGGGTCGGCGAGCACGACATCGGAGACCTCCTCGCCCCGACCGGTGACCATGTTGATCACGCCGGGCGGCAGGCCGGCGGCCTCGAACAGCCGCATCGTGAAGTGCGCGGCGAACTGCTGGGTCGGGCCCGGCTTCCAGACCACGGTGTTGCCCAGCAGGGCCGGCGCCGACGGCAGGTTGCCGGCGATGGCGGTGAAGTTGAACGGGGTGACCGCGTAGACGAAGCCCTCCAGCGGCCGGTGGTCGAAGCGGTTCCAGACGCCGGGCGAGGACGCCGGCTGCTCCTCGAGCAGGCGACGCGCGAAGTGCACGTTGAACCGCAGGAAGTCGATGAACTCGCACGCCGCGTCGATCTCCGCCTGGATCGCGGTCTTCGACTGACCGAGCATGGTGGCGGCGTTGAGCGTGTCCCGCCAGGGGCCGGCGAGCAGTTCGGCGGCTCGCAGGAAGATCGCGGCGCGCTCCTCGAAGGGCAGCGCCCGCCACATCGGCGCGGCGTCCTTGGCCGCCCTGGTCGCGGCGCGGGCGTCGTCGTGGGTGGCGTGCCCGGTCACCCCCAGCACGTGGGCGTGCTTGTGCGGCTGCACCACGTTGATCGGATCACCGCCGGCCATCCGCTGCTCACCGCCGATGGTCATCGGCAGGTCGATGCGCTCGGCGGCGAGCTCGGTCAGCCGCCGCTGGAGCCGGTCCCGGTCGGGGCTGCCCGGCTCGTAGTTGCGAACCGGCTCGTTGCGCGGCTCGGGAACGGAGAACACGGCATCCATCAAGGCTCCTGGCGATCTCGACAGCAGTGGCGAAACCGGACCCGCGGGCACCGACCGGATGGCCGGACACCGGACGCCGCACGGGAGGCCGAGCAGCGGCGGGACCTCCCGTGATTCTCCCACGACGGGCCGCGCGACCCACTTCCGCCACCGCCCCGCGCCAAGGACCGCCCCACCCCTCCTCCCCTTACCGACCGGCCTCGATCCGTCCCGCCGTCCCGGGGCGACAGGCAGGCCAGCAGGCCCGCGTACCCTGAATGGTCGGTGACCTGCCGCCTCGAAGGGGAGACGATGACCAAGCAGCCCGGCCGCGTCCCGGCCGCTGAGTCGGACGAGCCGGCGGTCGACGCGGCCAGCGCCGGCAGTCGGCCGCTTCCCGCCCCCGGCGCCGCAGTGCTCGCGCTGCTGGCGCTCGGTTGGTTGGCCGCCATGCTCTGGTCCACCCGGGAGGCCATCACCTCGGCGGCGGCCGGGGTCACGGCGATCAGCCTCTCCGCGTTCGCCCTGCCCGGCGTGATCTCGGCCGCGCTGGTGGCCGGGGCGGCCGTCGCGCTGGCCGCCGGCAACCTGCTGGCCCGCCGGTACGGCGACTGGGCCACCCTGCGCTTCGCCGGGGCGATCGGCGGCGGAATGCTGGTCGGGCTCGCCGCCGCGGTGGCCATCAACCTCACCTACTTCGACACGTCCACCACCAACGTGATCGCCGGCACCACGGCGGCCGCGGCGATCATCGGGGGCGCGCTGGCCGGCGCGCGGACCGCCCCGGCGATCGGTGCTGTGGTCACCGCCGCCCTGGGCACGCTGATCTTCGTGGTCGCGTTCAGCCGCGCCCGGGACCCGCTGTTCGACCTCTTCGGCTCCGGCGACAGCCAGGAGTCGTTGATCAACGCAGCCAAGTGGGTTTCCCGTACCGAATCGCTCGTCGCCGGGCTGCTCGCCGGGCTACTGGCCTTCGGCTACCTGACCTGGGCGCGGCGTCGAGCCGTCCGCCGCGATCCCGAGGCACCGACGCTGCGCTGGCCGGCGTACCTGCTCGCCGGCGCCGGCCCGGGGCTCCTCCTGCTGCTCGCCGAAGTGATCATCAGGGTTGGTGGCCGGTCGCTGCTCGACCTCGCCAGCGCGCTCAGTGAGGCGGACGCGGTAGCCCAGACCTCGCTGGGCACCTCGCGGGTCGACAACGGCATCTGGGTGCTCTTCGTGGGGGCGCTGACCGCGCTCATCGCGTTCGGCCGCACGCTCAGCCCCGCCCACAGTGACGACGACGAACCCGCCAGCGACCCGAACCCCGTCGCGGACCAGGCCGACCCGGCGGACGACAAGCCGGGCTACGCCAAGGCGTTCGACGCCGACCCGGCCGAGACGTTCGACGCACCTGAAACCTCCGAAGCCGACCCGGCAAAGGCCGACCCAACGCGCTGAGCCCGCCCCGCGCAGCCGCCCCCCTTTCCCGGTCGATCATGGAGTTGTGGTGGGCGGTTCACCCGCCTGTGCGGCTTATGTTCACCACCACAACTCCATGATCGGAGCCGGGGGCAGCTCGGGCGGTCTGGGCCGGTGTTCCCGGTCAGTCGGTGGCGTTGAGAACCTGGTCCAGCTCCGTCACGTCGTACCACTCCAGCTCGTGGTCCTCGGCGCCGTCGACGGTGAACTGGGCGTCCGGGTCACCAGCCGCCGCCTCGGCCACCACGTCGGCAGCCGCGCCGACCTCCTCGGCCGCGTCCGCGCTATCCACGTGGATGGCCGCGACGGCACCCACCGGCACGGCGTCGGTCAACGTCACAACGCTGGAGCCGAGCTCACCGTCGCCGCGCCCGACCGCCGCCGACGGCAGGTCGACCGAGACGACGACGCGACGCCGGGGAGCGGTCGGATCGGCCCGGAGCAGGTGCAGGGCGTCCTGGGCTGCGCGGGTGAAGGCGACGTACTCCAACTCCTCCTCGTCACCCTCGGCGTACCACTCACGAAGCGCCGGAGTCACGGCGTGCGCCTGGTCGGCGGCCAGCCCCTCCTCGCGAAGCCGGGCCAGCATCGGTACGGTCGCCGGCACGTACACCCGGACAAGCTCGTCGGTCACCGGTCGTCTCCCCGCGTCGTCCTCCACCGGCGGCCGCCGGCACGGGCGCAGATCATGCCGCACGCCGTGACCGTCATACACCCCGCCTCCGGCCGGTGGAAGTTTCCCGCCGGTGTGTCCGCGCGGGTTGGTCGGCCACTGAACCGGTGCGGCGCTGGGCGGCGAGGTCTGTCGGTGGCAAACTGAGCCAAACGACATCAACCCCGGGAGTTTCTGTGGAACCCAGGTTCCTGCTGCTCTCCGACGTGGCCGCCGAGCTCAACGTGTCGGACTCGCAGGTCTACCACATGGTGCGCAGCGGTGAACTGCCGGCGATCAAGATCGGCGGGCGCGGCCAGTGGCGCGTAGAGCGCACCCGGCTGGAGGAGTACATAGCGCGCAAATACGATGAAACGGCAGACTGGGTGCAGAGCAACCCGCTGGTCGACCGCGACCCCGAGTAGCAGAGCCCCAGCCCGCCCGCCCATCCGACGCGCCGAGCCCCGCCCGAGCGGATGATCCACTCGGTTTCACGGAAGTCGGGGCATTGAGGCCGCTGGGACACCGCGCTATCAAGAAACCCGAGTGGATCATGCCCTCCGTCCAGTCGAGGCCACCGCGAAGCCATTGACCGAGGCCGTTCTGTCACTCAGAATCGAGCTTGTCGGAGGCAAACGTAGGCAAACGCAAGATCGAAGGGGCCCTGATGAACGGAGCACGACCCGGTCCTTCGCGACCACCAGTGCGGCTACGCCCCGTTCCGCCCTTCGACCCGCCCTACGTGGACGAGAGCGACGGGTCGTACTGGCCGGGGCCGACCGACGGTCAACTCGCCCTCGACCTGTTCGCCTCCACCCGGCCCAGCCCGGTCCGGCCGGCGGAGCGGCGAGCAGCCCTGCGCCCGGTGCCCAGCCGGTCCACCACCCACCCGGTCGCGTCGTTGCCGCCGTCGACCGCACCGGAAACCACCCGGGCCGCGCACCGCTTCGTCGGCACCTGCCTGGAGGTGGTCAACGGCTACCGTTCGCCGACCCAGGTGCGAGCGCTACTCGACCCGACCCGAGCGGGCGACCTGCTGACCGAGCTCGCCCGCGCATCCGGCCGGGCCGGGACATCCCGCCGCCGTAGCGGCCGGCCACTGGTCCGGCTGCTACGCCTGCGGGTCTGTGAGCCCCGGGAGACCGCAGTGGAGGCGGCAGCCGTCCTCACCGGCACGGGCGGCCGAAGTTGGGCGATGGCCCTGCGCCTCGAACATCGCCGGGGCCGCTGGCTCTGTGTCGCCCTGCACGTGCTCTGACCCGCCTGCCCCGGTCGGTCGCGAGGCTCACAAGAACACCGACGGGTCCCGGCCTGGTCGGCCGGGACCCGTCGGTCAGACGCTGTCGGTGCAGCTGCTGTTGGTCAGTTGCCGCCGTTGGGCGCGCCGTGGCAGCGCTTGTACTTGCGGCCCGAGCCACACGGGCACGGTGCGTTGCGGGACGGGCCGTTGCTCGCCTCCGCCTGGTTCGGTGCCGGCCGACGGGCAGCAGCCGACGGAACAGCCGGGCCACGCAGCCCGGATGCCGGCCGCTGCGGCGCGGACGGCGCGCTCCGCCCCGGTGCCGCCGGAGCACCCGGAGCCGGTCGGCCCACACCGAGCGCCGGAGCCTGCTGTTCTGCCTGCTCCAAGGCGACCGCGCCCGGGCTGGCCTCACCGTCGATGGTGGGGGCGGAGTATTGCAGGCCCTGCCGCCGCGGTGCCTGGTTGAGGCCCTTGGCCCGGATCTCCACCGGCTTGTCGAGCAGGGTGACCTCGTCGGCCCCCTCCTCGGGCTCCGGTTCGGTCACCTGGACGTCGACGTTGTAGAGGAAACCGACTGTCTCCTCCTTGATGCCCTCCATCATGGTGGCGAACATGTCGAAGCCCTCGCGCTGGTATTCCACCACCGGGTCGCGCTGGGCGTACGCCCGGAGGTTGATGCCCTCCTGGAGGTAGTCCATCTCGTAGAGGTGCTCGCGCCACTTGCGGTCGATGACCTGGAGCAGCACCATCCGCTCGAGCTGGCGCACCCCCTCGGTGCCGAGCTGCTCCTCACGCCGGTCGTACGCGGCGTTGGCGTCGTCCTTGAGGCGGGCGACCAGGAAGTCGGCGTCCATGCCGGCCCGGGAGCCACCGGCCTCCTCTTCCAACTCCTCGATCGTCACGCCGACCGGGTAGAGCTGCTTGAGGCTGGACCAGAGCTGATCGAGGTCCCAGTCTTCGCCGTAGCCGTCGGAGGTGGCGCCCCGCACGTACGCCTCGACGGTGTCGTCGATCATGTTGCGGACCTGGTCGGAGAGGTCTTCACCGTTGAGCACCCGGAGCCGCTCGGCGTAGACGACCTGGCGCTGCTTGTTGAGCACCTCGTCGTACTTGAGCACGTTCTTGCGGATCTCGGCGTTCTGACCCTCGATCTGGGCCTGGGCGCTCTTGATCTGCCGGGTGACCATCTTCGACTCGATGGGCACGTCCTCCGGGATGTTGAAGCGCTCCATCACCGCCTCGACCGCTCCGGCCCGGAAGCGCCGCATCAGCTCGTCCTGAAGGGACAGGTAGAAACGGGACTCGCCCGGGTCGCCCTGCCGGCCGGCACGACCACGCAGCTGGTTGTCGATCCGCCGGGACTCGTGCCGCTCGGTGCCCAGCACGTAGAGGCCGCCGGCGGCCGAGACCTCTTCCGCCTCGGCGTCGCAGGCCTGCTTCCAGGTCGGAAGGACCTCCTCCATCGCCTTGGCGTACTCTTCCTCGTTCTCCAGCGGGTCGAGGCCACGCTGGCGCAGCTCGTTCGCGGCGAGGAACTCGGCGTTGCCGCCGAGCAGGATGTCGGTGCCGCGGCCGGCCATGTTGGTCGCCACGGTGACCGCGCCCTTACGCCCGGCCTGGGCGACGATCTCGGCCTCCCGGGCGTGGAACTTGGCGTTCAGCACGTTGTGCGGGATGCCACGGCGCCGCAGCAGCTGGGAGAGGATCTCGGAGTTTTCCACCGAGACGGTGCCCACCAGCACCGGCTGGCCCATCTGGTGCCGCTCGGCGATGTCCTCGATGACGGCGTTGAACTTGGCCTTCTCGGTCTTGTAGATGACGTCCGGCCGGTCCTCGCGAACCATCGGGCGGTGGGTCGGAATGGTCACGACGCCGACCTTGTAGACCTTGTTGAACTCGCTCGCCTCGGTCTGCGCCGTACCGGTCATCCCGGACAGCTTCTCGTAGAGGCGGAAGTAGTTCTGGAGGGTGATGGTGGCCAGGGTCTGGTTCTCCTGCTTGATCTCCACCCCCTCCTTGGCCTCGATCGCCTGGTGCATGCCCTCGTTGTAGCGACGGCCGTGCAGGATGCGACCGGTGAACTCGTCGACGATCAGGACCTCACCGTCGCTGACGATGTAGTCCTTGTCGCGCTTGTAGAGCTCCTTGGCCTTGATGGCGTTGTTGAGGTAGCCGACCAGCGGGGTGTTCACCGACTCGTACAGGTTGTCGATGCCGAGCCGGTCCTCGACCTTGGCGACACCCCGCTCGGTCACCGCGATGGTGCGCTTGGAGTGGTCGACCTCGTAGTCGCCCTCGCCGTCGGTGCCGGCCTGGAGCCGGGCCACCACGCCGGCGAACTCGCCGTACCAGCGGGCGGAGTGCTCGGCCGGGCCGGAGATGATCAGCGGGGTGCGGGCCTCGTCGATCAGGATGGAGTCGACCTCGTCGACCACCGCGAAGTTGTGCCCGCGCTGCACCAGCTCTTCCTTCGACCAGGCCATGTTGTCGCGCAGGTAGTCGAAGCCGAACTCGTTGTTGGTGCCGTAGGTGATGTCGCACTCGTAGGCGGCCTTGTGCTCACTTGCCGGCCGGTTGGGCAGCACCACGCCGACGGTCAGCCCGAGGAACTCGTGCACCCGGCCCATCCACGCCGCGTCACGCTGGGCGAGGTAGTCGTTGACCGTGATCACGTGGACGCCCTTGCCGGAGAGCGCGTTGAGGTAGACGGCCATGACCGAGGTCAGCGTCTTGCCCTCACCGGTCTTCATTTCGGCGATGTTGCCGAAGTGAAGCGCCGCGCCGCCCATCACCTGGACGTCGTACGGGCGCTGGCCGAGCACCCTGGCGGACGCCTCACGGGCAACCGCGAACGCCTCCGGCAGCAGGTCGTCGAGGGTCTCACCCTCGTCGAGCCGCTCCCGGAACTGTTCGGTCATGCCGGCCAGTTCCTCGTCGGTGAGGTTGACGTAGTCGTCCTCGATCGAGCTGACGGCATTGGCGATCGCCTTGAGGCGGCGCACCATGCGGCCCTCGCCCGCGTTAAGGACCTTTTCCAGAATCGACACGGATCAACGCTCCCCTAGACAGTCTCGAACCATCGTAGGCGCTTCATCGGCGCGATGGTCACTGGTGGCGGTGCTCGACCCCGCCGAACCCGACATAACTCGCGTCCTGCACACGCCCCAAACGTTATCCGGTTACGCCGTCGGCGAACGCTGCGGCAGGATGCACGGGTGGAGCTCGTGGAGATCATCGAGGACGGCGTGCTGCTGCGACCCTGGCGAGAGACGGATGCCGAGGCCGTGCACCGAGCCTGCCAGGACCCGGACATTCAGCGTTGGACCACCGTACCGCGCCCGTACCGGCCGGAACACGCCCACGGATTTGTCACCGAGATGAGCCGGAAGGCCTGGGCCGAGGGCACCGGGGCACCGTTCGCGGTCTGCGACCCGGACACCGGGGAGCTGCTGGGTTCCAGCGGGCTCACCTCGATCGGCGAGGACGGCACCGGTGAGATCGGCTACTGGACGGCACCCTGGGCGCGTGGTCGAGGCGTGATGGTCCGGGCCACCCGGGCGGTGGCCCGCTGGTCCTTCGGCACCCTCGGGCTTCGCCGGCTCATCTGGCAGGCCGAGGTGGGCAACCACGCCTCCCGGCTGGTGGCCCTCCGGGCCGGTTTCCGGATCGACGGCAGGTTGCGGCTGGCCGACCCGGCGCTGCTGCCCGGAAGCGCGGACGGCTGGATCGGCTCGCTGCTGCCCGGCGAGGTGCCGGCCGCCGGGTCGGCCGGTCCGGCCGGGCCGGGCACCCTCGCCGCCCGTCGGGCCGCCGTCTTCGGCCGCCCGCAGCCCGTTCTGTTCGCCGAGACCGGGGCCGGCGAGCTGCGGCTACGGCCCATGGAGGAGAAGGACCTGGACGCGGTGGTGCAGACCTGCCGGGACCCGGAGACCATCCGCTGGACGACGGTGCCGGACCCGTACGACCGGGCCGACGCGGAGGGCTACCAGGCGTACGGCCGCGACTCCTGGGCTCGGGGGGACGCCGCCTGCTTCATGATCGCCGACGCCGACGACCGGTACGTGGGGACGCTCGACCTGCGGCTCTCCCCCACCGACCCGCTGGTGGCCGACACCGGATTCATGACCGCGCCGGCGGCCCGGGGCCGGGGCTACCTGCCCGCCGCGCTGGTCGCGCTCAGCGCCTGGGGCTTCAGCACGTTGGGCCTGGCGCGGATCGAGTGGAGGGCGAACGTGGGCAACACCGCCTCCCGGCGAGCGGCGGAGAAGGCGGGCTTCCTGGTCGAGGGGACGGCCCGGGGTGGCGTGCAGCACCGGGGCGAGCGGGTGGACGTGTGGGTCGGTGCGCTCCTCGCGAAGGATCTGGGATGAGTCTGCGGCCGGTCGTCGAGGCGCACGGGGTGCGGCTGCGCCCCTTCCGCCCGGAGGACAGCGCCGACGTCGTCGACGGCTGCGCGGACCCGCTGACCCAACGGTTCGTGTCGAACCTCCCGACGCCGTACACCGAGGCCGACGCCCGCTGGTGGATCGACGTCGGCGCCCCGGCGGCCTGGACCGGCGGCGGCACGGCGTACGCCGTCGCGGACCCCGCGACCGATCGGCTGCTCGGCGCGGTGGGGCTGAACAACCCGGTGCCCGCCCGCGGTCAGCTGGAGATCGGCTACTGGATGCGGCCGGCGGCCCGCGGTCGCGGGCTGGCCACCGCGGCGACCCGCGTGCTGAGCGAGCACGCGTTCGCCGCCGGGGCAGCCCGGCTGGAACTGCTCACCGAACCGGAGAACGGTCCGAGCCAACGGGTCGCGCTGGCCGCCGGCTTCCGCTACGAGGGTCTGCGCCGGTCGGCCGGTGCGTCCCGCGACGCGGGCCGGCACGATCTGCTGGCCTGGGTACGCGTCACCGGTGATCCGCCCGGCCCGACCGCCCGGCTGCTGCCCGACCTGCCCGGCGGGGTGCTCACCGACCAGGTGGTGGCGCTGCGCCCCCTCGCGCCGGACGACGCGGCGCTGATGTACCGGTTGCACAGCCGACCCGAGGTGGTGGCGAACCAGGCGCCGCCGGTGCCGCCGACCCGCGAGGCGGTCGAGCGGCGTTGTCGTCTCGCGCAGAGCGGCTGGCTGACCGGCGAGATCGCCAGGCTGATGATCACTGACGTGACCAGCGGCGAGCCCGTGGGTAGTTGCGGCTTGTCGTACACCGACGTGGCCGCCGGCGAGGCATCGGTCGGCTACGCGTTGCTGCCGGAGTGGCGCGGCCGGGGGTACGCGACGCGGGCGGTCCGGTTGCTCGCGGGCTGGGCGTTCGGCTCGGTCGGTATCGCCCGGCTGTCGGCCGGAACGGTGCCGGACAACGCCGCGTCGCACCGGGTGCTGGAGCGGGTCGGTTTTCGGCGCGAGGCAGTTCAGCGCGGGCGACTGCCCGGACTGGCCGGCGCCCGCCTGGACGACCTGACCTTCGCGTTGCTGCCCGCCGACCTCCGCTGACCGGTGTCGCGGGGTTGTGGTGGGGGCACCCCACCGCAACCCCACGAGCTGCCGGTCAGGTGGCGAGAGAGATGATGCCGTAGTCGTACGCGTGGCGCCGGTAGACGACGCTGGGGCGGCCGGACTCCTTGTCCTGGAAAAGGTAGAAGTCGTGGCCGACCAGTTCCATCTCGAACAACGCGTCGTCGATGGTCATCGGCTCCGCCGGGTGCACCTTCTCCCGGGCGATGTGCCACGGCTGGTCGTCGTGCTCCTCTTCGACCCGTTCGGCAACGGCGGTGCCGGCGCGGGCGCCATCGCTCGCCGCGCTCAGCGCGTTGGGCACCAGGTCCGCGACCGGCAGGCCAGCGGTGGCCTCGGCGACGGAGATCGGCGCGTGCCGACCCCGGTGTACGCGGCGGCGGTCGGCCGCGCGGCGCAGCCGGGTGTCGAGCTTCGCGATGGCCGCGTCGAGCGCGCTGTAGAAGTCGTTCGTGCAGGCTTCGGCCCGCATGACCGGGCCCCGGGAAACGCAGGTGATCTCCACCCGCTGGCAGTGGTCGGCCTGGCGCGGATTGCGCTCGTGAAACAGCTCGACATCAACGCGAATAAGTTTGTGGTCGTAGCGTTCGATCTTCGCGAGTTTCTCGGCTACGTGTACCCGGTAATGGTCCGGCACTTCGACGTTTCGGCCCTTGACCACGATGTCCACGTGACCTCCCTTTTTCGGACGGTCTTCGATCCGGTTGCCCGGCCGCGCGCCGTGGGGAGACCCGCTGGCGTCGACCGGTTGGTACGGCTACGCCTCCTCTCACCGCCGAGGGTGGTGGGAACGACCTCCTACCCCCGACAGCGAAACGCTAACTCTTGTTTGCCCGGCAGTCACCCCATGTTGCCGAGACGACCCAGGATTTTTCGCAGCTCATACACCAACGGGTGAAACGGAAACACTATGGGTTACGACTGGTGCCTTTTCTCGGTCGCCGCGAGCACCGCCGCAACACCCGGTGCCCATCCTGTCGCGGTCAGCACGCGGCTCGCGGCGGCGAGGGTCACGCCGGTGGTGACGATGTCGTCGAGCAGCACCACGACCGGTGCCGCGGCCCCGGCACGACCCCGGAGCGGCCCCATCGGGCGGGGCTGGAAGGCCGCCTCGGCCGCCGCCGCGCGCCCGGCGCTGTCCAGGGTGACCGAGTCGGGCCGGGGTGACGCCCGCAGCGGACGGTGCACCCGCACCGCCCAACCGCTCCGGTTGAGCCGGGCCGCGCAGTGCCGGGCCAGCCGGTCGAGGTGGTCCCCGTAGCGGGATCGGGCCGCTGCCGCGGTGTCCGGGACCGGAACCAACGCCAGCGGACGGGCCCCACCGACGGCCGCCGCGACGACCTCGGCGAGCAGCGCGCCGAGCGGACGAGCAAGCCCGTGTCGGCCGTGTTCCTTGTACGCCAGCAGGGCCTCGCGCAGCGGACCCGCGTACGGGCCGAGGGCGACGCAGGACGGCAGGCCCGGCGGGGCGGGGGTGGGGCGGACCGCCCGTGGCCGCAATGCACCCAGCGCCACGACACAGGCTGGGCAGACCCCGTGCCGCAGGCCGGGTCGGCGCTCCCGACAACCGGCGCAGTCGGCGGGCAGCACCAGGTCGGCGAGGTCCGCCCAGAGCCCGCTCACCGTGTCAGTAGAGGAAGAACGGCGCCGACGGGTTGCTCGGCCGGACACCGGTCGGCACCGGGGCGATGTCGCGTACCCGGCCGGGCTCGATCCGTTCGAACGGGCTGCTGCGGTAGGCCACCCCGTTCGCCTCGTACATGTACGCCCCGCCGGGCGTCCGCACACTGCGGTTGGTCGGGTACGCGGTCAGGTGGGTGACCTTGGCGCCGAGGTCGGTCCGCAACGGTGTCTCCAAGGCGCCGTCGACACTGATCTCGTAGATCGCCGGCTGGCCGACCGACCCCGCCACCACCAGCTGGTCCTCCCTGCCCCAGTCGACAGCCGTCGGGTTCGTCAGCGAAGTGACCAGCTCTCGGGGCGGGCCGATGGATGCCCCGCCGCCGTCGAGGTTGACCGCGGCGACGTAGAGACGGCCGCCGACGATCAGCGCCACCCGCTGGCCGTCCAACCCGGCGGCCACCGCGGTGACCGCGCCGGAGGGCAGGTTGAGCGGCACCGGATACATCCGGGCCGCCTCGTCGAACCGGTAGAGCTGCCCGTCGGCCACGACGAGGCCACGGCTGGGGCGGTTGTCGACCGTACGCAGCCAGACCGGTCGGCCGATCGAGGAGTATTCGGCGCCGCTGCGGCTGACCACGGAGACCGGGTCGGCACCCGTGCCCACGGCGAGTCGGTACCGGTTCTTGCCGCTGCTGGCGACCACCATCGCGGCGAGGATCCGGCGGTCCTTGGCCAGCCCGAGGCTGGCGGAGACGACGTTACGGTTGGCCTCGGGTGTCAACGGCACCGTGCCGCTGGGCTCGCCGTCGAAGTCGAGTGGGTGGATCGCGCCGTCGTACACGCCGAACCGCTGCGGGCTGGTGGCATACGGGTAGAGCACCCGGGCGTCTCGTCGCTCGCCCAGGTCCACCACGGGCTGCGCGTTGTTGCGGATCTTCAACTCCAGCTGACCGGTCAAGTCGCCCAGCGACCAGGCGATCTGCGTGATCAACTGATCGATCCCGCTCTGGTCGTCGCCGGACATGTCCAGGTTGACCTCCCACCGACCGTTGCCGCCGGTGGCGTTGTTGATCAGCTCGGTGCGGTCGGGCAGCCCGACGACTCCCGGGCGCAACCAGTCGGAGGGGCCACCGACCAGCCACTTCACCACCTCGTTGACCTGCCGCTCGACCGGCACCGCCTGCGGTCGGTAGCGCTGGTCGGGCACCAGGCGGCTGCGGTCCGAACTCCAGAAGTAGATCGTCTCGTCCTGGTAGTACTCCCGAAGGGCGGTGTCGCTGAGCAGCAGCACGTTGGGCGGGTTGATGACGTAGAGGCCGGCCCGGTCATCGTTGACGCCGCCGTTGAAGGACGCGCTGCGCAGGCCGAACTCGTACTCCGTCTCGGTCGCCACCGGTGGGGCCAGGATGCCGTTGGTGCGCAGCACCCCGATCTGCTGCACGGCGATCTTGACGGTCGTGGTCGAGTCGCTGTTGAGGGTGTAGACCGCCTCGCGCAGCCGGACCACGTTCAGCGCGACCTCGCTGCCCTTCTTGTCCTGCAGGCGAGTCTTGTCCTCCGGGGCGATGAACGCCTTGACCCGCTCGTACGCCCGATCCGGCTCGCCGGCGGCGGCGGACAGGAAGTTGCGGACGAACGTCTCGTTGACGCTGCCGCTGGCCGTGCGCGTCGGTGGCTCACTGCCCCGGCTGATCACACCGGCCTCGGTCGCGGCGCTGCCCTTGCCGTCCACCCGCACGTCGGATGCCGCCGGAATGCCACAGCCGGCGCCCAGCAGCACCATCACGCCGAGGGTTCCGAGCAGAGTCGGCCGTCTCACGAGCGCACCTCCGTCCGCTGCCCGTCCCCGGCCGGAGCCGGACCGATCGCCAGTGCCCCGCCGGTGCCGGGACCGATGGCCAGTGGCCCACCGTCGCGGGGGCCGCCGAACGGCAGGGCGGCGTCGGCCGGCACCAGCCGCAGCGGTGAGGTGGTCAGCCGATCGCCAGCACGGGCCGGCAGGGTGAGTCGGAACTGCGCGCCCTGCCCGGGAGCACCCCACGCCTCCAGCCAGCCGCCGTGCAGCCGTGCGTCCTCCAGGCTGATCGACAGGCCCAGCCCGGTGCCCCCGGTCTGCCGGGCCCGCGATGGGTCCGCCCGCCAGAACCGGTTGAACACCAGCTTCTCCTCGCCGACCTTCAGCCCCACGCCGTGGTCGCGGACCGTGATCGCCACGGCGGTCTCGTCGATACCGAGGGTGATCAGCACCGGGCGGGCCTCACCGTGCTCGACGGCGTTGCCGACCAGGTTGCGCAACACCCGCTCGACCCGGCGCGGGTCGACCTCGGCGATGACCGGCGTGCCCGGCAGGTCGAGTTCGATCGGTACGCCCACCCGCTCGGCCAGGCCCGCCAGCCGGTCGACCACCCGGTGCACCACCGGCACCAGGTCGGTCGGCTCGGAATCCAGCATGGCGAAGCCCGCGTCGAACCGACTGATCTCCAGCAGGTCGGTCAGCAGCTCCTCGAAGCGGTCCAACTCGGCCTGGAGCAGCTCGGCGCTGCGGGCTACGGCGGGGTCGAACTCGTCGCGCTCAGCGAAGATCAGGTCGGCGGCCATCCGCACCGTGGTCAGCGGGGTACGCAGCTCGTGGGAGACGTCCGAGGTGAAGCGGCGCTGCAACCGGGACATCTCTTCCAGGCGCAGGATCTGCCGTTGCAGGTTGGTGGCCATCTGGTTGAACGACGCGGCGAGCAGGGCCAGGTCGTCCTCGCCGTTGACCACCATCCGCTGGTCGAGCAGGCCCGCGGAGAGCCGCTGGGCGGTTCGTGCGGCGACCCGGACCGGGTTGACCACCAGCCGGGTGACAAGCGCCGCGAGCAACCCGAGCAGGATCACCAGCGCGACCCCGGTGGCCACCACCGTGGCGCGGGCGTCGGCGGCGGTGACGTCCTGCCGGCCCAGCGGGACCAGGTAGTAGAGCTCGATCTGGCCGAAGCGGGTGGGCACCGGCGAGCCGTAGACAAGGTATTTGGTGGTCTCGCCGGTGAGTCGCCCGGTGCGGATCTGACTCGCCACCTTGCCGTCGGCGATCGCGGCCCGCAGCTCGGGGCTGATCAGCGGCTGCACGTTCGCCGACGGGGAGGTGCGCGTCTGGATGTCGTTGGGATAGTCGTCGGCGGTGATCGCCACCACCACGCCGCTGGTCTGCTGGGGGTCGCCGCCGGCAAGGTAGTTGACGGTGCCGTCGATGGTCTCCTGGAGCTGCGCCTCCTGCGGCTGGCCGTAGAAGGAGACCTGCTTGGCCGCGTAGCTGGCGCCGGTTGTCACCCGCTGCCGGACGTCGCTGCGCGCGCTGTCGAGCAGAATGGTGGTGATCTTGTCAGCGATCAGGAACGCGAACCCGCCGACCAGGAGGCTGGACGCGACCAGCGTGATGGTCACGACCCGAACCTGGAGCGAGCGACGCCAGGTCTGGTGTGCCCGACCCACCGCACGAGCGACCCGACCACTCACCGCACGCCAGAGCTCCCCGCCGGCGCTGGGCCGGCGGGCTGCCGTACTCGGGGAGGGTGGGGGCGGCGAGGTCGACACAGTGCGACCAGGCTATCCGGTCCCCGCCTTGTAACCCACGCCCCGCACGGTGAGGATGATTTCCGGTCGCTCCGGGTCTGGTTCGATCTTGGCCCGCAACCGCTGGACGTGCACGTTGACCAGACGGGTGTCGGCCGCGTGCCGGTAGCCCCAGACCTGTTCGAGCAGCACCTCGCGGGTGAAGACCTGACGTGGCTTGCGGGCGAGCGCGACCAGCAGGTCGAACTCCAGCGGCGTCAGCTTCACCTCCTCGTCGTTGCGACTCACCGTGTGCGCGGGCACGTCGATGGTGATCTGGTTGTCCGGCGGCCCGATGGTGAGCATCTCCGGGGCCACGTCCTCGCCTCGGCGCAGTCGGGCCCGCATCCGGGCCACCAGCTCCTTGGGCTTGAACGGCTTGACCACGTAGTCGTCGGCGCCGGATTCCAGGCCGAGCACGACGTCGACGGTGTCGCTCTTGGCGGTCAGCATGACGATGGGCACGCCGGACTCCGCCCGAATCGACCTGGCGACGTCGATCCCGCTCATGCCGGGAAGCATCAGGTCAAGCAGCACTATGTCGGGACGACTGTCGCGAAAAGCGGCCAACGCCCGCTCGCCGTCCGCCACAAAAGAGGGCAGGAAACCCTCACTGCGCAGCACGATGCCGAGCATCTCGGCGAGCGCGGGGTCATCGTCGACCACCAGTACGCGGGCTCTCATGGGATTAATATTGCATCCTCATTCAGTTCGGTGGGACCGGCGTCCGCCGGTAACGCTCAGCGCCGCCGTCAAACCGGGTGCCAGCAGTCCGCGGCGGCGGCGCCACGTGCTGCGGTGCCTGGGCGCACGGATGGCCGCGGGCCAGGCTGCCACCATGATCCCCCTTTGGCGGCGCCCGGCGCCACCGCAAGCCGGACCGATCCGGCTGTCGCCATCCGGACGACGGTCAGCCGAACAGCCCACTCCCCCAGTGTTCCCCGCCGTCGCGTACCCCGGGCGGGCAGGCGAACACCCCGCTGGAGACGTGTCGCAGGTACTCGTTCATCACGTCGTGCCGGGCCAGCTGCGTCTGGATCGGCACGAACTGACGGCGTGGATCACGCTGGTAGGCGATGAAGAAGAGGCCCGCGTCGAGCCGGCCGAGGCCGTCCGAGCCGTCGACGAAGTTGTAACCCCGGCGGAGCAGTTGGGCCCCGCCGTTCCGGCTTGGGTGGGCCAGCGTGACGTGGGCGTGCTCGGCGATCACCGGCTTCCCGTCCGCGCCCCGGGCGGCGAAGTCGGGCTCGTCGAACTCGTCGCCGCGACCCAGCGGCGCGCCGCTGCCCTTGGCCCGGCCGACGATCTCCTCCTGCTCGGCGAGGGAGGTCCGGTCCCAGGTCTCCACCAGCATTCGGATCTTGCGGGTCACCAGGTACGAGCCGCCGGCCATCCAGTCCGGCCCGTCGCCCGGCTGCACCCACAACTGGTCGCGCAGCAGGTCGGTGTCCTCGGCCTTGAGGTTGGCCGTGCCGTCCTTGAACCCGAAGAGGTTGCGTGCGGTGGCCTGCTCCCGGGTGGTCGACGAGGTGCGACCGAAGCCGAGCTGCGACCAGCGGACGCTCACCACGCCCATGCCCAGCCGGGCCAGGTTACGGATCGCGTGCACCGCCACCTGCGGGTCGTTGGAGCAGGCCTGGACGCAGAGGTCGCCGCCGGAGAGCTGCGGCTGCAACGCGTCGCCAGGAAACTTCGGCAGCTCGGCGAGGGCGGCAGGACGACGCTCGGCGAGACCGAAGCGGTCCCGTCCGTCGGCGTCGCGGAACAGCGTCGGCCCGAAACCGATGGTGAGGGTGAGCTGCGAGGGAGGCAGGCCGAGCGCCTCGCCGGTGTCGTCCGGTGGGGCCTCCGGCATCCCGCCGACCGCACCCAGCACCCCGGCGTCGCGCCCCGCCGTCATCCGGGCGGCGGCGGCCGTCCACTCCTGGAGCAGTTCGACGAGTCGGGCCCGGTCCTTGGTGATCACGTCGAAGGCCACGAAGTGCAGCCGGTCCTGCGCCGGGGTGACGATGCCGGCCTGGTGCTCTCCGTGGAACGGCACCGCCCCGGCCGGGTGGTCGCTCGCCGCGGCCGGGCCATGGGAGCCGTTCAGCAGCGCCCCCGCGCCGGCCGCCACTCCGGCGACCCCCGCCACCCCGGCGCCGGCCAGGGTGATCGCCCGGCGCCGGGTGAACCTGCTTCCGCTCATCGACTCGACTCTTTCTGCCAGGTGGTCACTTCGCGACGGCCGCGGCGACCTTGCTGATCGGCTCGGCGAGCGCGTTGATCCCGTCGGAGAGCTCCTTGAGCTCGGCCTTGCTCAGCGCGGTGTGCAGCTTCCACCCGTCGCCGTCGCGGTGCTTGCCGAGCAGGCCCTCGACGTTCGTGAACTCGGCGTCCAGCTGACTCACCAGCTCCGGCGAGCGCTGCTGCAACGCGGGCCGCAGGGCGGACACGGCGGCCTTGGAACCTTCGAGGTTGGCGGCGAAGTCCCACAGGTCGGTGTGCGAGTAGCGGTCCTCCTCGCCGGTGATCTTGCCGCTGGCCACCTCGTCGAGCAGTTCCTTGGCACCGTTGGCGAGCTGGAGCGGGGAGAGCTTCTCGGCGTTCGCCTTGGCCACGATCTCCTTGACATCCACCAGCAGGCGGTCGGCGATCGGGCCGTCCTTGGAGATGTCGCCGGACTGCCAGAGGTCCTTCTCGATCCGGTGGAAGCCGGTGAACTCCATCCCCTCCTCGAGGACCTCCTCGCGGCCGTCGATCTTGGGGTCGAGGTCACCGAAGATCTCAGCGACCGGCTCGATCCGCTCCCAGTAGGTGCGGGCGACCGGGTAGAGCGCCTTGGACTTCGCCACATCGCCGGCCTTGACCGCGCCGACGAACTCCTCGGTCTTGTCCAACAGCGCGCTGGTCTGGCTCTTCACGTACCGCTGGTAGTTGTCCGTGGCGTCACCCAGCGCGGCGTCGGCGGTGAGCGGCTGCGCCGACCCGCTGACCTTGAGCGCGCCCCGGATGCCCTTGCCGCTCATCCCCGGCTTGCAGGCCGTCTGATACGTGCCGGCCGGCAACTCCACGTGCAGCTCGCGGCTCAGCCCAGGGGCGATGTTCTCCACCTCGCCCATCACCCGGTCGCCGTCGGCGTACACGTAGAACTCGGTCACCTTCGCACCCGAATTGGTGATCTTGAAGGTGGCGGTGCCGGCGCCCAGGTCGGTCGAGCCGACCTCACAGGCGGTGTCGCTGGCCTTGACCACGATCGGTCCGCCGGACCCGGCCGAGTCGCCCTTGTCGGAGTCGGAGCAGGCGGCCAGACCGGCCGTGGCCAGCACGCCGGCGGCGGCCAGCGCGAAGAACTGGGTGGTACGCATCGAAGCTGTCTCTCCTCGTAGGTCAGGCACGCTGCGGCGCGGACGCCGCCTCTGCCTCAGCGCCGGTGTCGGCCCCGCGCTCGGTGACGGTGGTGGTGGTCGCGGTGGGTGCCGGCTTACGCCGGGCCGGTCGCAGGAAGAGCAGGAGCACCGGTACGGCGTACGCGACCCAGGCGATCGTCTCCAGCACTGTGGGCGCGGGGGTCACGTTGAACATGCCGGCGAGCAGGGCCGCGTACCAGGTGCTCGGGTCGAGCACGCTGGTGATGTCGAAAGCCAGGTCGTTCAGGCCGGGCAGGACGCCGGCCTCCTGGAAGTCGTGCACGCCGTACTTGAGGATGCCGGCGGCGACCAGGATCAGCAGCGCGCCGGTCCAGGTGAAGAACTTGCTGAGGTTGATCCGCAGGGCGCTGGCGTAGAGCAGCACGCCGAGGACCACGGCGGTGACGATCCCGCCGATCAACGCGAGCAGCGGGCCGCTGTCGCCGGCCGCACCCTGGGCGGCCGAGTAGAAGATCAGCGCCGTCTCCAGACCCTCGCGGATCACCGCGAGGAACGCCATCCCGGCGACGGCGAGGGACCCGACGGCCAGCGCCTCGGTGAGCTTGCCCCGCAGTTCGCCGGCGATGGTCCGGGCGGCCCGGCGCATCCAGAAGATCATCCAGGTCACGAAGACCACGGCGGCGACCGAGGTGATCGCCTCGAACAACTCACGATCCTCGGATCGGGACAGCAGCGAGGTCGACGTGTACTCGATCAGCCAGCCGAAGAGCACCGAGAGCGCCACGGCCAGGCCAACGCCCGCCCACACCTGCGGCAGCCGGTCCCGGCGCTGCGACTTCACCAGGAAGGCGACCAGGATGCTGACCACCAGGGTGGCTTCCAGCCCTTCCCGCAGACCGATCAGGTAGGTGGCGAACATCCGAGCTCCGAGTAGGTTAGGCACGCCTTGGTTGACTTAGGGCAGGCATACCTTCCTCCTGGTCAGCGTCGTCGTCAAGTCGTTCACGACAAGCTCACCCTGTCTACGGCGAACTCCACTGTGCGAAGATCGCGCCGTGAGGGGATTCCTGCCGTGGTTGACGGTCCTGGCCGTGGTGCTGCTGCTCAGCGCACTACGCCTACGGGCACTGGCCACCCTCGTCTCGCTCGGCTGGCTGGCCTGGTGCATCTGGACCTGGTTCCGCCCCACCCGCCGCACCTGACCAAGCCCCGACCCCGCGTTCCGAACCCCGCTCCCCGCTCCCCGCTCCCCGCTCCCCGCTCCCCGCTCCCGCGATCTTGCACTTTCTGCGGCGACATATCGCGCCCAAAGCCGCGAAGTTCCAACCGAAACTGCAAGATCGCGGGGAGCGCAGGGCAGATCGCGGGAGCGCAGGGGCAGGGCGGAGACGACGGACCGGGCCGGCTGCGAACAGCCGACCCGGTCCAGAGGTGTCGATCAGTAGCGGTAGTGATCCGGCTTGAACGGACCCTCCGTGGAGACGCCGAGGTAGGCGGCCTGCTCCTTGGTCAGCGTGCTCAGCTTGGCGCCGAGTGCGCCGAGGTGCAGTCGGGCCACCTTCTCGTCCAGGTGCTTGGGCAGCACGTAGACGCCGATCGGGTACTCCTCGGTCTTGGTGAAGAGCTCGATCTGGGCGATCGTCTGGTTGGCGAACGAGTTCGACATGACGAAGCTCGGGTGCCCGGTCGCGTTGCCCAGGTTCAGCAGGCGACCCTCGGAGAGCACGATGATGGCGTGCCCGTCGGCGAAGCGCCACAGGTCGACCTGCGGCTTGATGTTGATCCGCTCGACGTCGGACCGCTTGGCCAGCCCGGCCATGTCGATCTCGTTGTCGAAGTGGCCGATGTTGCCGACGATGGCCTGGTGCTTCATTCGGGCCATGTGCTCGTTGGTGATGACGTCGAAGCAGCCGGTGGCGGTGATGAAGATGTCGGCCTGCTCGACAACGTCGTCCAGGGTGGCGACCTGGTAGCCGTCCATGGCGGCCTGCAACGCGCAGATCGGGTCCACCTCGGTCACCACGACCCGGGCGCCCTGGCCGCGCAGCGACTCGGCGCAGCCCTTGCCCACGTCGCCGTAGCCCATGACGACCGCCATCTTGCCGCCGATCAGCACGTCGGTGGCGCGGTTGATGCCGTCGATGAGCGAGTGCCGGCAGCCGTACTTGTTGTCGAACTTGCTCTTGGTCACCGAGTCGTTGACGTTGATGGCCGGGAAGAGCAGGGTGCCGGCCCGGTGCATCTCGTAGAGCCGGTGCACGCCGGTGGTGGTCTCCTCGGTCACGCCCTTGATGCCGCCGGAGATCCGGGTCCACCGCTGGCCGTCCTCGCCGAGCGAGCGGTGCAGCAGCTCGAGGATGACCGCGTACTCCTCGGAGTCGGCGGACTCGACGGGCGGGACCGCCCCGGCCCGCTCGAACTCGGTGCCCTTGTGTACGAGCAGGGTCGCGTCGCCGCCGTCGTCGAGGATCATGTTGGGGCCCTGCCCGTCCGGCCAGGCGAGCACCTGCTCGGTGCACCACCAGTACTCCGGAAGGGTCTCGCCCTTCCAGGCGTACACCGGAACCCCGGCCGGAGCCTCGGGGGTGCCGTCCGGGCCGACGACGATCGCCGCGGCGGCGTGGTCCTGGGTGGAGAAGATGTTGCAGGACGCCCAGCGCACCTGCGCGCCGAGCGCGACCAACGTCTCGATCAGGACGGCGGTCTGGATGGTCATGTGCAGGGAGCCGGTGATCCGCGCGCCGGCGAGCGGCTGCGCCTCGGCGAACTCGCGACGGATCGCCATCAGGCCGGGCATCTCGTGCTCGGCGAGCTGGATCTCTTTACGCCCGAACTCGGCGAGCGACAGATCCGCCACCTTGAAGTCGCCGTCGGCGAGCGTGCTCGGCCGGGCCTCGGACGGCGTGCCGCTGGCGGACGCCGGGAGGGTGCTGGTCATGAAAGCTCCTGTCGAACGATGTCTGCGCCGACCTTCCACCTTACGCGCGTCGGCGACGGGCATCAGGCACGGTCGGCGGACAGCGCACGGGGCGGTCGGTGATGGACGGACTTTCCCGCCCACGTCCCGCCCGCCCCGTGCATCCCCCCGGTTTGGTTCCCCCGCACGTTCTCGGACCGTCGTCGCGATAACGCTGCGTACTCATAGAGTCACACTCAGGCAGGATGACGTCAAGCTATTCCGGGAAAGTCGGACTTGTGCCGTTGGCCCGAGTCGGGGTCAGCGCAGCCCGGACGTCGCCACGAACGCCACACCGGCGCCGTCGATCCGCAGCGGCGCTTCCAACGCCGTACCGATCGCCGCCTCGCCGGAGGCCAGCGTCAACGCGCCGGCACCGTCGTCCACGGTGATCGCACCACCAGCGCAGAGCACCACCCGGGGCCCCGGCAGCGACAGTGTCACCGAGGGCACCGCCGCGTCGACCCGGACCCGGTGCAGCGCGAAGTCGTCCACCGGCACGGGCCAGCAGTCCACGCCCGGGCCGACCGGCTCCGCGGCCCGCACCGGATCGACGAGCACCTCGAAGCGCAGCACCCGCAACAACTCGTCGACGTCCACCCGCTTCGGGGTCAGGCCGCCGCGCAACACGTTGTCGCTGGCCGCCATGATCTCCACGCCGCAGCCACTCAGGTAGGCGTGCAGGTTGCCGGCGGGCATCCAGATCGCCTCCCCCGCCTCCAGCCGCAGGTGGTGCAACAGCAGGGCGACCAGCGCCCCCGGATCCCCCGGGTACGCCGTGGCCAGTCGGCGGGTCAGCTCCGCGTCCGGGCCGTCGGTCGGCGCCGCCACCACAGCGGCCAGCAGGTCGTGACGCTTGGCGACCGGCCAGCCGAGCAACGTCCGCACCGCCGTCCGCAACCCTGCCGGCCCGGACCGCAACGCGGCGACCACAGGCGCCAACTCCGGTACGCCGAACGCCGCGAGCGCCTCGGCCGACTCCGCCGGATCCCGGAAACCGCACAGCGCCTCGAACGGGGTGAGCGCGACGAGCAACTCCGGCTTGTGGTGCGGGTCGGAGTAGTTGCGCGGCCCCTCGGTGCGCCCCGCCTCCGCCGCGTAGCCAGCCTGCGCCTGCTCGGCGTCCGGGTGGGCCTGCAGGCTCAGCGGAGCGTCGGCCGCGAGCACCTTGAGCAGGAACGGCAGCCGGTTGCCGAACCGCTCGGACACCCGCTGGCCGAGCCACTGCCCAGGTTCGTCCCGTACCAGGTCACAGAGGCTCACCCGCAGACCGGCACGATCCACGAGGGCCGGGGCGCCCGGGTGGGCCCCCAACCACAGCTCCGCCTCCGGGCCCGCGCTCGGCACCGCTCGCCCCTGGAGGAGGGCGATGGCCGAGCGCGAGCCCCAGGCGTAGTCCCGGATCGGCCCGTACAGTGGCTCCACGCGTCAGCCCCCGGGCCGCCCGGCCGGCTCGCCCGACGTGTCCTGCGGCTGCGGCACCGCGGTGTCGGCCGCGGCACCGGTGCCGGCCTCGGCGGCAGCGGTGCTGTAGACGTCCGGCTCCAGATAGATCACCCGGGCGATCGGCACCGCGGCGCGGATCCGCGCCTCGACGGCGTTGATGCCACGGGCCAGGTCGTGGGCGCTCTCCCACTCCGGAACGGCGATCTTGGCGGCCACCATCAGCTCTTCCGGGCCCAGGTAGAGCGTCTTCATGTGGATGATCCGCTCCACCTCGGGGCCGTCGGTGACGGCCCGCTCGATGGCAGCCAGCTCGGACGCCTCGGCGCCCTCACCGAGCAGCAGGCTCTTCGTCTCGATGGCCAGCACGACGGCGATGACCACCAGCAGGATGCCGATCATCGCGGTGCCGGCGGCGTCCCACTCGCCGTTGCCGGTGATCAGCGTCATGGTGACGCCGAACAGGGCGAACACCAGACCGACCAGGGCGCCGAAGTCCTCCAGGAGCACCACCGGCAGCTCCGGCGCCTTGGCCCGGCGGATGAAACGCACCCAGGACTGGTTGCCCCGGATGTGGTTGGACTCCTTGATGGCGGTCCGGAAGGAGAACGACTCCATGATGATCGCCAACACCAGCACGACCACCGGCAGCCAGTGCCAGGACTCGATGCCGCCCTTGTCATGCCACTTGTGGTACGCCTCGTAGAGCGCGAACAGGCCACCGATGCTGAACAGCACGATGGACACGATGAACGCGTAGATGTAGCGCTCCCGGCCGTACCCGAACGGGTGTTCCGGTGTGGCCGCGCGCTTCGCCCGCTTGCCGCCGAGCAGCAGCAGACCCTGGTTGCCGGAGTCGGCGACCGAGTGGACCGCCTCGGCCAGCATCGACGACGAGCCGGAGAGCAGGAACGCGATGAACTTGGTGACGGCGATGCCGATGTTGGCCAGCAGGGCGGCGACAATCGCCTTCGTCCCACCGTTGGCGCTCATGCCACCGCTCCGCTTCGCCGCACGAAGCCGCTCGGTCCGCGCATGATGCGCCGCCCCGTACGTTCGTTCACTGGTTCGACAGCTCCTTCATCTCGGTGATGGCCGGAACGGCCATCGGGTCCAACCCGTGTGCCAGAGCAAGGTAGATCGAGGCGAAATCCGGAACGGCGATCAGCGACGCCAGCCGCTCCAGGGCGGAGCCGCCCTCGGCGGTCACCACGTCGCACCGCACGCCACGGCGCTCCGCGAGGGTCTGCACCGCGTCCGCACGGCGCTCCTCGACGGCGAGCGGCTCGTCGGTGTCGTCCTCGGCGTTGAGCCCGCCGTCGCGCAGCAGCACCAGCCGCAGCCGGGTGCCCTCACCGTCGTCCTCGGCCGGGTCGGCGAAGATGTCCCGCTCCCCCTCGGCCAGGCCGCCGAAGACGCCGTCGAGCAGCCCGACCCGACCCCGCCCGGCCTCACCCAACGCTCCGGTGACCACCGGGTAGCGGGCGTTTGCCGACAGGGTGTCGCCGAACCGGCGGGCCGCCACCGTGGCCAGCGGGGACGAACCCCAGACGATGGGGATCGAGCCGGCCAGGCCCAGGGCCAGTGACTTCGCCGGGTTGACGAAGGACTCGGCCGCGGACCGGCAGCGGTCCGCGTCCGCGTCGAGCCGGGACGCGGTCTCGGCCAGGTCCGCCTCGTTGACCTTCACGAGCCCGAGGGAACGGGCGGCGAGCAGGACCGGCACCGTGAGCGCCCAGAGGCTGGCCCGGGCCGGGGCACGCCGGGGCACCGGGATGAACGGCGCCCGGGCCTGCTCGGCGATCGACTGCAACTGCGAATCCGGGGCACCCACGGCGACGAGTCGGGCACCACGGCGGTGGGCCGCCTCGGCGGCGCCCAGCGCCTCCGGGCTACGTCCGGACGCGCTCACCGCGATCACCACGTCGGCGGCGCCCACCCAACCGGGCACGCCGGCAGAGCGGTGCCCGATGATCGGGACCGGGCAGCGTGGCCCGGCGACAGTGGCCAGCACGTCACCGGTACGCCCGGCGGTGCCGATGCCGGCGATCACGACGGCTCGGGGCCGCCCGTCGTCGGCGAGCACCGCGAGGTTCGCCTCGGCTGCCAGTGCGGCGCTCTCGCGAACCTGCGCACCGGCCGACGCCGTGTGCCGGAGCATGCCGCCCGGGTCGGCCTCGGCCAACGCCTGCGAGTTGTCGAGCAGGGCCTCGTCGGCGTCACGGCGCCCACTGACCCCGGCCGTACCGTCGATCATGAGGTCTGCCCGGGGCCGCCGCGCGCCTCGTCGAGCAGCAGCACCGGCACGTCGTCGCGGACCTCGAAGATCCGGCCGCACTCCGTGCAGGTCAACGTCTGCGCCTCGGCGTCATAGGTGAGCGGGGCGTGGTGCGTGTCCGGACAGGCAAGGATCTCCAGCAACTGCGGATCCAGGGCCATGGCACGGCTCCTTCCACGTGTACGGCTTGACCGACGGCGGTGCCGACCGGCGCAGGCGATCTTATCGGCGAACGCGGTCGAGCACGTCGTCCCGGAGCGAGACCATCCGATCCCGGGTGGGCGCCTCGACGTTGAGCCGCAGCAGCGGCTCCGTGTTGGAGGCGCGCAGGTTGAACCAGGCGCCGTCGGGGAAACGCAGGGTGAGCCCGTCCATCTCGTCAGCGACCGCGTCGGGATACGCGGCACGCACCTCGGCCACCGCCGCCGCCTGGTCGGTCACCGTCGAGTTGATCTCGCCGGAGGCGATGTAGCGCTCGTACTCACCGGCCAACACGGACAGCGGCAGCGACTGCTCACCCAGCGCGGCCAACGTGTGCATCGCGGCGAGCATCCCGGTGTCGGCGAACCAGAAGTCCCGGAAGTAGTAGTGAGCGGAGTGCTCGCCGCCGAAGACGGCGTTGGTGCGGGCCATCTCCGCCTTGATGAAGGAGTGCCCGACCCGGGCGACGACCGGCTTCCCACCGTGCTCCCGGATGATCTCCGCGACGGCGCTGGAGGTGATAAGGCCGTGGATCACCGTGGAACCCGGGTGCTTGGCCAGCTCACGGGCGGCGACGAGTGCGGTGATCGCCGACGGTGAGACCGGTTCGCCGCGCTCGTCCACCACGAAGCACCGGTCGGCGTCACCGTCGAAGGCCAACCCGATGTCCGCCCCGTGCTCGACCACAGCGCGCTGAAGGTCGACCAGGTTCGCCGGGTCGAGTGGGTTGGCCTCGTGGTTGGGGAAGCTGCCGTCCAACTCGAAGTAGAGCGGCACGATCTCCAGCGGAAGCGGCGACAGGGCCGCGTCGCCCAGCACCGTCGGAACGGTGAAGCCACCCATGCCGTTGCCGGCGTCGACGACCACCTTCAACGGCCGGATACCCGACAGGTCGACCAGCTTGCGCAGGTAGCCGGCGTAGTCGGGGAGCAGGTCGCGCCGCTCGGCGGGCCGGGTCGGCGCTCCGGCGGGACGAGCGTCGCCCGAGTCCAGGAGTGCCTGGGCCCGCTCCCGGATCTCGGCCAGGCCGCTCTCCTGGCCGATCGGGCGCGCGCCGGAGCGGCACATCTTGATGCCGTTGTACTGCGCGGGGTTGTGGCTGGCGGTGAACATCGCGCCGGGCAGGTCGAGCGAGCCGGACGCGTAGTAGAGCAGGTCGGTGGACGCGAGGCCGATCTCGATCACCGAGCGGCCCTCGGCGCGTACGCCGGTGGCGAACGCGGCGGCCAGGCCGGGCGAGGTGGCCCGCATGTCGTACCCGACGACGACGGCGTCGCCCGGCTCGTCGGTGGAGTTGAGCAGTTGGGTGAAGGCGGCGCCCAGTGCCTCGGCGGCCCGTTCGTCCCACTGGTCCGGCACCGTCCCGCGGACGTCGTAGGCCTTCACAATCTGGGACAGATCAGACACGTGTTCCACTCCTTGGCCGCAGGTTAGACACCGATCCTGAGCCTAACGGAGGGCCGGGCCGTCCTCCGCTCAGCCGGGGAGGCGGGGGATGAACACGGTGTGGCCGTCACCGTCGGTGGGCGGGTCACCGGGCTTCGGGCGGCCGTCGGGCCGGCCCGGCATCGGCTGGGTGGCCTCCGGCGCGGGGGTGTCCGGCCGGGCACCGTAAACCCCGCCGGTGGCGGGACGCGGTGACGACACCGCACCACCCCAGGTGGCGGCCGGCGGCTGCTGGCCGTACACCTGACCGGGGCGACCGGGCGCGGCCGGCAACCCACCCCCGGCCCGGTAGGTGGTGCCGCCGGGGTTGCCCGGCAGGGTGTCGGGCGCCTCGTCGGACGGCTTGCGGTCCTGCCGTGAGCGGCGGAACAGCAGCACGATGAGCAGCAGCCCGACCGCCACCAGCACAATGCCGAAGTACATCACCGGCGATCCTCCCCCGGACGACTCGGCGGCGGTCGCCGTGGTGCTCGGCGCCGCGGAGACGCCGCCCTGCGCCGCCGGGTTCACCGCCTCGTCGACGGTCGCGACCTCGGTCGGGCTCGGAGTCGGCGACGGCGTCTTCGACCGCGACGGAGTCGGCGACGGAGTGACCCGCGCTCCGGTCAGCCGCGCCGCATCGGTGGCGCGACCCAGCGTCTGGCCAGAGGCGCTGATGCCCACGCCCGTGACCACGAGACGGCCACCCGGCGAACCCGCCGCGAACGCCACCCGGTAGCGCACCGTGATGCCCTTGCCCTTGCACAGCGTCGGCTTCGAGGGTGACGTCTGCGCTGTCGACACGGTGCCGGTGCCGCCGGTGACGGCCACCGGGAACCAGCGCCCGCCCGCGTTGACCTCGACCGCCACCTGGTTCGGCTGGAGGCCCTGGAGGCTGAAGCCCAGCGCGGTACGCAGCAGGACACACCCGTCGGTGCGCTTGCGCACCGCGACGTTCACCCCCTGCGCGGAACCACCGGCGGCGAAGCTACTGGCCGCGCCCACCCGGACCGAGTCCTGGTCGGCCAGCGCCGGTGACGCACCGAGCATCACCAGGCCGCCCGCAAGACCGCAGACCGCCGCGAGCCGTGCCACGCGTCGACGCACTGTCATGATTACCTCGCCGTTCTCCCCGGGTGGGGTCCGCCGGCCAGGCTACTACCGGCCCACCTGTCCCACCGGTCATAGAGCGCCCCGCATGTGTGCGGCGTTACGGTTTAGCGCCCCTCCCGCCGACCTCCCGACAGCCAGACTGACCAGCCAATCAGCGGGCGCGCTCCGCCTCGGCCAGGGCGTCACGGCACAGCCGGTCAGCGGTGCGGGTGGTCTCCGGCGGCGCGCGCCATGATCCACTCGGCTTCACGGAAGTCGGGTGGTCCCGCCGCCCCGGATGCCCCGACATCAATGAACCGGAGTCGATCACCCTCGACCTGAGGCACCGACGCCATCCCCGGCGGCCCCGCCCTCCTGGGCAGGATCACGGCCGGCCCGGCCCCTGATCGCACCCAGGCCGAGGGCGAAGGCAGTACAGAAGGCGATACCGAAGGCAACGCCACCCTTCGCACCGAACACGGGAATGCCGATCGCCAGACCGATCAGGAGGCCGACCGGCCAGGCCCAGACAGTGGACCTGACGCTCTGCGTACCAGATTTCGCCATGCGTCGATCTTATTCGGCCCCGCGAGGGCCCCGCGGATCGCTCCGACGCTCAGGCAAGCCCACGCCTACTGCGCTCTCCCGATGTCGGGGTCCGCGCCAGGATCGCCGGCCGCGCGAAGCTGCTCCTCGAACATGACGAACGTCCGCTGCCGAATCCCACGAATGAGCGCCTGCTCCTTCGGCGTCAGGTGACGATCCTCGGCCTTCGCCACGTCCCTGACCGCCTGCACCGTCTCGTAGAGAGCGAAGATCGGGCCTTCGCCCTCGAGATAGTGAGCCCGAAATCGCTCCACCTCCTGCACGAAGTCCTCAGGAGAGCGCCGGAATACTTCGCCCCCGATGTCGAAGACGATCTCGCTGAACAACTCGTTCTTCTCCTGCCAAGCGCCAGTGTCGATCGCGACACGCCAAACCCTGGCGCCGCCGTCAGGCGTCTCCACTATTTTCACCGGCGACTGGTAGTACAGGTAGTAGGACGGGAGCACCAGACCTGGCATTTGGGCCATCAAGCGTTCCCCTCGTAAGTCGACTGCAGCGCTTGCCAGAACAGCTGTTGTTCGCGACGGAGGATCCCGTCTGCAATCGCTCGCTCGCGCCTCGTCAACGCTCGACCCTCGATCCGGGCCAAGGCGTCCAGATCGCGGCGCACCTCATACAGCGCATGTTCCCAGACCGCGATCTCGTCGAGCGCTGCCAGGTGCAGGCGAAACTCCGCAAGGTGCCCGTTCCGGGTCCGCAGTACGAGTTGCACATCGCGGTAGCCGCTGTCCTCGGGAGACACGAACCGGTCCTGGCAACTTACGATCATGATGTCAGGGTGGTCGCGTATCCGCCCGAGTGCCGCGTAGAGGTCGTCGAGGTTGCGGAACTCGACCTTCGCGGCGGCCAGGTCGAGCAGCTTGGACGCATCGCCCTGGTGTTTGGCCACCTTGTCCTCAGCTCGACGACGATCCTTGGGCTGGGCACGCCATCCGGGCTCACCGACCCGACGATCACCGACAAGGGCTAGGGACGTCGCCAACTGATTCAGCTCCGCCTGAGCAACAGTTGCTGCCGCATAGAGATCGTCGAGGTAATGCTGCCGGTAGGAGGGGTCAGACTGCCGACGCTTCTCGAATCCCGGTTGGGTAGGTGGATCATCCGGAATCCGGATACTCGCGCTGATCCGCCGCTGGTCGTCCGTCAGTGGCGTTGGCTGTGGTTGATCCACACGATCAGCGGTTCCGGTTGTCTGTCCTGACACCCCGGGCCCCGCGGCTTCCTGCTGGGCGACGTCGTTCAGTACCTCGGCGAGGACGTCGATTGCCTGCTGATGGCTGGCCAGGTGATACAGGGTCAGCGGACGGGACGTCAGCGACGCCGCGAGTTCAGGCGTGGACTGGATCATGCGCGCCAGGTCCGGCTGCTGTACCAACTGCCGCACCAACTGCTCGGCCAGGTCGGGCTCGTTCGGGGGCGGCTCTCGTCGGGCGGCGTCGAGCATGTCCCGGACCCGGTCGTCGGCGAACAGTCGCACGAGATCCCGCGCCGACGCTTCGTCCAGGCCCGGAACCAGACGACGAAGGGTGGGGCTGTCGACCGCCGTCGCGAACTCCACGGGAGTCATCCCCGCCGCGAAAACGTCGTCCAGGCTGTTGGCCGACAGAACGGCGCGGGCACTACCGCCATCCGGTGTGGCGCTCGCTGGAACGTCAGCGTCGGGCGACGGCGGGGCCGAGCCTGGGCCGTCGAGGAGCAGGTACATCCGGTTGATGTACGGGTCGCCGTGGCCGCCGTCGTCGCGCGTCGGCGGGTGATCCGGCAGGTCGGGCCGTTCGCTGAACCGGCCCCGGGGCAGTCCGCCGAGCGGCATCGGTCGGCCGTCTCCGCTCAGCACCAGCGCGTCGATGCCGACCACGTCGGGGTAGAGCGGCCGGTCCCGGACCACGCCGTTCTGTGGGTCCACGTAGAGCACTGTGCCGTTCTGGTTGAGCGCCACCCAGGCGTGCGAACCGCCGTGCGCCCACTCGGTGACCAGGAACGAGTAGCTGCCGTGCCCGCCCAGCAGCAGTTGGTCGTGCAGGTTGCGGTAGCCCCGGTCGGCGGCCTGCCGCGCCTGTGCGGAGTCCGTGCGTTGGCCGGACGCCGGGGCGAGGAGTTTCTGGAAGCGCCCGCCGGTCACGTCCTCCACCCGGCCCGGGCCGCCCGCCTCGCCACGGATGGGGCGTCGGATGTCACCGTCGAGGTAGCCGTCGAAGGTTCGTGGCGCCGACACGCGGGGGCGCCCGTGCACCCATGTCTCGAACAGCGACAGTGTGCAGTCCAGGCAGTTGATGCCCCGGGTGGCGTCGGCCGCGGGACCGCCGTCGTTGAGCAGCCCGAACCAGCCGCCGTGTCGGGGGTCGGCGGTGCGGGTGACGGTGCCGTCCGGTCCACGGGGCATCTGTCGTTCGACGTCGACCTGGTGCAGGGCGAGCGGTGGCCGGAGTCCTCCGGGCTGCCCGTACGGCCGGGAGTCGTCGATCGGCGGCGGATCGTCGTCGCCGGTGAGCATGGACGGGCCGGTGGTCTCCACCGCGCCGAGCGCGAGCGCGCCCACGTCCCGGTTGGCGTGTTCGAAGGTGGCGCTGATGTCCACGACCGGCGGGGCCGTGGTGCCGGCCAGCACCGCGTCTGCCAGGTCACGCCATTCGGAGTACGCGCGTGCTTCCTCGTTCGCGGCGCGCTGCCAGCCGTCGGCCCACTGCCGGTTGCCGGCCTGGTGCAGCTGACGGGCGTAGGTGGCGTACTCGACGGCTCGGCGATCGTGCTCCACGGCACGGGTGCGCAGTCGGGCGGCCTCGGACTGCCGGCGGTTGTTCTCGAACCCGATCCGCAGCGATTCGTAGTGGTCCTGGTAGCGCCGCCGCTCGGCGGCTTCCGCCGCTGCGGCCCACTGCGCCGCGTACGCGTCGTTGGTTTCGGGCTCGCGCACCGACGGGGCACCGAACGCGGCCACGTCGACGGGGATCGACGCCCTTCCCCGGGCGGGATGGTCGGGTGCCCGCACCGGTGCGGGCGTCTGCCGGGTCGGGACACGCGCCGGCACGGTGAATCGACCCACCACCGGCGGGGTGGAGGCGACCGGCAGCGGCCCGTTGGCGGTCGTCTGGGTGCCGTAGGTGATCGGTGCCGCCGGGCCTGGGGTCATCGTTGGTGCGGAGGGGCCGGTCGCCGGAGGCCAGGCGGTCGGTCCGGAGGTGGTGACGTGCGGGGAACTGCCGGGCTGAACCGGCGGCACACCGGTGGCAGCCGGCCCGCTGCCCGATTCGAGGGGACCGACCACGGGCGCGGACGCCGACGAAAGCCTCGGATCAGCACCCACCACAGATTGACTCGGATCACCTACCGCAGACGTGGCCGGGTTGGTGGTCGTCGCCGACAGCACGGGGTCGGCCGTGACCGGGTGCGGGACGCCCGATCTGTCGCCGAACGACCCACCCGTCTCGGAGGCGCCCGCCGCACTGTGCACCGCGTCCACGTCGGACAGCGCGCCAACCGGTGTCGGGGACGACGTGTGCGCGTCGGGCGCGACCGGAGACGCCGGCCCGGCTCCTCGTGACTGCTCGACAACCGGTGGTGTCGGCGCAGCCACCTGGTCCGGTGGAGTGGTCGCGACAGCCTCCGTCGCCTGCATCGGAACGCCCGCAGCAGTCACCGGACCACCCGAAGCCACACCACCGACAGCCCCCGCGGAAGGAGCACTCGCGGCAGACGAGACCCCGAAGGAGGGAGCCGCTCCGGTAGCGGCCGCATCTCCCGCGACGGGCAACACGGGCGGAAGGGAGGGGCCCGTGAAGGATGCTCCGGCGAGGGCGTTGGCCTGCGCGTCGAGCCGGGCGCGTAGCGCGTGGTCGGTCTGCCCGGTCGCCGAGCCGGTGGCCCCGGACGCGGCGGCGCGCGCCACGTCCTCCATCGAGGTCAGGCCCTGACCGGTGGCCAGGCTCGCCGCGCTGTCGGCGAGCACCTCGCCGGTCATCTCCCGCCCCAGGTGCTCCCCGACCTTCGCCGCCCGCCCGGTGGCGTGCCGGCCCAGGCCGGCCAGCGGTGCCACCGCCCCGCCGGCCAACCCGCCCACCGCCGACGCGCCGAGATCGGTCAGGTCCAGGCCGTGTGCCCGCCCGCTGGAGTTCTGGTACGCCTGGGTGGCCAGGGTGACCCCGGCCTCCTCGGTGGCCTCCTCCAGCCCGCCCCGGGCGGCCCGCTTGGCGAGCCCGCGTGCACCGCCTCGGGCGACCTCCTTGGCGGCCCGCTCGCCGGCCTCCTTGAGCCCGTGCTTGAGGGACTTGCTGGCCAGTTGGCCCATCAGCCGCTTGAAGATCTGTTGAACCAGCAGCCGGGTCGCGGTGATCGCCACGCCGGCGGCCGGGGTTGCCGCACCGGCGGTCAGCACCGCCGCCACCGCAACGGTGAGCAACTCGATAACAAGAATGCCCAGCTCGATCCAGACTTCCAGCTTGGCGCCCTCGATGTCGCAACCGCACTCCTCGACCAGTCGGCCCAGGTCGGCCGTGACCGCGAGCAGCACGGGCAGCGGAGCGTCGGCGCCCTCGGCGATCCCCCGCCAGGCCGCCTCGAACGCCGCGTCGACAGCTCCGACGCCGCCGTACCCGTTGTGCACCTCGACGGCGGCCGTGGCGGCGTCGGCGTGCGGGCCGGCGAGCACGGAGGCAACCGAGTACCACTGGTCGGCGACGTCCCAGACGGCCCGCTCGTTGCCGTCCGGCCACTGCACGCCGACCACCCAGTCGAGGGCCTCGTAGATCCAGCCGGGCACGTCCCACGGCGCGTGGTCCAGGGGGTGCGGGATGGGGCTCGGCAGCACGCTCATCTCAGCTCGTCGGCCGTCAGCGCCGGTCGGCGGCCCGGCCGACCCGGGCGGCGTTGGCCCCGTCGGTCTGCACGCTCGCGTCGACCGCCTCGACCACGTCGCTGCCCAGCTCGGTGAGCCGGTGCCCGACGCCGGCCCAGGCCCGCAGCACGGTCTGCTCGAACCCGCGGTAGTTGCGCTCGAAGGCGGCGCCGATGTCGTCGCGACCCCAGGGCCGGGCACCGCTGGCGGCTTCGATCGCGCCCCCCTCCGCCGCACGACGGGCCGTCACCGCCTCGCCGGCGAGCGCCAGGTCGGCACCGCCCCGGCGGGCCCGGGACGGATCAAGCCAGAGCTGCCCGTCGGTCATGGCTTCGCCTCACCTGTGCCGAGGACGGCGTCGGCCCGACCGAGCAAAGTGGCGTAATCGCCGGTCTTGAGGAAGTCCGTCGCCCCGGAGCCGGCCGGCATGCTCTCGGCGACGAGGTCGCGGGTGGCGTCGGCGGCGGCGGTCGCGGCGGCCCGGATCGTCTCGGTGACCTTTCGGCCGAGCGCGTCAGCGTCGCGGTCCCGGTAGATGGCCGGCGTCAGCTCGACCTCGATCACCTGGCCCTGAGCGCCAACTGTCGCCGTCACCTGCCCGTCGGCCGACCGGCGGGTCACCCGCAGCGCGGCGAGTCGCGTCTGGAGGGTGTCCAAACCGGATCTGAGCTGCTGGTATTGCCCATAAACGTCGTCGAATCGGGCCCGTAGCTCGCGATTGACGCTCCGGTCCGCCTGTTCCCCCACCGCCGCCCTCCCGTCACCGTCGGTAGAGCGAAACAATACCGGCCGCCATCGATCCGCGTAGTCCGGTAGTTTCATAGCGTGATCGACCGTCAACAGGCCGAGCAGCTCGCCGCCACCTGGGCCCGCCGTGACTCGCAGCGTCTCGGTCACGAGTGCACTGCGATGGTCGACGAGTTCGACCTGGGGTGGGTCATCACGTCCGTCGTGCCCACCGAGGTGCCCACGGTGCCGGGTGACCTGCCGACGACGGTCATCGACAAGCAGACCGGCACTGTCACCACCTGGCCCCGGGTGCCGAGCGCTGTGGTGGCGGAGCTCTACCGGCGTAGCCGGCCCTCCGGGCCGACAGCCCTCCGCACTCTCGACCCGTCGAGCCTGCTGGTCCGGGAGATCCATCGGGGTGCCACCCCGAACACCGCCGCGCACCTGACCATCGACGGACGGATCTGGACGGCCCAGGGCACGAAGGCCGACGTGCCACTCAACCATCACCCGCTGGTCCGCGACTATCTCGACCAACTGCCGCCCGGCGAGTTGGTGCGCGGCGGGGCGTCTCACGCCGAGCTGATCGTGGTCTCCGACGTCCTGCACGAGTACGACCACCGCCGCGCCGCCGAGGGCATCGCGCCGATGGGGCGGGCCGAGGCAGCGGCGCTGCTGGAAAGGGCCCGCTTCGAGATCTTCCGGGTCCGCGAGCCGGGCGACCCCGCTGGCGGGCCCGCCGAACGGCCCTGCGACTCGTGCATCTCCTTCCTGGTCCGGGCGAACGTCCTCCCTGAGTCGGCTCGCGCCTGGACCGAAACCTGGAACGCGCCGCAGGCACCCGACCCCGATCCTGGGCGGTTCCCGGCGGAGGTCGCGAACGCGCTGGTCGCGGCCGGTTGGCAGCCACACATCGGGGATCAGATCATGGCCTCCGCCGCCGTCCGGGACGTCACGTCGGTGCCGGGGCGCAACCATCGGCACGAGGTCTTTCCCGCCGCGGTGGAGGCGCTCACCGCGTTCCCCAGTCTGGTCGGTGCGCGACGCGGCCGGGGCGAGCAGGTGTGGATCTCCCGTTTCGACATCCGCCCGCACACCGTCGCGCACACCGCCGACACCCTCGCGGACTTCGGCGCGGTGCTGGGCGTACGCCTCTTTCCGATCGGCACCGAGCAGCAGGACAGCATTCTGGCGGTGGACGAGCGCGGCCGGGTCTTCGCGCTCGACCAGTCCGGCGAGTGGTTCCTCGGCGACACCATCGACGCCGCGCTGACCACCCTGCTGCTCGGCCGCGCACCCGCCCGGGTGCGCGACGACGGCACCTGGCCGGCCGACCCGAGTTAGAGCGTGAGGCCGGTCAGCACCATGACCCGGGCCTCGGTGTAGTCGTCCATCGCGCTGCGCAGCCCTTCCCGGCCGACGCCGCTGCCCTTCACTCCGCCGTAGGGCATCTGGTCGGCGCGGTACGACGGCACGTCACCGATGATCACTCCGCCCACTTCCAGCGCGCGGGCGGCGGCGAAGGCCACGTCCAGACGTCGTGTAAAGACGCCGGCCTGCAAGCCGTACGCCGAGTCGTTGACAGCTGCGAACGCGGCCTGGTCGTCGGCGACCGGGGTGACCACCAGCACCGGCCCGAACACCTCCTCGGCCACGACCTTGGCGTTCGCCGGCACGCCGGTGAGCACGGTCGGGGGGTAGGTCGCGCCGTCGCGGAGGCCGCCCACCTCGACGGTGCCGCCGGCGGCGACCGCCTCGGCCACCCACGTCTCGACCCGGCGGGCCGCGTCCTCGGACACCATCGGCCCGACGTCCGTCAGCTCGGACGCGGGGTCTCCGGTCCGGAGCCTCCGCACGGCCGCCACCAGCCGGGGCAGGAAGTCGGCGTGCAGGGCGTGGTGCACGTACACCCGCTGGACGGCGATGCACGACTGGCCGGCCTGGTAGTTGGCGAACGTCGCGATGCGCTGCGCGGCGAAGTCCAGGTCCTCGTCGGCGGTCCAGTCCGCGCAGAGCACCGCGGCGGCGTTGCCGCCCAACTCCAGCGTCACGTGCTTCTGCGGCGCGGCGCGGCGGATGGCCGCGCCGACCGGCCCGGAGCCGGTGAACGACACCACGGGTAGCCGGGGTTCGGTGACCAGTTCGGCGGCGCGGTCGTTGGGCAGCGGCAGCACCGAGAACATCCCGGCCGGGAGGTCGGTCTCGGCTAGCAGCTCGCCGAGCAGCAGCGCGGTCAGGGGCGTCGCGGGCGCGGGTTTGACGATGATCGGCGCGCCGACGGCGATGGCCGGCGCCACCTTGTGGGCGACGAGGTTGAGCGGGAAATTGAACGGCGTGATGCCCAGCACCGGCCCGCGCGGCACCCTGCGGACCAGGGCGATCCGCCCCTCGGCGGCCGGGTCGGTGTCGAGTCGTTGCAACTCGCCGGAGAAGCGGCGGGCCTCCTCGGCGGCCCACCGGAAGGTCGACACCGCACGCCCGACCTCGGCGCGGGCCCACTTGAGCGGCTTGCCGTTCTCCGCGGTGATCAGGGCGGCGATCTCGCCCGCGCGCTCGGCGAGCCGCCGGGACACGTGGTCGAGGGCCGCCGCGCGGGCGTGCGCGGGCAGGGCCGCGGCCTGCGCGGCCACACCGGCCGCCGCGGCGACGGCGGCGTCGACCTGGTCGGGCGTGGCGAGTGTGGTACGCCCCACCGGGCGGCCGTCGTACGGGTGGTGGACTGTCACCTCACCCTCGCCGGTGGCGGGGCGGGAGGCGACGAAGATGGGTACGGGCTCCACGCGGAGCAGAGTAGCCGAGCGACCAGCCGACGGAAACAGTCGCGATAACCCTTGTCTGCCGCGAATTCAGTAGCGAAGATGGCAGAGAGATTGCGATAAACGCCGCAGAACCGCGCCCCCGGCCCCCTCGGAGTGATCCCTCATGAGTGACCAGCAGCAGCTGCGCAACTTCGTCAACGGCTCCTACGTCGACCCGTCCGATGGCGGTTACGCCGACCTGGTCGACCCCTGCACGGGTGAGGTGTTCGCCCAGGCCCCGGTCTCCGGCGCCGCCGACGTGGACGCGGCGATGAACGCCGCCGCCACCGCCTTCGAGAGTTGGCGGGAGGTCACCCCGGCCGAGCGGCAGCGGGCACTGCTCAAGCTCGCCGACGCCGTGGAGGCGCGCGCCGCCGAGCTGGTCGACGCCGAGGTGCGCAACACCGGCAAGCCCCGCCAGCTCACCGCCGAGGAGGAGCTTCCCCCGGCGGTGGACCAGTTCCGGTTCTTCGCCGGCGCCGCCCGGATGTTGGAGGGGCGGTCCGCCGGGGAGTATCTGGCCGGGCACACCTCCTACGTGCGGCGTGAGCCGATCGGCGTCTGCGCGCAGGTCACCCCCTGGAACTACCCGCTGATGATGGCGGTCTGGAAGATCGCCCCCGCGCTCGCCGCCGGCAACACAGTGGTGCTCAAGCCGTCGGACACCACCCCGGTGTCGACGCTGCTGCTCGCCGAGATCGCCGCCGAGTTCTTCCCACCGGGGGTGTTCAACGTGGTCTGCGGCGACCGGGACACCGGTCGTACCCTCGTGTCGCACCCGACCCCGCAGCTGGTGTCGATCACCGGCTCGACCCGCGCGGGCATGGAGGTGGCCGCCGCGGCGGCCCCTGACCTGAAGCGCACGCACCTGGAGTTGGGCGGCAAGGCCCCGGTGGTGATCTTCGACGACGCGGACGTGGCGGCGGCCGCCGAGGCCATCGCGATGGGCGGCTACTTCAACGCCGGGCAGGACTGCACGGCGGCTACCCGGGTGCTGGCCGGCCCCGGCGTCCACGACGACTTCGTGGCGGCGCTCGCCGAGCAGGCCCGCAACACGAAGACTGGCGCACCGGACGACGCCGACGTGCTCTACGGCCCCCTGAACAACGCCAACCAGCTCACCCGGGTCAGCGGTTTCGTGGACCGCCTGCCGGACCACGCGGCGATCCAGACCGGCGGGTCCCGGCAGGGCGAACGCGGCTACTTCTACGCGCCGACAGTGGTCTCCGGGCTGCGTCAGGCCGACGAGATCATCCAGGACGAGGTGTTCGGGCCGGTCATCACCGTGCAGCGCTTCTCCGACGAGGACGAGGCGGTGCGCTGGGCCAACGGCGTCGACTACGGCCTGTCCGCGTCGGTCTGGACGCGCGACCACGGCCGGGCCATGCGGATGACCCGTCGACTCGACTTCGGCTGCGTCTGGGTCAACACGCACATCCCGTTCGTCTCCGAGATGCCGCACGGTGGCTTCAAGCACTCCGGGCACGGCAAGGACCTCTCGGTCTACAGCCTGGAGGACTACACCCGGATCAAGCACGTCATGCACAACCTGGGCAGCTGAGCCATGCCGTCGAGCGAGGAGCTGCACAAGCGGCGCGTCGACGCCGTGGCCCGAGGTGTCGGCAGTGTGATCCCGTCCTACGTGGACAGTGCGTCCGGCGGGACGATCACCGACGTGGACGGCCGGGAGTGGATCGACTTCGCCGCCGGCATCGCCGTGACCAGCGTGGGCAACTCGGCCCCGAGGGTGGTCGAGGCGGTCCGGGCGCAGGTGGAGCGGTTCACCCACACCTGCTTCATGGTCGCGCCGTACGAGTCGTACGTGGCGGTCTGCGAGCAGCTCAACGCGGTGACGCCCGGCGGGTTCGCGAAGCGCTCGGCGTTGTTCAACTCCGGCGCGGAGGCGGTGGAGAACGCCGTCAAGGTCGCCCGACACGCCACCGGACGGCCGGCGGTCGTGGTGTTCGACCACGCGTACCACGGCCGGACCAACCTGACCATGGCGTTGACCGCGAAGAACATGCCGTACAAGCACCGGTTCGGGCCGTTCGCCGGGGAAATCTACCGGGTGCCGATGTCGTACCCGCTGCGTGATGGTGGGCTCTCCGGCGCGGAGGCGGCGGCCCGGGCGATCGAGATGATCGAGAAGCAGGTCGGCGCGGAGAACGTCGCCGCGCTGCTCATCGAGCCGATCCAGGGCGAGGGTGGCTTCGTCGTACCCGCGCCGGGTTTCCTGCCCGCGCTGAGCGCGTGGGCGACGGCGGCCGGGGTGGTCTTCGTCGCCGACGAGATCCAGACCGGTTTCTGCCGTACCGGTGACTGGTTCGCCTGTCAGCACGAGGGCGTCGAACCCGACCTGGTGACCCTGGCCAAGGGCATCGCCGGTGGTCTGCCGCTGGCCGCGCTGACCGGTCGGGCCGAGCTGATGGACGCGGTGCACGTCGGTGGGCTCGGCGGCACGTACGGCGGCAACCCGATCGCCTGCGCCGCCGCGCTGGCCACCATCGAGACCATGCGCGAGCTGGATCTGGCCGGTGCGGCCCGACGGATCGAGTCGGTGCTGGTCCCCCGGCTACGGGCCATCGCCGAGCGGGATCCCCGGGTCGCCGAGGTACGCGGCCGCGGCGCGATGCTCGCCGTGGAGCTGGTGCTGCCGGGCACCCTCACCCCCGACCCGGCCGCCACGGCGGCGATCTCGGCGGCCTGTCACGCCGCCGGCCTGCTCACACTGACCTGCGGCACGTACGGCAACGTGCTGCGCTTCCTGCCCCCGCTGGTGATCTCCGACGGGCACCTCAACCGAGGCGCGGACATCCTGGACGCCACCTTCGACTGAGCGGGCAGGGGCACGCCGCGGCTGAGCGGGCAGGGGCACGCCGCGACCGAGCGGGCAGGGGCCCGGTGTGCGGGCCCCTGCCCCGATGTCAGCGAAGCACCTCGACGGTGTTGCGGCGCACCAGGTTCTTGCCCGGCTCGCGGATCTGCTCCATGGCGGCGGAGTTGAGCAGCACGCAGCTACCCGACGGGCCGGTGATCGTCACAGTCGTCGCCCGGTTGTTGTCCAGGTTGGTCACCCGCAGCCGGGTGCCCACCGGGAACTGCCCACTGGTCGCCGCCGGACCGGCGGCCTCCTCGAAGAAGGTGATCGCCCCGGAGCACACCGACTGGGGCGCCGGGCCGGGCACGCCGGGAGACGCGACGCCGGGACGGACCGTGCCGGGGGCCGGAGCGCCGGCGGGCGGGGCCGCGCCGTCGACGCGTTCCACCACGTTGCGGCGGATCACGTTCTTGCCGGGCTCGCGGACCAGCTCCATGGCAGCGGCGTTGAGCAGCACGCAACTGCCCGACGGGCCGGTCACCGTCACAGTGGCCGCCCGGTTGTTGTCCAGGTTGGTCACCCGCAGCCGGGTCCCCACCGGGAACCGGTCGCTGGTCGCCGCCGGCGCCCCGCCCTCCGCGGAGAAGGTGACCGAACCGGAGCAGACCGACGACCGTGCCGGGGCCGTGTCGGCGAACCCGAAGCTGGTCCCCACCGACACGCCCACCGCGGCGAGCACCGCCACACTCGCTGCCAGCACGTGCCTGCGCTGCACCCTCATCGCCGTCACTCCCGTCCTCGGTGGTGTTCTTCACCCACCGGTACGGACCGGAGCGTCCTACCGTTCAGCCGGCACGGGTATCGATCGTGCGGCGGCCAGGTCCACCGGCCCGTACCGGGTGCTCGGGGCCCTGGTGATCAGCGCCCAGTAACGGTCGCCGTACGACCAGTGCCACCACTCGGTCGGGTAGTTGACCATCCCCGCGCCGCCGAGGGCGTCCACCATGATCTGCCGGTGCCGGCGGGCGGCACCCCCGATCGTCGGCGCGTCGGTGAAGCAGGCGTCGGCGCTGTCCTCCGGTGTGGCGTCGATGGCAGTGCCCAGGTCCAGCTCCACACCGTCGTCGGTGCAGAGCGTCAGGTCCACCGCGCCACCCGTGCTGTGCGGGGCCACCTCGACCGGTGACACGAACTTCGTGGTCTCCCGGTGCAGCCGCTGCGGCGACCAGTCCGGGTGCCGCCGGCGCAGCTCGTCGCGGTAGCCGGTGAAGATGGCCAGTTGCGCCTGGTACGGCCGGTAGCCCTCGACCACCAGCAGCCGCAGCCCACCGGGCAGGGCACGCTGCGCGGCAAGCAGGCGGTCCACGACACCCGCGCGCAAGCGGGCGTACGCCCCGGCCGGGTCGGCCGCCCGGCCGTCGAGCCGCAACTCCGGCAACTCACGCAGGTCGACGAACTCCTCGCCGTCGTCGGCGCTGGGCACCGCCGCCACCCGGGGGTCGGAGAGCAGGATCATCGGATGCTCCCCGGCGTGCCCACCGACCGTTCCGCATGGCGGACCCGGGCCAACTCGACGAGCCGGTCCACCACCTCCCGGTAGCCGACCCCGACGGCGGCCCACACCTTCGGGTACATCGAGTGCGCGGTGAAGCCGGGCATCGTGTTCAGCTCGTTGACGTAGAGCTCACCGGCGTCGTAGAAGAAGTCGACCCGGGCCAGACCCCAACCGCCGATCGCGGCGAACGCGCGCAGCGACAGCTCGCGGACCCGCGCGGTCACCTCGTCCGGCAGCACGGCGGGAACGATCATCGGGTCGGCGTCGCCGAAGTACTTCTGCTGGTAGTCGAACCAGCCACCGCTGACCTGCACCTCGCCCACCGCCGACGCCTCGGGACGCCAGCCACCGAGCACCGCGCACTCCAACTCCCGGCCGACGACCCCCTGCTCCACAATGACGAGTTGGTCGTGGCGAAGCGCCTCCTCCACGGCGGCGGCCAGGTCGTCACCCTCGTCGACGCGGGAGATGCCGATCGACGAGCCCATGCTGGCCGGCTTGACGAACAGCGGCCGGCTCAGCCCGGTCACCAACTTCTCCGGGTCGTCGACCTCCCGGTAGGTGTGCGCGTCGAACGACACGTACGGGGTGACGGGGATGCCCTCGGCGCGCAGCGCCCGCTTCATCGCCACCTTGTTCATACCGACCGCCGAGGCGAGGATCCCGCACCCGACGTACGGCACGTTCAGTGACTCCAGCAGCCCCTGCACCACACCGTCCTCGCCGTACGGGCCGTGCAGCACCGGGAAGACCACGTCCAGCTCGGCGTGCACCGCGCCGGGGGCGTTACCGGCGGAAACCTGTACGACACCCCCACGCGGACCGGCCCGCAACTCGACGGCCGGCCCGGTCACCACCAACTGGTCGTCGATGGCCCGCTCGCCGGCCGGTCGGTCGCGCAACTCGGCCAGCAGCGCGTCGGGCATCAGCCGGAAGCCGCCGCTGCGGGTGACACCGATGGCCACAGTGCGGTAGCCGCCACCGGCGAGCGCCCGGGCCACCCCGAGCGCGGAGGCGCAGGAAACCTCGTGCTCCGCCGACGGCCCGCCGAACAGGATCCCGATCCGAACTGGCGCGCTCACGCCGCCACCCCTTCCTCAGCCAGGTCGGCCGATCGCGGGGCCATCAACCGGGCCACCAGCGCCGCCTCCACGTTCCCGCCGGTCAGCACCACGCCAACCGTCCGCTGCCGGTCGCTGTCCGACGCCCTTCGCCTTCCGCCGTCCGGGGGAAGGCGGAGGGCGCCGGCCAGGCCCGCCGCCCCGGAGGGTTCGGCGACCACCTTGAGCTCCGTCAGGATCAGCCGGAACGCCGCCGCGATCTCGTCGTCGTCGACCCGGACGACCCCACGCAGCGTGTCCCGCACGATGGCGAACGGCAGCTCCCCCACGCAGGACGGCCGCAGCCCGTCCGCGATGGTGGTCGCCGGCGCTACCGGCACGCGCACACCTGCCTCCAGGCTGCGGGCGAGCGAGTCGCAACCCACCGGCTCCACGCCGTACACCTCGATGCCGGAGCCGGCGGCGGCCAGGCACGCTCCGGCAACCCCGCCACCACCACCCACCGGTACGACCAACGCGTCCAACGGCGTCCCCGCGCGCTCGGCGTCCTCGATCAGCTCCAGGCTCGCGGTGCCCTGCCCGGCGATCACGTCCGGGTGGTCGTACGCGTCGACGACGGGATGACCGCTCTCGTCGCTGAGCCCGTTGGCCACCGCCACCCGCTCCTCGACGCTGGTGCCGGCGAACACCACCCGCGCCCCCGCCGCGCGCGCCCGGTCGACCTTCGTCGACGCGGCGTCGACCGGCAGCACCACTGTCGCCGCGAGCCCGTGCTGCCGGGCCGCCAACGCCACCGCCACCGCGTGGTTGCCGGTGCTCTGCGCGATCACCCCGGTGTGTCCGGAAACCGCGAGGCGGCCGACCGCACGCAGCGCACCCCGCATCTTGTACGAGCCGCCGTGCTGGAGGTTCTCCGCCTTGAGCAGCACCCGTGCCCCGGCAAGCTCGTCGATCACCGGGGAGCGCAGCACGGGGGTGCGGACCACGTGGCCGGCCAGCCAGCGGCTGGCCTCCTCGACATCGGCCCGGACCTGACCAACTGTGCCTGTCATCGTCTCTCCTTTTCGGGCACGCCACAGGCAGGGTCCAGCGGTACGTGGACCCCGGTGACTGTGGGTGGAAGTGTCAGTTCAAGGTGGGTAGCTGGACGTCGACCCGCAGGCCGCCGTACTCGGCGGGCCGGGCCGCGATGATGCCGTCGTGGGCCTGGGTGATCGAACGGGCGATGGCCAGGCCCAGCCCGGCCCCACCGCCCTGCGAGGTCCGGTCCCGGGCGAGCCGGCGGAACGGCTCGAACAGACCGGCGACCGCCTCGGCCGGCACGGGCTGACCGGTGTTGACCACTGACAGCGCCGGCACGCCGCTCACCACGACGGTCAGCGAGCCGCCCGGCCTGTTGTACTTGATCCCGTTCTCCACCAGGTTGGTAACCAGTCGTTCCAGCAGCACCCGCTCGCCGACGACCACCCGGGGTTCGAGATGGGTCTCCACGGTGACGCCGGCCTCCCGGGCCCGGTCCAGGTAACCGGCCAGCACCGCCTCGACGATCGCGTCCAACCGCTGCGGTATCCGCGAACGGAGACCCTGGTCGCTCTCGCTGAGCGCGAGCAGGCCCTCGATCAGTCGTTCGTTGCGCTCGTTGGTCTCCAGCAGCTGACTGGTCAGCAACTCCAACTGCTCGCCGGTGAGCGCCCTGGCCATACCGACCTCGATGAGCGTCCGCTGCACGGCGAGGGGCGTACGCAGCTCGTGCGAGGCGTTCGCGGCGAACCGCCGCTGCCCCTCGTACCCGGCGGAGACGCGTTCCATCATCTCGTCGATCGCCCTCGACAGCCGGGCCAACTCGTCGCCGCCCCGGGGCCGGATCCGGTGACCGAGGTTCTGCGGGCCGAGCTGCCCGATCGGCCCGGCCAGGTCAGCGACCGGGCGCAGGCACCACGCCGCGGCGAACCAGAGCCCCACCAGGACGGCGAGGGTCACGAGCAGGACGGCCACCAGGGGCAGCATGAACGCCCCCGGCCGTACGTTGCGACACACCGCCGACATCCCCGGCACGGGCAGGTCACAGAACTGCTGCCCCCAGTTCCAGGTCACCCCCGACAGCCACTTGCCCATCGCCGGCAGTACCGGGCCGGCCAGCAGCGCCAACAGCCCCACCAGCAGCACCCGACGTCGGGGCGTCCAGCTCACGCCGTGCCGCCGATGCGGTAGCCGGCCTTCGGGACGGTATGGATGATCGCGGGATCGCCGAGTTTCTTGCGCAGCGTCATCACGGTGACCCGTACGGCGTTGGTGAACGGGTCGGCGAACTCGTCCCAGGCCTGCTCCAGCAACTCCTCGGCGCTGACCACCTGGCCGTCCGCGCGCAGCAGCACGTGCAGCACCGCGAACTCCTTGGGGCTCAACGCGAGAGGGCGACCGTCCCGGGTGGCCAGGTGCCGACCCACGTCCAGGGCCAGACCGTCCTGGGCGAGCACCGGTGGCAGCGCCGGCGTCGACCGTCGCCCGAGGGCCTGCACCCGGGCCACCAACTCGGCGAAGGCGAACGGCTTGGTCAGGTAGTCGTCCGCGCCGAGGCCGAGGCCCTCCACCCGGTCCCGGATGCCCGCCGCCGCAGTGAGCAGCAGCACCCGGGTGCCCACCTGCGAGTCGGCGATGCTGCGGCACACCTCGTCGCCGGTGTGTCCGGGCATGTCCCGGTCCAGCACCGCCACGTCGTACCGGTTCACCCCGACCCGCTCCAGCGCACCGTCACCGTCGTAGCAGACGTCCACGGCCATCGAGAGGCGGCGCAGCCCTTCGGCCACCGTGTCCGCCAACAACCGCTCGTCGTCCGCCACCAGCACCCGCACGTTTTCCCGCTCCCCCAGTTCGGCTTGCCCGGCATACCGTCGCAGGCCCGGGTTAAGGGTTCTGTAAGCACCCGCCGCAGCCATCCTCCACGCGGCTGTCCAGCGGGCAAACCACCTCAACCCAGCCCCCGCGCCCTTCGTCCCCGTCTCACACGCCCCGCGCCAAACGTCCCAACACCACGAAGAGCCAAAGCACTCAACAGTGACCCGCGTCACAAGACCCCCGAAAGTCACCCCCCGCCCCACCCCGCCCGGCCCCGCCCCACCCCGCGATCTTGCACTTTGTGTTGCCGAAATATGAGTAAGGCGTTTTTTGTCGGGGCAGAAAGTGCAAGATCGGCGAGGGTGAGGGCACGGGCAGGGGCACGGCACGGGGGTGGTTAGGAGAGGGCTGCGCGGATGGTGGCTTTGATGTGTTCGGGGCGGTGGTAGAGGTCTCGGTCGGTGAAGTAGCGCATCCGCCAACCCGCTGCGGCCAGCCAGTTGATCCGCTCACGGTCGTGCCTGAGTCGATCGCGGTTCAGGTGCGACAGTCCGTCGTACTCGATGCCGATTCGGCGTTCGCGGTAACCCAGATCGAGCCGGTACAGAGGGATGCCGTGGCGGTCGGCCACCCATAGTTGCGGCTCCGGCGGCGGCAGGCCTCCGTCGAGCAGGATCAGCCGTAACTGGCTTTCCTGGCGGCACTCCGCCCTGCCGTCTGCCAGCGGGACGAGCTGGCGGGCCTGGCGGACGCCCCGCAATGCGTTGTGGGCCGCCACCTCGACCAGCAGGTCATCCTGGGTGACCAAGCCCGACCGCAGCGCGGCGTCGAGCACTGGGAGTGCGTCGACCCGACGAGCGGCGCGAGCAAGGTCGACTGCGCAACGCGCCGGCGGCACGCAGGGCAGGCCTGCGACGAAGACCGGCCGAGCGGGTAAGACCGTCCGGTGAACGACCACCCCGGGCAGACGGGGCTTCGGCACCTCGGCGGGCAACTGGATGTGGATCAGATCGTCGCGCAGGACCCCGAAGCCGTATCGGCGGGCGGCACTCTGTCTCGCCAACATCGCTCCGTCGGGCAGCCGGAGCATCAGGGCACGCAGTTCGTCGTCGTCGTCGCAGGGCTTGTCGGCGTAGACCCCTCTGCGCACACGCAGGATTTCCTCGCGGTCGAGCCGAGTACGAATCCGTCCAACGGTGAGCTGCCGCATCAGCGCGTCCGTACGCCACAACTGAGTTGCCATGGAGGGAGGCTGACCGACCCGGACCTCCGCCAGTGCCCCGCAACAACTACCTGTGGAAAACCAACTCCCCTGTGGACAACCCCCACAACAACCTCAGCCGTGCTAGCACCAACCCCCAAACCCCCCACCCCAAACCCCTCACCCCCGCGATCTTGCACTTTCTGTCGACGATATGTCCGATGGGAGGCATAAGTAACCGCAGAAAGTGCAAGATCGCGTGGGTGAGGGGGTGGGGCGCGACGCAGGCCGGGGTTTGGGACTAGTCGCAGGCTATGCCGTCGCCGTCTCGGTCCAGGTCGTAGATGTCGTCGCCGATCACCCTGATCGGCCCGCTGACGTACGCGGGACCGTTGCCACTGCCACCCGCGCAGTCGACGTCGCTGGCGATCGGGACGCAGCCGCTGTAGTTCGGGTCGCACTTCGACGACTGCGGCTTCTTGGTGCCGACGGCCACGACCTGGGTCACCGGCTGCTTCGTCACTGCGGATGTGACCAGCTTCTTGGCCGTCCGCACGCCGTCGGTGGTGGTCACCTCGTAGGTCATGGTCCGGACGCCGTTCACGCCCTTGGTTCGGACGACCCGTTTGCCCTCGGCCAGTGACGAGTCCTTGACGGTCCGCTCGCCGTACCGGATGGTGGCCTTTTCCGTCACGGTCGTCACCTGCACCACCGGCACGGCCGCCGCCGACGAGGGCGCCGTGGCAGGCACCGACGAGGGCACTGTGGAGGGCGCGGCGATCGGCGACTCCTCCTGGGCCGGGGCCTCCTCGGTCGGCTCGCCGGGCGCGGCCAGGATCGGCTGTTGCGGTTGCTCGGCGGCGGTGCCGGTCTTGGTCGGCTCCGGCTCGCCGGTCAACGCGCCGACGATGGCGGTGCCGGTGCAGCAGAGCAGCAGGATCGACAGCGTGACCGAGCCGAGGATCACGGCGACCCGGCTGGCGGGAGTGGCCCGGCGGAACCAGTTCGGTCGGGGCGTCTGGTCGAACGACGGCGGGTACGGCGGCCCCGGGTGCTGTGGTGGTTGCATCGTCACGGCGATGAGTGTCGTCGCAAACACGGCGTGCAATATCCCCCGTCGTGTTCGTCACCTGCGCCTTTCGCTTCGCGGGAAAGATCGGTGGGCGCGTTGGCGGGCGACGAGTCGGCAGGTGCGGCAACCCTCCAGGCTGGCGGGGCAGGGCCGATCGTGCGGGTATCAGCACCAACAAAAGCCGCAGATCACCACGCACCGCATCGACAGAGGTCGGAGATCGAACTACGGCGACGGAACTGTCGCTATGCCGTCAACGGGATGAGCTCACCGTTCCTCCATCGCCCATGGTGAGCCGTAACCGTTCAGCAGGTCGAGGAAGGGCATCGGGGGCAACGCCTCCGGCCCGAGCACGCCCACGCCGGCCCACGCGCCGCTGGCGAGCAACTCCAAGGCGACGACCGGGTTGACGGCGGTCTGCCAGACCACCGCCTGGTGCCCGTACTCCCGCATCGACCACTCGTTGTCAACCACGTGGTACAGGTAGACCTCGCGGGGTTGCCCGTCCGGGCCGAGGCCGCGTACCCAGGTGCCGGCGCAGGTCTTACCGCGCATCCGGGCGCCGAGCGTGGCCGGGTCGGGCAGGCTCGCGGCGACCACGTCGCGCGGGGAGACCTCGACGCCGCGTACCCGCACCGGGGAGACGGAGTCCAGGCCGAGCTTGTGCAGCGTCTTGAGCACCTCGATGAACTCGTCGCCCAGGCCGTACTTGAAGGTGACCCGCCGGGCCTTGACCCAGCGCGGGATGAGCAGCACCTCCTCGTGCTCGACGTTGACGCACTCGACCGGCCCGATCCCCTCGGGGAAGTGGAAGACCTCCGGCTCGGAGAACGGTTCGGTGGTGAACCAGCCCCGGTCTTTCTCCCAGATGACCGGCGGGTTCAGGCACTCCTCGATCGTCGTCCAGATGGAGAACGAGGGCGCGAAGTCGTACCCGTCGACTGTCAGGTTCGCCCCGTCCCGGACACCGATCTCGTCGATCTCGCTGAACAGTTCGTCGGCGGCGTAACGGGCGAAGACGTCGGAGAGGCCGGGCTCGACCCCGATGCCGCACAGCGCCAGCCGACCGGCCGCCGACCAGGTGTCGGCCACCGCGAACTGTTCGTCGCCGAGCTTCACGCCGGTCTCGACGTGTGACAGCGACATCGCCATGTCGAGGTAGTCCGCGCCGGCCGCGAACGCGCCGTCGAAGATCGGCATGACGAACCGCGGGTCGACGGCGTTCAACACGTGCGTGATCCGGTGCTCCCGGCACAGTGCGGTGACCGCGTCGGCCGAGGAGGCGTCCACCTGGGCGGCGACGAAACGGTCACCGTGCCCGGCGACCGCCCGTTGGGCCCGAACGGGGTCGTGGTCGGCCACCACGATGGTCTCGAAGAAGGTCCGTCGGGCGGCGATGGCTACGGCGGCGGAGCCGACGCCACCGGCGCCGACGAGGAGGACACGCATCAGGAATCAAACCCCAAACCGAAACGATCGAGAGTACGGAGCCAGAGGTCGCGCCGACCCTCGCGCGCGTCGGCGCGGGCCAGTGACCAGCGGGTGAGATTGATGCCGACCGCGCGGACGGGTTCCGGTGGGAACGGCAGTGGCTTGCGGCGAACCAGGTCGAGCCGGGTCAGCGGGGTGTTCCCGCCGTCGAGCAGGTCGAGCAGCACCCGGGCCCCGAAGCGGGTGGCCCCGACGCCGAGGCCGGTGTAGCCGGCCGCGTACGCCAGCCGACCGCCGTAGGCGGTGCCGAAGAACGGGCAGAACCGGGTGCAGGTGTCGATGACTCCGCCCCAGCGGTGGCTGAACCGCACGTCGGCGAGCTGCGGGAACGTGGTGAAGAAGTGGCGGGCGAGGGTGGTGAAGGTGGCCTGTCGTTGTTCCAACTCGGGCGCTACCCGGTTGCCGTAGTGGTAGACGGCGTCGTAGCCGCCAAAGAGGATCCGTCCGTCGGTGGTGATCCGGTAGTAGTGGAACTGGTTGGCGGTGTCGGCGAGCCCCTGCCGGTTGCGCCACCCGATGGCGTCGCGCTGGGCGGGGGTGAGCGGCTCGGTCATCAGCACGTGGTCGTAGACGGGCACCAGGTACGCCCGCAGTCGGCGTAGCAGCGGCGGGAACGCGTTGGTGGCCAGCACGACCCGGCGCGCCCGGATCGAGCCGGGCAGGCCGGCGGCACTGGTGTCGGCCCGGCCACTGTCGGCCGGGTGCGCGGCGGGACCGGCGCCCAGGGTGCTGGCGTGCACTGCCGCACCGTCGGCGCGCAGTCCGGTGACCCGGGTGTGCTCGTGCACGCGTACGCCGAGGTCGAGGCAGGCGCGGCGCAGCCCCCAGGCCAGCTTCGCCGGGTCCACCATGGCCACCCGGTCGGCGTCGAACATCCCACCCAGGTACGTCGGTGAGTGCACCTCGGCGCGCACCTCGTCCCGGTCGAGCAACCGCACCCGGTGCCCGTACCGGCGGGCCAGGTCCGCGTCGGCGGCCAGCCCGTCGAGTTGGTACGGCTCGACGGCGACGGCCAGCTCACCGGTGCGCTCGAAGTCGCAGTCGATGTTGAACTTCTCGACGGTGGCGGCGATGGCGTTCAGGTTGTCCCGGCCGAGGCGTTCCAACTCGCCGACCTCGTCGGGGAACCGCTCGACACCGTTGGCGAGGCCGTGGGTCAGCGAGGCGGCGCAGAAACCGCCGTTGCGCCCGGAGGCCGCCCAACCGCAGGTCCCGGCGTCGACGAGCAGCACGTCCCGGTCCGGGTCCGCCTGTTTCGCCAACAGCGCGGCCCACAGTCCGCTGTAACCACCGCCGATCACCAGCAGGTCGGCGGAGTGCCGACCGCTCAGCGGCGGTAGCGGGTCAGGGCGGTCCGGGCGGTCGAGCCAGTACGGCACGGGTGCGGCGTCGGCCAACGCCCGGCCGGTATGTGGGAGTGTCATGACCGCGCGCCCGCCGGGTGGTCCGGAGCATCGGGGCGGGTCATGACGACCGACGCGGGTGACCTGACGGCCCGGAGAGCAGCGCGGCGCGGCGGGCCCGTCGACCGCGCAGCGAGCTGAGCCCCACGAGCAGCAACGCGACAGCGAACATCGCCGTGCCGATCACGTTGACCTGCGGTGGGATGCCACGCTGGGCGGCGCCCCAGACGTACATCGGGAACGTGACGGTGGTGCCGGCGTTGAAGTTCGTGATGATGAAGTCGTCGAAGCTCAGCGAGAAGGCCAGCAACGCGGCGGCCACGATGCCGGGCAGCACCAGCGGCAGGGTGATCCGCCGGAAGGTCTGCCACTCGTTGGCGTAGAGGTCCATGGCGGCCTCCTCCAGCCGCCGGTCCATCCCGGCGAGCCGCGCCTTGACGGTGACCACCACGAACGACACGCAGAACATCACATGCGCGATCACGATGGTCCAGAAACCCTGCGGTACGCCCGCCGACACGAACAGGGCCAGCAACGACGTGCCCATCACCAGTTCCGGGGTGGCCATCGGCAGGAAGATCAGCACGTTGATCCCGGATCGGCCCCGGAAGCGGTGCCGGACCAGCGCGAACGCCATCAGGGTGCCGAGCACCGTGGCGACCACCGTGGCGATGAAACCGATCTGCACGCTGCGGACCACCGCGTCGCACATGTCCGAGGTGGCGCACGGCTGCCGCCAGTTGTCCAGAGTGAACTCGTTGAAGTCGTACGAGAGCCGGCTCGACGGCCGGTTGAACGACAGCCCCGCCACCACCAGGATCGGCAGCGCCAGGTAGCCGAGCACCAGCAACGCCACGATCATCACCCAGCGGTCCGCCAACCAGCGGGAAACCCTCATCGGAGCCGCCTTTCAATCGCGACTGCGGGGCTCCGCTGCGCTGCACTCCTCGCGCTCACAGGACCTCCTCCGTGCCGGCTCGACGGAGGTAGCCGAAGACCACCGCGAGGATCGCCGCCATCAGCAGGAACGACAGCGCGGCGCCCTGCGGGTAGTCCAGTCGGACCAGGAACGCCGAGTCGATGACGTTGCCGATCATGTATTCGTTCGGGGTGCCGAGCAGCTCCGCGTTGATGTAGTCGCCGCTGGCCGGGATGAAGAACAGCAGCGTGCCGGCGACCAGACCGGGCATGGACAGCGGCAGCGTCACCCGACGGAACGCCTGCACCGGGCTCGCGTACAGGTCGGTGGCCGCCTCCAGCAACCGCGGGTCCAGCCGCTCCAGGCTCGCGTACAGCGGCAGCACCAGGAACGGCAGGAAGTTGTACGTCAGGCCGAGCACCACAGCGAACGGGGTGGCCAGCAGCCGACCGTCCGGGGCGAGCAGGTGCACGTCGCGCAGCAGACCGACGAGCGCGCCGTTGTCCGACAGGATCGTCTTCCAGGCCAGCGTGCGGACCAGGAAGCTGGTGAACATCGGGGCGACGACGCACACCAGCAGCAGGTTCTTCCAGCGGCCGGCCTTCTGCGCGATGGCGTACGCCAGTGGGTAGCCCAGCAGCAACGCCAGCACCAGGGCCAGCCCGGCGTAGCCGAACGAGCGCAGGAACTGCGGCCAGTACGCCTGGAGCACGTCCGGGTAGTTGTTGACCGCCCAGGTCATCGCGTACCCGGTGGAGAGCGAGCCGCTGGGGTCGTACAGGCTGGCAGCCGCCAACTGCACGAGCGGCACACCGAAGAAGATGAGCAGCCAGGCCGCACCCGGCAACAACAGGAGGTACGGCAGGAGCCGGCGTCGCCCGGACCGGGCTGCCGGTGGCGCGGCGGGCGGGCGCCCCGACCCGGTGGGGGCCAGCAGGGTCACGACGACACACCCACCGGCTCGTCCAGCACCGGTGACGTCCGGTCGGTGTCGGCGGCGTCGCGGGGCAGCAGGAACGCGTGCCGCGGATCCCAGTACGCCACGGCCTCGCTGCCGACCGCCACTGTCGTCGACGTTCCGCTGTTGGCGGCGAAGACCGACAACTCGGTGCCCCAGCCGGTGCGCAGCAGGTACTGCGTGCTGACTCCCACGTAGGAGGCGTCGGTGACCACTCCGGTGACGTGCTGATGCCCGGCGGGCACCTGGTCGGCGGAGCCGACCAGAATCAGCTTTTCCGGGCGTACCCCCAGGTGGACCGGACCGCTCTCGGCCCGTGCGCGGCCGGCGGGCACAGAGAAGCGCGTGCCGTGCGCCGTCACCGCGACGTCGCCGCCGCCGACGCCGGTGGCTTCGCCGGCGAGCAGATTGGACTGGCCGAGGAAGTTCGCCACGAAGGCGGTGGCGGGAAACTCGTAGATGTCGGCCGGGGCACCCAACTGCTCGATCCGGCCGGCGTTCATCACCGCGACGGTGTCGGCCATGGTCATGGCCTCCTCCTGGTCGTGGGTGACGTGGACGAAGGTGATGCCGACCTCGGTCTGGATGCGCTTCAGCTCGATCTGCATCTGTCGGCGCAGCTTGAGGTCGAGTGCGCCCAGCGGCTCGTCGAGCAGCAGCACCTGCGGCCGGTTGATCAGCGCGCGGGCAAGCGCGACCCGCTGCTGCTGCCCGCCGGAGAGCTGGGCGGGGCGGCGGCTGCCATAGCCGTCGAGCTGCACCAGCGACAGCATCCGGGAGACCTCGTCGCCGACCGAGCGGATGCCGCGTCGGCGCAGCCCGAAGGCCACGTTCTCGAAGATGGTGAGGTGCGGGAAGAGCGCGTAGCTCTGGAAGACGGTGTTCACCGGCCGCTTGTACGGCCGCAGCCGGGCGATGTCCGTGTCACCGAGCAGCACCTGGCCGCTGGTCGGCTCCTCCAGGCCGGCGATCATCCGCAACGTGGTGGTCTTGCCGCAGCCGGACGCGCCGAGCAGCGCGAAGAACGAGCCCTGCTCGACGGTCAGGCTCAGGTCGTCCACAGCGGTGAAGACGCCGAACCGTTTGGTGAGGTCGGCCAGGCGCAGGTCGCCGGCGGGTGTCTCGCGCGCCATCCTCATCACGCCCCGATGACCTGTTGGAACTTGCCCTCGTACTCCTTCTCCTGCTTCTCGTCCAGGGCCATGAACACCTTGGACTTCGACAGCAGCGCCTCGTCCGGGAAGATCAGCGGGTTGGCGGCCAGCTCGGGATCGATCTTCTCCATCTCGGCCTGAGCGCCCTTGACCGGGCAGATGTAGTTGACGTACGCGGCCAGCTTCGCCGCGACCGCCGGCTCGTAGTAGTAGTTGATCAGCGCTTCGGCGTTGCCCTTGTGGGTGGCCTTGTTGGGGACCATCATGTTGTCGCTGTAGAGCATCACGCCCGAGTCCGGCGCGACGAACCGCACCTTCTCGTCCTCACCGGACAGTTGGATGACGTCGCCGGACCAGCCGATGCACGCGGCGATGTCGCCCTTGGCCAGGTCGGGCGCGTAGTCGTTGCCGGTGAACTTGCGGATCTGCCCGGAGTCGACTGCCTTCTTGAGCTTGTTGAGGGCGTCGTCGAACTGGGCGGCGGTGAAGTTGGCCGGGTCGTGTCCGTTCGACCCGAGCAGCAGGCCCATTGTGTCGCGCATCTCGCTGAGCGCTGTCACCTTGCCCTTGAGGTCGGGGCGGGTGAGCAGTTCGTCGACGGTCCGCAGTTCCTTCGTGACGTTGCCGTTGTAGGCCAGGCCCGCCAGGCCGGACTGCCACGGGATGGAGATCCGGTTCTCGGTGTCGAAGGGGCGGTTGAGCAGCGACGGAAGCAGGTTGGCCTGCACGTTCGGGATCTTCGCCGGGTCCAGCTTCTGGATCCAGCCAAGCCGGATCATCCGGGCCGCCATCCAGTCGGTCAGCACGATGATGTCGCGGTCGGTGCTCTGACAGGCGGCAAGCTGGTTCTGCACCTTGCCGAAGAACTCGTTGTTGTCGTTGATGTCCTCGGTGTAGGTCACCTGGATGCCGGTCTTCGTGATGAACTCGTCGAGGCTCGGCCGCTTGGACTCGTCAGCGTCGTCAACGTCCATGTACTGCGGCCAGTTGGCGAAGGCGAGTTTCTTCTCGGTGCCGGAGAGGTCCTCGCTGACGCAACCAGCTTCGGTCTGCTGCGCGCCCTTGGTGCCGCAGCCCGCGAGGCTGCCGCCCATGGTGAGCAGGGCGGCCGAACCGAGAGTGCCGGTGAGCAGTCCACGCCGGGAGAGGGGCCGGAGGGGAGTACGCATGACGACTCCTAGGGGGTCATCGTCGGCGGGCGGGACGGGGGAGGCGCGCCGGCGGGAATGTCGGGAGGGTCAAGTGCCATGGACGACTGATCCTGACATGAGGTGACCTCCCTTACAAGGGATTCCGTTGCGGGAATAGCGATGCACGACGAAATACGCCAGACTACGCGGGGTTACACGCGCGACATCAGGATTCGGGACATGGGGAGCGGGCAATGACAAACCGGCAGCACGAGAACAGCAACGGCGGTCGACGCGTCGCTGTCCGTGAAGGCGCCAATCACGCTCTGCTGGATGACGTGGCCAAGCAGATCATCGAGCAGCTCCAGGAGGACGGCCGCCGCCCGTACGCGACGATCGGCAAGGCGGTGGGCCTGTCCGAGGCGGCGGTCCGCCAGCGGGTGCAGCGGCTGCTCGACTCCGGCGTGATGCAGATCGTGGCGGTGACCGATCCGCTCCAGCTCGGCTTCAACCGGCAGGCGATGATCGGCCTACGCACCGACGGCGACCTGGAGGCGGTCGCGGACCGGCTGGCCGAGCTGGACGAGGTCGACTACGTGGTGATCACCGCCGGGTCGTTCGACCTGCTCACCGAGGTGGTCTGCCGCAACGACGACCACCTGCTGGAGATCCTGCAACGACTGCGCGCGGTGCCAGGGGTGATCTCCACCGAGGCGTTCGTCTACCTCAAGCTGCGCAAGCAGACCTACACCTGGGGTACGGCCTGAGCTTCCTTGATCCACTCGGCTGGCTTGCGCTTGCCGCACCTTGATCCACTCGGCTTTCCGGAAGTCGGGGTGTCCGGGCCGCCCTGATGCCCCGGTTTCCGTGATCCCGAGTGGATCAGTGATGCGTTGTGCGGACGGTGTCGACTGCGCCGACGAACGACGCCCAGGCGGTCGGCGCGAAGGCCAGGGTGCCGCCGTCGCGGTCCTTGCTGTCGCGCACCAGCACCCGGCCGGGCAGGTTGTCGGCCACCTCGACACAGGCGCCACCGTTGTTGCTGCTGCGGGTCGCGGTGCGCCAACGGGCGTCGGTCATGTCCATGTCGTGGCCACTTCCCTGATCAACTCGATCGACCGTCGTCGGGGGAACGCCTCGCCGGTGACGCTCTCCCACCTGCGTCCCAGGCTAGCGACGTCGAGGGGATCGGTCACGACCTGACCGCGGAGCTGATTGTCGAGATACGCCAATTCCGCCCCGTCGGGCAGCCGCCCCAGAATGAACGGTCCGGCCAGCCCGGTGTGCCACGGACTCTCGGCCGGGATGACCCGGACCTGCACGTGCTCCCACTCGGCCACTCTCGCGAGGTGGGCCAGTTGAGCGGCCATCACGGCGCGGTCGCCGACCGGCCGGCGCAGCACCACCTCGTCGATCACCGCCACGAGCTGGGGTGGAGCATCGCGGCACAGGACCGCCTGCCGTTCGAGGCGGCCCGCCACGATCTCGTCCACTTCGGAGGGCGCGACCAGCCCACCGGTGCCCAGGATCGCCCGGGCGTACCCCTCGGTCTGGAGCAGACCCGGCACGAGCAGCGGCTCGTACCACCGGAGTGACGTCGCGTCCTGTTCCAGCTCGGCCCACGGCCGGAACCACGGCAGGTCACGACGGCGGAACGGCTCCGGCCAAAGGTCGGCCGCGTCCCGGCGCAGAACCTCAGCAACCGCCACCCGGGTACGCGGATGCGGAATGCGCCCCGAAGCAAGCCACCTCGCCGCCGTCTTCGGGTCGACGCGGACCTTCTCGGCCAACGACTCAACCGTCTCCCCCGCCTCCGCCATCGCCACCCGCAACGCCTCGTTCGCCACCGCGCCCTCCCGCCGCTCCTCCGTGCCGTGGCCGTGGTTCTCCGTGCCGTGGTTCTCCGTGCCGTGGTTCTCCGTGCCGTGGTTCTCCGTGCCGTGGTTCTCCGTGCCGTGGTTATCCGTGCCGTGGCCGGACGATCCGCGATCGCCCGCCCAGCGACCGCCGCGACGCCGCTCGATGCACGTTGCGGCGGACGATAGCTACGCTGCGTGTCCGTGTCTGCGTTCTACCGGCGTGTTGCGGTGTGACGTGTTGGCAGGCATTCCGGACGCCCCGCGACCGCCCCCGAAGTGCCCCGCCCGCGTCCCGCGCGGCCCGACCCTGCTTGATCCACTCGACTTCATTGAAATCGCGGTATCAACCACGCCTCAACACCCCGACATCAAGGAACCGGAGTGGATCGAGGCGTCGGCGCCGGGAGGCGCTACCCGGCGGTGCGGCCGTGATGTCACAAACGAGTCAGCTCCAAAGGCAACCGACAGCACACCTCGGACCCGCATCCGTCACCCGCAGCCCACACCGGCACGAGTGCGGATTCCGTTGCGACCTACGTGAGCGCGCGCTGAATCCGTCGCTCTAGACGCGTCAAGCCACTGATACCACTTGCCGCAGGCCCCTGGACTGTGCGATAACCGTTGGCAGAGCGGCCGGCCTCACCCCTTTGACCGGCCCGACGACCGATGGGGCTGACATGGCCAACGCCACCGACCACCTCTGGATGCACTTCACCCGGATGGCGAGCTACTCCGCCGGCGAGGTGCCGACCATCGTGCGCGGCGAGGGAGCGTACGTCTGGGACGCGCAGGGTCGCCGCTACCTGGACGGGCTCGCCGGGCTCTTCGTGGTCAACGCCGGCCACGGCCGCACCGAGCTGGCCGAAGCCGCCGCCAAGCAGGCCGGCGAGCTTGCCTACTTCCCGCTCTGGTCGTACGCGCACCCGAAGGCCGTCGAGCTGGCCGAGAGGATCGCCGCGCTCACCCCCGGCGACCTCAACCGGATCTTCTTCACCACCGGCGGCTCCGAGGCGGTCGAGGCGGCGTGGAAGCTGGCCCGCGCGTACTTCAAGCGCACCGGGAAGCCCAACAAGTACAAGGTGATCAGCCGCTACATCGCCTATCACGGCACCTCGATGGGTGCCCTGTCGATCACCGGCCTGCCCGGCATCAAGAGCGACTTCGAGCCACTGGTGCCGGGTGCGATCAAGGTGCCGAACACGAACTTCTACCGGGCGCCCGAGCACGGCGACGACCTCGAGGCGTTCGGCCGCTGGGCCGCCGACGAGATCGGACGGGCCATCGAGCGGGAAGGCCCGGACACTGTCGCCGCGGTCTTCCTTGAGCCGGTGCAAAACTCCGGCGGGTGCTTCCCACCGCCGCCCGGTTACTTCGAGCGGGTACGGGAGATCTGCGACGCGTACGACGTACTGCTCGTCTCCGACGAGGTGATCTGCTCGTGGGGGCGGCTGGGCGAGTACTTCGGCGCGGTGCGCTACGGCTACCAGCCGGACATCATCACCACCGCCAAGGGCATCACCTCCGGCTACGCCCCGCTGGGCGCGATGATCGCCAGCGACCGGCTGATGGAACCGTTCCTCACCGAGACCGGCATGTTCGCCCACGGGGTGACCTTCGGTGGGCACCCGGTCTCCTGCGCGGTGGCGCTGGCCAACCTGGAGGTGTTCGCCCGCGAGGACCTGGTCGGGCACGTACGCGCCAACGAGGACGCCTTCCGCGCCACCCTGGAGAAGCTGCACGACCTGCCGATCGTCGGCGACGTGCGCGGCGACGGCTACTTCTACGGCATCGAGCTGGTCAAGGACAAGACCACCCGGGAGACCTTCACCGAGGCCGAGTCGGAGCGCCTGCTGCGCGGCTTCCTCTCCACCGCCCTGTTCCAGGCGGGCCTCTACTGCCGGGCCGACGACCGGGGCGACCCCGTCATTCAGCTGGCCCCGCCCCTGATCGCGGAGCAGCAGCACTTCGACGAGATCGAGCAGATCCTCCGCACAGTCCTAACCCAAGCCTGGACCAAGCTCTAACCCCCCACCCCCACCCCCACCCCGTTGATCATGAAGTTATTGCCACGACACGCCGAGGCGCGGGGCAATAACTTCATGATCAACGCCGGAAGGAGGGCGGCGCGGCGGGCCGGGCCGGGCCGGGCCGTTGGGCGCGGCGGGCCTCTGGGGCGCGGGTTTTAGTGGTTGGGGGGGATTACGCGGAGGTGGCCCCGGCGGCCGGTCTGGTGGGGGTTCTCGGGACGGTTCTGGTCCGGCTCCGGAGGGCGGGGGGCCGGGCGGGCGGCTTCGCGGACCGCTTCGGCCAGCGCGACCAGGTCGTCCGTGGTGGGCGGCGGCGGTTCGAACTCGCCCTCGTGCCGGACGACGTCCCAGCCCCGCGGCGCGGTCAGGCTGCGGGCGTGCGGCTCGCACAGGTCGTACGTGTGCGGCTCGGCGAACGCCGCCAGCGGCCCCACTACCGCTGTCGACTCGTTGTAGACATAGGTCAATGTGGCGACCGCTTGCCGGGGGCAGCCGTTACGGGAGCAGCGCCGTGGTGACCTCACGTGCGGCAGGGTATCTCCATTACCGGGTCCGGCGCATCGCTTCGCGTTGCGACACGCCCGTCATGGTGATCACAGTCGAACGTTCTCGGCGCGCCGCGCCACGGGAGCGGCGCTGCCGCTGACCAGCCCGACACGGGCGCTACCCTTTGCCTCATGACGAGCCCGGAACACCGCCGCCCCGCCTCTGGCCGGCGTGGGCATCGTGACCGGCACGGGCGCGGCCTGCGCGGGCGGCTGGTTCCGGCCACTGTGCCGCTGGCGCGGACCAAGGCCGAGGTCTTCGACGACCTGGTCCTGGACACCGTCGAGACGCTGGAGCGTCGGTTCGCCAAGGAGCTGGCCGGGGTCGAGTTCGCTGTCGAGGACGTCCCGCCGGACTTGAACGTCTACGACTCGGATGTGCTGGAGGACGGCGAGGTCCCGTTGGCCCGGCTGCTGCCCGGCCGCCCGGGCCGGCAGGAGGTGCCGCCGCGGATCGTGCTGTACCGGCGGCCCCTGGAGTTCCGGGCGATGGACCGTGAGGACCTCGCCGATCTCGTCCATGACGTGATCATCGAACAGGTGGCGAACCTTCTCGGGGTGGATCCGGACGAGCTCGCCTGAGCCGAGCCCGACGGGCCGACCGCGCGGGAAGCGGACGGTCGGGCGGCCCCCGCCGCCCCGACCTCAGGCCGCCCCCCGGCAGCCCCGCCCCTCACACCGCTGAGGCAACCTTCGCCTCGACTCCCGAACCACCGCAGGCGGCCCCTCGAACCACGCAGGCCTCTCACAACGCGCAGGCAGCCCCGCGCACCGCTCAGGCGGCCCGCCGCTTCAACTTGCGCCGCTCCCGCTCGGAGAGCCCACCCCAGATGCCAAACCGCTCGTCGTGACCCAGTGCGTATTCGAGGCACTCGGTCTTGACCTCGCAACGCGAGCAGATCCGCTTCGCCTCGCGGGTCGAGCCGCCCTTCTCGGGAAAGAACGCCTCGGGGTCGGTCTGCGAGCACAACGCCCGCTCCTGCCACTCCGGCGCGTTTCCGAGCAGGTCGGCCACCTCAAGCTGGCCGTCCATCAAATGCCTCCTTGTCGCGCACCGGCGTCATCGCCGCTGCAACCCCCCACGCGAAAGGCGTGCTTGTCCATCCCGTCCCGTTTTGTTGCGTTCCGCGCGAACAACCCCATTCAAATTACACGCGTGTAATGCGTGCGCCGTCAAGCCAAACTTGATAATGGAGTCGCCCTCCCGACACCCCCGGTCGGCCACTCGGGCCGTCCAGCCTCGCAACCTGCCCTATCGATTCAGACCCCGGCCGAGTAACGCCCTCTCCGGCGAGTTGCCCGACTTTTCTGCCGTGGCGCTTCTCCGACGAGTCGCTGAGCGGCCGGCACCAGAGACCGTCACCCCTAAGCTGATCTTGAATGGGGGACAGGTTAACGCGGTGCGGCGCAGACCGCCCGTCGAGCTGCGGACAGCACTCGCGCCCCGTCCACAATGTGGACGGGGCGCTGGGGTGAAACAGGTGCGTCGAGGTCAGCCGGCGGCCCCAAAACCGCTGCTCGGCCAGACAAACTCGGCCACCGCTCCACCATGGACAGTGATGGTGCCGGCAGACGTATGATCATCCCACCAGACGGTATAGATCCCGCTCGGCAGATCGGGATAGACCGCGCTGTGGAACGAGCCGTCGCGCACCAGGCGCTCACGCACCGCCGAGTGGACCCGCCGGTCGTCGTCGCGGCTGATCTCGATCTCCCGGCCGTGCAGATCCCGACCCGTGTAGACGATCAGGGCACCGGTCTCACCGCCCAGATCGAGGACGACGGTCCCCGTCTCCGTCGGCCCGTACGCGTGCTCGTGCATCCGCGCTCCCCGCCCCGGTCAGGACGCCGCCGACGGGTTGTTGAACCCGTCGTACGGCGTACCCAGGTAGGGGAAGTTTCCGAGGAACGGCGCTGTCACGTCGGCGGCGCTCAGCCCCGGGGTGACCGCGGCGGCCGCCGCGTCCGGGCGGAATGTCTTGTCCACCAACGGGACGGTGACCCCGGCGATGGCCCGCAGGGCGATGCTGACCACGTCGTCGCCGACCCGCCGCCCGTTCGGGAACCCGGCCAGGTCGCCGCCGAGCACCCCGAACCGGTCCGGGCGCCTGGTCGGCGGGATCGCGGTGTTCAGTCGCAGCATGTCGGCCTGCACGTCGCCTGTGGTGTTGGTGAAGCCGTCGATCAGCCCGGCCGGCACGCCGGTGAGCAGGATCGCCACCAGGTCGGCCCGGGCCTTCTTCGCCTTGGTGAGCTTGTCCAGGTTGGGGAAGACGTCCGGGTAGAGCGCCGGCAGCAACGCGGCCAGCTCGGGCTGCTCGACGAACTGCGCGAACCGCTTGTCCTCCGACGGCGGCAGCGAATTCCACAGGTCCTTCTTGGACATCGGTACGATGACCTCGTTGAACAGTGGGTTCCCCAACCGCGAGACCTGGGTGAACGGGCCGGTGCTGGTGTCCGCCGCGCCCCGGTCGCCGAGCACCCGCACCTGCCGGCGCGACGCCGACGTCCACACCCCGATCACCGACGCCCGATCCGCGGCACCGTAGCGGTTGGCGCGCCGACGCACCCGCTCCAACGGCACCTGCACGGCGATGCTGTGCACGTTCATCCGGTCGGTGGCGTTGACCGGCTCCCCCTCGGCCTTGAAGATCTTCTTCCCCGCGACGTGCAGTTGCTGGAACGGCCGCAGCGTGCCGAGGTCGAAGATCGCCCCGAGGTCGACGAAGAACCCGTCGGCACGTTGCCCGGCGAAGACCCGCTCCCCGGTGGAGAGCGAGTAGGTGGCCTGCCGCACCAGGTCGGCGTACTTCGGCGTGGACAGCGGACCGACGTTGCACGGCGGGCACTGCAGCTTGTGGGCCAGCCGGTGCTCGCGGCCGTCGGCCACCCGGGTCAGGCTGTAGAACTGCCGCCGGTTCCAGTTCTTGCTGTCCAGCGAATCGATCGGGCCGGTGTTGTAGAGAAAACTGTTCGGGTTGGTGATCTCGGTGGTGAATTCGAACCGGTAGGTGACATCCGGGCGACCGTCACCGTCGTTGTCGATATGGATCTCGTAGCGCACGTCGTCGCCGAACTCGAAGAAGTTCGGGCCCCCGGAGGGGAGCTGCAACGGCACGTAGTTGGCGATCAACGTGACCGTGTCGCGTTTGTCGGGGCTGACGAACGCGTACAGGTCGGAGCTGTCGGCGACCGGATCCTTGGCTATCTCCGGGGCCTCGCGGTGGGAAGACATGACGGACCAACCTCACTGGGCGGGGACAGGATGGCGGGGCGGAGGGTCGGGTCAGCGCCGGGCGGCGCGCCGCAGCCGGTCCGCCAGGCTGCGGTCGCGTACCTCGATGCGCGTCTCGCCGACGAAGACGTCCATCGTTCCGGAATCGGCGTCACGCAGGTGCACGACGATCGGTTCGTCGGCACGTCCGGCCGCTCCGGGGGCGTTCTGCGCGGCCGACAGGCCCGGCACGGTGAGCGCGGCGGCGCCGAGGGTGGCGCTCGCCGCGGCGGTCAACGTCTGCCGGCGGGTCAGTCGCGGCCACTGCCGCTTCCGCTGATCACTGGTCATGGGCAACCTTTCCGGCGGTGGCGCGAACGCGCCCGCGGAGACGGACGGGTCCGGTGCCGTCTCGCGACGCCGCCGGGCCCCTGAGGGGACACTGGCGGCGGTCCTCGCCGCGACCGCCACCGGCATCGCGTGGTACGGCCGGTGGCGGGGAAAGGTTCGACGTCAGGGCCGGGCGTGACCGTACGCAGTCGACCGCTTGCGCGCCGGACGACCGGCGGCCTTCGCGATGGCCCGCAACTGCTCCTCGGTGCGCGCCGAACCGTTGTCGGAGCCGGCCATCCGGGAGATGGTCTCCTCCATCAGCGTGCCGCCCAGGTCGTTGCAGCCGCCCTGGAGCATCGCGACGGTGCCCTCGTCGCCGAGCTTCACCCAGGAGCACTGGATGTTGTCGATCCGGCCGTGCAGCAGCAGCCGGGACATGGCGTGCACCACCCGGTTCTCCCGCCACGTCGGCCCCGGGCGGGCGATACCCGCCAGATAGATCGGAGCATTCGTGTGCACGAACGGCAGCGCCACGAACTCGGTGAACCCGCCCGTGCGGTCCTGCACCCCGGCCAGCACCCGGAAGTGCGCCAGCCACTGCCCGGGGTGGTCGACGTGGCCGTACATCATCGTGGAGCTGGACCGGATGCCCAGCTCGTGGGCGGTGCTGACCACCTCGACCCAGGCGGCGGCCGGGAGTTTGCCCTTGGTCAGCACCCAGCGCACGTCGTCGTCGAGGATCTCGGCGGCGGTGCCCGGAATGGTGTCCAGCCCGGCCTCGCGCAGCTGGAGCAACCACTCACGGACCGGCACCCCGGCCTTCGCGGCGGCGGTGACGATCTCCATGGGCGAGAATGCGTGCACATGCATCTCGGGCACCCGGGCCTTGATCGCGCGCACGATGTCGGCGTACCCGGTTACCGGCATCTTCGGGTCGATGCCGCCCTGGAGGCACACCTCGCTGGCACCGGCCGCCCACGCCTGCTCCGCCCGGTCCGCGACCTGCTCGACGGAGAGCCGGTACGCGTCGGCGTCCCGCTCACGCTGCGCGAACGCACAGAAGCGGCAGCCCACGTAGCAGACGTTGCTGAAGTTGATGTTGCGGTTGACCACGTAGGTGACGTCGTCGCCGACCGCCGCACGGCGCACGTCGTCGGCGAGGCGGCACAACTCGTCGAGCGCCGGCCCGTCCGCGCCGAACAGCGCCAGCGCGGCATCGGTGTGCGCGGGGTCGAGCAGCGCCGCCGGGTCGTCGGCGGCGAGCCGCAACCCGGCCGCCAGGTCACGGTCCGCGCCACTCCCGGCCGGCGCCACGGGTACGCCCGCCCGGCGGGCGGTCGCCTCCGGGGTGACCTTGCCAGCAACCTCGGCCCAGTCGCCGTAGACGCTGTCGAAGTCGCCCCGCCGGTCGTCGGTGCGGCCGGTGGTGTCGATGGTGGCGTGCAGGTCGACCCGCCCGCCGAACACCTCCTCCGGCTCCTGCCACGGTCGTCCCTGCGGCATCGCCGACTCGACCGCCATGCCCGTCGACGGATCGGCCAGGGCACCGACGTGCGGCAGCAGCCGAGGATCGAGCCACGGGTCACCCGCACGCACGTACTCCGGGTAGATCGTCAACCGCTCCCGCAGCGTGAAACCCGCCAGCTCGGTGTGCCGGGCCAACTCGTCGATCTGCGGCCAGGGGCGCTCCGGGTTGACGTGGTCGGGGGTGAGCGGGGAGACGCCGCCCCAGTCGTCGATGCCGGCGCGCAGCAGCAGGTCGTACTCGCCGGCGATGAGGTTCGGCGGGGCCTGGATCCGGGCCTTCGGGCCGAGCAGCAGCCGGGCCACCGCCACCGTGGCGGCCAGATCGTGCAGCTCCGCGTCCGGCATGCCGCGCATCGCCGTGTCCGGCTTGGCGCGGAAGTTCTGCACGATCACCTCCTGGAGGTGGCCGTACTCCCGGTGGGCGCGACGGATCGCGAAGAGCGCGTCCACCCGCTCCCCCGGGGTCTCCCCGATACCGATCAGGATGCCCGTGGTGAACGGCACCCCGACCCGGCCCGCGTCCTCGAGCACCCGCAACCGGACCGCCGGCTCCTTGTCCGGTGAGCCGAAGTGCGGGCCACCCGGCTCGGACCACAGCCGCGTCGCGGTCGTCTCCAGCATCATGCCCATGCTCGGCGCGACCGGCTTGAGCCGTTGCAGCTCCGACCAGGACAGCACCCCGGGGTTGAGGTGCGGCAGCAGACCGGTCTCCTCCAACACCGCCACCGCGCAGGCGCGCAGGTAGTCCAGGGTCGAGTCGTAACCGCGTTCGTCCAACCAGGTCCGCGCCGCCGGCCACCGTTCCTCCGGCCGGTCACCCAGGGTGAACAGCGCCTCCTTGCAACCCTGCGCGGCACCGGCCCGGGCGATCGCGAGGACCTCGTCGCGGTCCAGGAACGGCGCCGGCAACCGGTGCGGCACCGTCGCGAAGGTGCAGTAGTGGCAGCGGTCCCGGCAGAGCCGGGTCAGCGGAATGAAAACCTTCTTGGAGTACGTGACCACACCCGGCCGCCCGGCGTCCCGCAGCCCGGCGTCGCGGACTCCCCCGGCGAGCCGGAGCAGCTCGTCGAGCGCGTCGCCACGAGCGGACAGCAGCGCGGTCGCCTCGTCGAGATCCAGCGCCCGCCCGTTCGCGGCCCGGCCCAGGGCCCGCCGCACGCTCGCATCGCTCGGGCCGGAGTGGGTGCGATCAACCATCCACTCACCCTATGCGCAGCCCGACGCCACCCAACCAGTCCCCACCTCGCCCCGCGCCGCGCCGTGCCCGGTCGCAGCCTCCCGCGCGGTGCGCCCCGTCGATCAAGGAGTTGTGGTGGGTGACAAAGCGTCTCGTAAAAGCGCGAATCCGGCACCACAACTCCATGATCGACGGAGTTGTGGTGCCGGAGCCTCGCGATCTTGCAGTTTGTGTCCCGACTTAGGGGACAACTCGCTCGTTTCGACTACCGAAAGTGCAAGATCGGCGCGGTCTTCGGGTCAGCGGGTCAGCGGGGCTGGTCGGGGTGGTCGTTGGGCTTGATGTGTTGGGTGCGGTCGTTGTCCGGGTCGGTGGGGTGGGAGATGACCTCGGTGGGGTCGGCGGACTGGCGCGGGATCGCCTGAGTGGGGTCGGCCGACGGCGGCTGCCCGAACGGCGGCACGGCCGGGGACGGCGGCGCTGACTGAGGGGCGGGGTTCGCCTGGGGCGCGGACTGCGGCGCCGGGAACGGCGGGGCCGACTGGGGGTGCGGCGGCGCGGACTGCGGGAACGGCGGCGCGGACTGCGGGTGCGGCGGGGCCGACTGCGGGAACGGCGGGGCCGACTGCGGGGCCTGGAACGGTGGCGACTGCTGGCCGTACTGGCCGGCCTGCGGGTAGCCACCCGGCTGACCAGCTTGCGGGTAACCACCACCCGGCTGGCCAGCCTGCGGGTAGCCGCCGCCGGGCTGGCCGGGAGCGGGCCAGCCACCCTGCGGCTGGCTGCCGGGCTGGCCCGGGGTCGGCCAACCGCCCTGCTGCTGCGGCCAGCCCGGCTGGGGCTGGCCGTAGACGCCTGGCTGCGGCTTGGCTCGCGGCACGTAGTAGTGGGCACGCCAGATGGTGTAGACCACCCAGGCGGCGATCGCGAAGATCACCATCCAGGCGAACCGGGTGAGCACACCGAGCAGCGCGTCGAGCACCTCGGCCTCGGCCAGCCGGCCCACCGTCCAGATCAGCATGGTCAGCGTGCCGAACAGTGCGCTTACCGCGTACTCGACGAGAGCTGCCTGCGTGATCAGCTTCGCCTTCGCCAACACCGGCGAGATGTGCGTGGCCAGCAGCACCGCCAGCAGCGGGAGGCCCACCGCCTCCACCCCGACGAACGCGTAGAAGGCGCTACCCGCGCGGTCGGTGAAGGAGCTGTAGTCGTTCGGGGCGATGAGCCGGAGCAGGCCCACGAAGAGGAACACGGCGTTGGCGCCGAGCAGCGCGAGCGCGGCGAGCTCCCGTAGTGGCTTGGTCAGCTGGCGGGCCTGCGTCGCGTCGGCGGACGCGGGCTCGGCGGGGCTGGTCACGAGCTCCCCCTCGGGGCATCAACGGACAGGTGACCGTGAGCCTAGTCTCCCGGGCCACCCACCGATCGGAGGCGTCACGTGCGCGAGGATGGTCGACATGCGCATCGTGGTTCTGGCCGGCGGCATCGGCGGCGCCCGGTTCCTGCTCGGCGTCCGGGCGTACGCCCGTGACGTCGGTGCTGAGGTGACCGCCGTTGTCAACGTCGGCGACGACCTGTGGTTACACGGGTTGAAAATCTGCCCCGACCTGGACAGCGTCATGTACACCCTCGGCGGGGGCGCCGACCCGGAACGGGGCTGGGGTCGGGTCGACGAGAGCTGGACGGTCAAACAGGAGTTGGCCGCGTACGGGGCCGAGCCGACCTGGTTCGGCCTCGGCGACAAGGACATCGCCACCCACCTGGTCCGCAGCACCATGCTCAACGGCGGTTATCCGTTGAGCGCGGTCACCGAGGCGCTGGCCAGCCGCTGGGAGCCGGGCGTACGCCTGTTGCCGGCGACGGACGACCGCCTGGAGACCCATGCCGTGGTGGAGGACGACCAGGGTCAGCGGGCGATCCACTTTCAGGAGTGGTGGGTGCGGTACCGCGCCGACATCCTCACGCACCGCTTCGTGTTCGTGGGCGCGGAGACGGCGAAGCCGGCACCCGGGGTGCTGGACGCGATCGCCTCGGCCGACCTGGTGCTGATCGCGCCGAGCAACCCGGTGGTGAGCGTCGCGCCGGTGCTGGCCGTACCGGGGCTGCGTGCGGCGGTGGCGGACGGCCCGGCACCGGTGGTGGGTGTCTCCCCGATCATCGGCGGCGCGCCGGTGCGGGGGATGGCCGACCGTTGCCTGGCCGTGCTCGGCGCGGAGTGCAGCGCGGCGGGGGTGGGTCGGCTCTACGGCGGCCGGGCGAGCGGCGGTCTGCTCGACGGTTGGCTGGTGGCCGAGGAGGACGCGGGCACCGTGGTGCCCGAGGTGACGGTCCGCGCGGTGCCGCTGCGGATGACCGACGAGGCGGCGACGGCGGCTATGGTCCGCGCCGCGGTGGAGTTGACGTGAGGCTGGAGATTCTGCCGGTGCTCGGCATCGGTCACGTGACCGAGGGTGACGATCTGGCCGCGGTGATCGCGACTGCCGCGCCGTGGCTGCGCAACGGCGACGTACTGGTGGTGACCAGCAAGATCGTTTCCAAGGCGGAGGGGCGGCTCGTCGACGTGCCGGCGGACGGGCCGGAACGGCTGGCCGCCCGGGACGACGTCCTGGCCGGTGAGACCGCCCGGGTGGTGGCCAGTCGGGGGGCGACCCGGATCGTGCAGACCCACCACGGCTTCGTCATGGCCTCGGCCGGGATCGACGCGTCGAACGTGGACAAGACCCAACTGGTGCTGCTGCCTGTCGACCCGGACGCCTCGGCGCGGGCTCTTCGGGACGCGCTTCGCGAGCGCTACGACCTGGATCTGGCCGTGATCATCAGCGACACGATGGGACGACCCTGGCGCAACGGGCTCACCGACGTGGCGCTCGGGGTGGCCGGCATGACGGCGATCCGGGACCACCGGGGCGAGGTCGACCCGTACGGCAACGAGTTGCAGTTGACCCAGATGGCCGTGGTGGACGAGCTGGCGGGTGCCGGCGAACTGATCAAGGGCAAGTGCGATCAGGTCCCCGTCGCTGTGGTGCGGGGCTATCTGCCGGCCAGCAACCCGGACGACGCCGGTGGCGCGCGGGCGCTGATCCGCGACGCGGCGCAGGACCTGTTCTCGCTCGGTACCGCCGAAGCCCGCGCCGCCGGGCTCTCCGACGCCGCCACCCTGACCGACGGCCCGGGCCCGACACCGGCGGACCTGACCGCGGTGCGACGGGCGATCGACGCGGTCGCCGGGGTGGTCGCCCCCGGCACGGTCTTCACACTGGTCGACGAGGCCGAGGTACGCGCCGGACTGGTCGCCGAGATGCCCGGGTGGCCGGACGGCGCCGACCTGGTGCTCGGCTCGGCCCCGACGCCCGTCGAGCCGTTCGGTCTGGTCCGTTTCGGTGCCGACCTGCACCGGCTGCGCGTCGCCCTGGCCGCCCAGGGTGTCGGGTCGACACTGTTGCCGCCGCCGCCGGGTAGCCCGGCGAGCGCCGCGCTCGCCCTGTAGAACCGCCCCTAAGGCCTGTGCGAACGGCCGGGTCACGCGTCCAGCATGGCCCGGCCCAGCGGGGTCAACGTGTGCAGCACGCTGTTGCGTTCGCGGTGGCTGACCAGCAGACCAGCGTTGCGCAGGACTGTGGCGTGCTGGCTCGCCGCCGCCGGTGAGATGTTGAGCTGGCGGGCGACCTCCCCGGTGGTGCAGCCCTCGTCGCTGGCCTGCAACACCGCCGCCCGGGTGCGGCCCAGCAGCGCGGCGAGTGATTCGCGGGCAGCACCGGACGCGGCGTCGGCGTCGGCGGAGACCAGCGCTCCCAGCCGGTCCACCGGGTAGACCAGCACCGGTGGCAGCGCCGGGTCGAGCAGTGCGACAGGGGTCGCAGCGCAGAAGAACGACGGCACCAGCAGCAGCCCACGGCCGTCCAGGTGCAGCTCCCTGCTGTGCGGGTAGCTGTGGACCTCCAGCACCCCGCTCTCCCAGCGCATCGCCGGCCGGAGGCTGGCGAGCAGGCCCTCGACGCCGCCGTCGAGCAGCGCCCGCGCCCGCCGCGTGCGGTCCGCCGCAACCGCGGCCTGGATCCGGCCCCAGTACGGGCTGATTGCCAGCGAGCGGTACTGCTCCATCGACTCCGCGAGGTGGTGGAGCGCCGACACCTCACCGCGAGCGAGCGCTGCCGCGGAGGAGGGCAGCTGATTCTCGGCGGCCAGCACGCTCAGGTCCCGGTGCAGCAACTCGGCGGGGGTCCGGCGGAGCGCGTCCAGCCCGGCCTCGAAGCCCTCGACGCTGGCGTACGGGGTGAGGAAGTCGGGGAAGTAGCCACGCGGCGGGTTCAACGCGAAGAGCAGGCGGAGTTGCTCGGAGGCGGAGTTCTGGCGCAGATCCCGGGCCACGCTGCGCCGCCAGTTGGCGGTCAGCGGATCGCGGGTGCGGCCGCGCAGCACGTGCAGGCTGAGGACCAGCTCCCAGACCGGGTCCGCCGCCGGCGCCACCCGGGTCCGGAGAATGTCCTCCCCAGAAAAGTGGATCTTCAGCATGGAGCGCTCCTGTGTCGCCGACAGGGGGGATGCCGGATGACCGTTCGACTCTACCTGGCCGGCAGTAATCTCCATCTTTAAGCCTGGACTGAAAAACCTCGACGGCTCCGGGGCCGGTTAGGCATGCTTCCCATGCCCGAACACGGCGCCGTGCGTCCTTGACGCCCGTGCTGCCGGGGGCACCGGGACCGGGGAGGCCCCGGTGATCGGACGGCACCACGAGGGTCTGCGGCCCTTGCTCCGCGGAGGTGCCGTCCGGTCATCCGCCCCCGGCGCCGGCTCAGCCGACCCAGAGCGCGACCCGATGGTCCTCGTCCGTGACGTAGAACGACCGTCCGTCCAGCTCCGCCACGCCCTCGACGTGGTGAAACGGGGCCAGGTCCGCCACCTGCTCCCCGACGAGCCGCCGCCCGTCGCCCGCCTCGCCACCGGTGAGCCGGAAGCGGACGTGCCGGGAGGTGACCTCACCCCCACCCGGATGGTCGTCGAGCAGGACCGACCCCTTGCCCAGCGCGTCGATCGAGCCGATCACGGCCGCGTACCCGCCGTCCGCCGTCGGGGTGATCGCGCGGAAGCCGGTCAGCTGCCCCGGCGCGGTGACGCCGGTCAGCACGTACGCGCCCAACGCCCGCGGCCAGGCCCGCTCGGCCGTGAACATGCCGGGCACACCGGCCACCTCGACCAGGATCGGCTCACCGGCGTCGGTGACCGGAAAACGCAGCCCGAGCAGCACCGTCCCGGCCGGAGTGAACGCCGCAGCCTCCACGTTCAACGGCAGGTCGTCCGGGGCCAACCGGCTCACCCAGCTCTTCTCCCGGACGGTCCCCCGAGCCAGCGTCTCCACGATGAACCGCTCCCGCACCCGCTCCCCCGCCGGCAGGAGGGTCAGCGGCGCCGCGGCGAGAGCGTCGTTCACCGCCCGGTGCAGGCGAAACGAGTTGCGTACCACGTGCACCGGCACCGGCCCGGCCGCCGCGTCGTCCTCCCGGAACCGGGCCACGAAGGCGCGCCGAGGTCGCAGCGGGCCTGCCTTCGAGCCGAAGTGGGAGCCGAACACGTACACCCAGCCGTCGTGGTGGGCGAGCGCCTCACCGTCCTCGGTCCGCCCGTTCTCCACACCGGCATCCGCCGGCACGTGCAGGGCCGTCCACTCCCCGTCGTCGCGCTCCAGCAGCAGCGCCAGGCAGCGCTCCACCGGCCCCTCGTCCAGCACCGTCCAGAAGCCCCGCCGGGCACCGTACGCGCGCAGCAGCGCCGCCGACCGCACCGGCAACAGATCGCTGGCCTCGTTACCGGCCACCACGAATTCGACGAGTCGCAGGGTCACCGGGCCAGCGTACGGAGCACACGCTCGTACAGTGGCGGGGTGCCCGACACCGTGATGACCGGCCCGACCGCCCAGCCGACCGACCCTGAGACGTACCAGGCGCTGCACGCCGACGCCAGCGCGTTGCTAGAGGGCTGGCAGCCCACCAGCCCGGACGCGGCCAGCGCGCGGGACCGGACGCTGGCGCTGCTCGCCGCCGGCCCGATCGCGATGAGCCGGCAGCACCGCCCGGGGCACGTCACCGCCAGCGCGTTGGTGCTGGACGCCACCGGCTCCCGGGTGCTGCTCTGCCTGCACGTCAAGTTCGGGCGTTGGGTGCAGCTCGGCGGGCACTGCGAGCCGACCGACCAGACCCTGGTCGGCGCGGCGCTCCGCGAGGCCACCGAGGAGTCCGGGATCGCCGGCCTGCGCATCGACCCGGTGCCGATCGACGTGGACGTGCACCAGGTGCAGTGTCAGGGCGGCTCGGCGCACTACGACGTCCGGTTCGCGGTGATCGCCCCGCCGTCGGCCGTGGAGCAGGTCAGCGACGAGGCCGAGGAGCTGGGCTGGTTCCCACCGGACCAGCTGCCCGAGCCGCTGGCCGGCGGGACCGCACAACTGGTCGCACCGGCCCTCGCCGCTGTCAGACGTAGCCCTCTTCGCCTCGCCCCTTGAGCTCGTCGACGAGGCCCTTGACGTCCTGCGCCCGGTCGCGCGGGCAGACCAGCACCGCGTCCGGGGTGTCCACCACGATCAGGTCGCGCAGACCGAGCACGGCCACCAACCGACCCGACTGCGGGACGACCACGAGGTTGCTGCTGTCCCGCAGCAGCACGCCCGGCTTGGCCTCCGAGCCGAGCACCACGTTGCCCGCGTCGTCGGCCGACAGCACGTCGCCGAGGGTGTGGAAGTCACCGACGTCGTTCCAACCGAAGTCGCCCGGCACCGTCGCGACCCGACCCGCCGTTGCCGCACCCTCCATCACCGCGTAGTCGACGGAGATCTTCGGCAGGGTCGGCCAGATCGCGCCCAGGACGTCGTCCTGCTCCGGGGTGCCCCAGGCGGCGGCGATCGCGGCGACGCCGGCGTGCAGCGCCGGCTGCTGGCGGGCCAGCTCGGCGAGGAAGACGTCCACCCGCCACACGAACATGCTCGCGTTCCACAGGTGCCGGCCCGAACGGACGTACGCCTCGGCCACCTCGGCGGCCGGCTTCTCCTTGAACTCGGTCACCGGCCGCCACGGCACACCCTCGGTCGGATCGCCGGTCTCCAGGTAGCCGTAGCCGGTCTCCGCACGGGTCGGAGTGATCCCGACGGTCATCAGCATGCCCTGCTGGGCCCCGTGGATCGCCTCCTGGACGGTGCAGACCCAGCTGTCCGGGTCGCGGATCAGGTGGTCGGCCGCGAAGCTGCCCATCACCGCATTCGGGTCACGTGCCGCGATGACCGCGGCGGCCAACGCGATCGCCGCGCACGAATCCCGGGGGGAGGGCTCGACCAGGATGTTCTCCTCCGGCAGCACGGCCAACTGCCGTGCCACCGCCGTGACGTGCGCGGCGCCGGTGACCACGAGGATCCGATCCGGTGTGGTCAGCGGCGCGAGCCGTTCGACCGTCGCCTGGAGCAACGAGGCGCTGGTGCCGGTCAGCGGGTGGAGGAACTTGGGATGGCCGGCGCGGGACAGCGGCCACAACCTCGTGCCACTGCCACCTGCCGGAATGACCGCATAAAGCATCCGCACATCATGCCCGACGTACCTGCCCAAAGTGGCACGGGTCACCCGCAGTGGTGCGGAGGGTCAGGAGCGGGCGCGACTCCACGCGGAGATGTGCACCTCGGCGCTGGACTCCCAGGTGAACTCCTTGGCCCTGTCGAACCCCGCCTTCGCCAGCGACAACCGTCGCTGCTCGTCGTCGAGCAGGGCGGCCAGGTCGATGCTGATCTGCTCCGGGTCCTCCGAGGTGTACGCGACCGCGTCGCCGCCCACCTCGGGCAGCGAGAGCCGGGGCGTGGTCAGCACCGGGGCGGCGCACGCCATCGCCTCCAGGATCGGCAGCCCGAACCCCTCGCCGTAGGACGGGTACGCGGCGACCAGGGCACCGCCGAGGAAACCTGGCAGGTCGCCGTAGCGAAGGTAGCCGGGGCGCAGCAGACGCAGGTGCGACGGCACCTCGGCCACCGCCCGGTCGATGTCCTCGTCGTGCCCCTGCCCACCGGCGATCACCAGGGCCGGCGGGTCGACCCGGTCAGCCACCGCCCGCGCCCACCCACGGATCAGGTTGGGCACGTTCTTCCGCGGCTCCTTGGCACCGAGGAAGGCGACGTAGCTGCTGTTGCCCAGCCCCAGACGCGCTCGCACCCGAGCCTTCTCCTCCTCGGTGGGAGCGTGGAAGGCAGCCTGGTCGACGCCGTGGTAGGCCACGTCGATCCGCGTCGGGTCGGCGTCGAGCAACCGGATCAGCTCGTCGCGGGTGGCCTTGCTGGGCACGATCACCCGGTTGGCGCGGCGCAACGAGGTCTTGATGGCGCTGCGGAAGAACGTGCGGCGCGACTTGTCGTAATGCTCCGGCTCGGTGAAGAACGTCGCATCGTGCACGGTGACCGTGACCGGACATCCGGCCCGCAGCGGGCAGGTGTAGAAGGGCGAGTGCAGCACCTCTGCGCCGACCTGCTGGGCGAGCAGCGGCAGGCCGGTCTGCTCCCAGGCGAGCCGGGCCGGGCGGTGCGCCACGGCGGCCGGGGCCGGGATGATCTCCGCGCCGGGCAGCATGCGGGTGTACCGCTCAAGATCGGTGCGGAGACTGACCACCGCCAGCTCCACCCCCGACCCGCACACCTTGCCGAGGGCGCCGAGCAGACCGTCGACGTATCGACCGACACCACCACGGTCGGTGGGGACACTCGTGGCGTCGATGAGCACGCGGGGCGGGCGACCGGCGGTCACGGGGCGACTCCTTGTACTGGCGAGACTGTGGGGAACAACACTCCGGGGGTAAAGCCTACGCCGGGGCGCGGGGCCGACGCTGACTGCGACCCGACGGTACGCCGACTTGTCATCGTCATCGAGTACGGCCCGCACTGGCGTATCGTTCGCGCCGATGGCCGACAACATTGCCCGGGTGTTCGCCGACGCGATCGCGTCCGACCCGACCCGACCGCTGCTCACCTGGTACGACGACGCCACCGGCGACCGCACCGAACTCTCCGGCGTCACGTTGGCGAACTGGGTGGCGAAGACCGCCAACCTCCTCGTCGACGAGGTCGGCCTCGCGCCGGGCACCCCGGCCGGCGTGGTGCTGCCGCCACACTGGCAGACCGCGGCGGTGTTGCTGGCCTGCTGGTCGGCCAAGCTGAGCGTCGTCGACACGCCGGGCGAGGTGGGGGTGCTCTTCGCCGCCGCCGACAGGTTCGACGAGGCGCAGTCCTGGTCCGCCGACGAGCGCTACGCCCTCGGGTTGGCCCCGCTCGCCGCCCCACTTCGACAGGTGCCGCCCGGATTCGCCGACTACGTCGTCGAGGTACGCGGACACGGTGACCACTTCACGCCGCAGTCCGGCCCTGGCCCCACCGACGCGCACCTGCTGAGCCGCGCCGAGGCCCGCGCCACCGAGTTGGGCATCCTCCCCGGCGCCCGGGTCCTCATCGACGCCGCCCGGCACCCCGACCCGGTCGACTGGCTGCTGGCCCCGCTGACCCGGGCCGCCACAGTCGTCCTCTGTGCCAACCCGGACCCAGCCCGCCTGGCCGCCCGCGTAACCACGGAAAAAGTCACCCACCCCCTCCCGTAACCCGCCCGCCCCGCCCAGCCCCGCCGATCTTGCCCCGCCCCGCCTCGCCCCGCCGATCTTGCGGTTTCGGTTGCCGGAATGGGTGGTGTGCCCCTTAAGTCGGGACAGAAAGTGCAAGATCGCGGGGGGAAGGGGTCAGGACGTCGTGCGGGACTGAGCGAGGGCCGCGAAGGCGGTCAGGGACTCGGGGTTGGCGAGGGCACCCTTCGCGGCGGCCTGGTCGACCGGGGTGCCGGTGAGGATCTTCTTGACCGGCACCTCCAGCTTCTTCGCCGAGAGGGTGCGGGGCACCGAACGCACCTGGTGGATCTCGTCGGGCACGTGCCGGGGTGAGAGCGCCGTGCGCAGTTCACGGCAGATCTTCGCGCGCATCGGGTCGTCCAGCTCCAGACCCTCGGCCAGCACCACGAAGAGCAGCAGCTCACCGGCACCGCCCTCGTCGTCCTCCAGGTGCACGACGACCGAGTCGAGGACCTCGTCGAGCCCTTCCACTACCGAGTAGAACTCGGCGGTGCCGAGACGCACCCCACCACGGTTGAGGGTGGCGTCGGAGCGGCCGGTAATCACGCAGCCACCCCGCTCGTTGATGGTGATCCAGTCACCGTGTCGCCAGACGCCCGGGTAGACGTCGAAGTACGCCTCCGCGTAACGGGTGCCGTCCGGATCGTTCCAGAAGCCCACCGGCATGCTCGGCATCGGTTCGGTGATCACCAGCTCGCCGAGTTCGCCGATGACCGGTGTGCCGTCGGCGGAACGGGCCTCCACCTTGGCGCCCAACGCCCGGCAGGCGATCTCACCGGCGTACACCGGCAGCAGTGGCACCCCGCCGACGAACCCGGTGCACACGTCGGTGCCACCGGAGAGCGACTGGAGTTGGACGTCGTCGCTGACGGTCTCGTACACCCAGCGGAAGCCCTCGGCGGGCAGCGGCGCACCGGTGGAACCCACGCCGCGCAGCGCCGACAGGTCGGCGACCTCCCGGGGGACCAACCCGGCCTTACGGCAGGCCAGCAGGTACGGCGCGGAGGTGCCGAAGTACGTCGTCCCGGTCTCCGCCGCCAGCCGCCACAGCGCGCCCAGGTCAGGCTCGGCCGGCCGGCCGGGTTCCGCCCGCACCCCCGGGTTGCCGTCGAAGAGCACGATGGTCGCCCCCACCGCCGGGCCGGAGACCAGGAAGTTCCACATCATCCAGCCGGTGGTGGTGAACCAGAAGAACCGGTCGGCCGGGCCCAGATCGTGGTGCAGGGCGAGCATCTTCAGGTGCTCCAGCAGGATGCCGCCGTGGCCGTGCACGATCGGCTTCGGCAGGCCGGTGGTGCCCGAGGAGTACAGCACGTAGAGCGGGTGGTCGAACGGCACCGGCGTGAACGTCAACGGCTCGTCGGTGGGTGCGGCCAGCTCGGCCCAGCCCAGCGCGCCCTCGGGTGCGGGGCCCGTCGGGTCGAGGTAGCCGATGCTGACGGTGTGGCGCAGCGACGGCAGGGCGGCCCGGATCGCGGCGACCTCGGCACGCCGGTCCACCGGCTTGTCGCCGTACCGGTAGCCGTCCACGGCAACCAGCACCGTCGGTTCGATCTGCTGCCAACGGTCGGTGACGCTGCGGGTGCCGAACTCGGGCGCGCAGGACGAGAAGATCGCGCCCAGGCTGGCGGTGGCCAGCAGCAGGACGTACGTCTCGGCGATGTTCGGCGCGTACGCCGCCACCCGGTCACCGGCGGTGACGCCGAGACGGCGCAGCCCGGCCGACACCCGGCGGACCTGCTCGCGCAACTCCCCAGCGGTGAGCGTGACCGGCGGGCGGGTCTGCCCGTGCGCGATCACCACCGGGTCGTCGTCGGCCCGCCCCGGCATCCGCAGCACGTTCTCCGCGTAGTTGAGCGTGGCGTCGGGGAACCAACGGGCACCGGGCATCCCCCGCTCGGCGAGGGTGGCGCTCGGCGGTGTGTGCGCGATCACCTCGAAGTGGTCCCAGATCGAGCGCCAGAACCCGTCCAGGTCGGTGGTGGACCAGCGCCACAGCGCGTCGTAGTCGGCGAAGTCCAACCCGCGGTGCTCCCGCAGCCAGCGCAGGTAGGCACCGATCCGGGACCGCTCGCGTACGTCCGCCGGCGGCGTCCACAGCATGTCACCCACTGCTCCACCCTCCCCCTGGCCCGACACGACACTGTGACTGGGCCGTGGCGCCATCTTGCCCTACCTCGAAGCGCCATTCTGCGCACCGGGTAGGCCGACCGACGCGTGCCCGTCCCACACTGCAACCCGCCACCTCATGTGGGTCAGCCGGCGCGGTGGGCCTGGATGGCGCGGCGGCGGGCCAGCCGGTGCGCTCGGCGGATCTCCGCCTCCTTGTACCGGCGCTCGTCCTCCGCCGTCTCGGGCAGCACCGGGCGGACCGCCCGCGGCGCCCCACCCACGTCCACGCCGACGAACACCAGGTACGCGGTGGCGACCCGGACCGGCGCGTCCTCGGCCGAGTCCCACCGTTCGGCGACCACCCGCACGCCCACCTCCATCGAGGTCTGGCCGGTCCAGTTCACCTGGGCGTGCGCGTGCACCAGGTCGCCGACCCGGACCGCCTCGGAGAAGACGATCTCGTCGATCGCCGCGGTCACCGCGGTCCCTCCGCTGTGTCGGGCGGCAGCCGCCCCGGCCACGTCGTCGACGAACTTCATCAGGACCCCGCCGTGCACGGTGCCGTACAGGTTGACGTCCACCGCGGTCATGATCTTGCTGAGAGTGACGCGCGAGTACGACGTCGGCTTGCCGGTTGGAGGGGCGGAGAGGTGCTCAGTCATGTCGAAAACGGTACGGTGCGCGGATGCGACATCTCTGGAGCTTCCTCGCCGGGCTGGTGGTGGCGCCCATCACCTGGGTGCTGGTCACACTGGGGCAGGACGGGTCGAGCCGGACGGTCGACCGCTGGGTGGAGATCGGCACGTTCAACACCGCCAACCTGATCGAGCCGGCCGTGTACCTCGGTGTCGGCGGTGTCCTGCTGGGCCTGCTCGGCACGCTGCGCTTCTCGCCGCTGGGCCCGTTGGTGGCCGGTGCGCTGCTGGTCACCCCGTACATCGGGATGTTCGTGGCGCCCTTCTCGGTGCGGGACGCGATCCCGCACGAGTGGAAGGTGTTCGGCGATCCTCTGCCGCTGCGACTGCCCGTGGAGAACGGCACGCTCTTCCTGCTCGGCCTACTGCTGCTGATGGCGACCTTCAGTCAACAGCGGTGGCGGCAGTGGCCGAGCCCGGCGACCGAACCGACCGCGGCACCCACCCCGGGGTCGGACGGAGGCCCCCGCGACGACAACTTCACGTTGACCGACTGGACGCCTCCCGCGCCCACGGAGCGCGACACCGCGCCCCTCACTCTGGGTTACCCGGCCGACTCGACATCGACCGATCCGCTGCCCCGCCGGGTGGGTGGCGAATCACCCTGGTCCGCCCCACCGCGCGGCCAACCGCGACCCGAGGACACCACCGAGATCCGCTGATCGCCGGGGCGGGCCGGGTGACCGGCCCGCCCTCCGTCTCTTGCGGGCTAGTGCAGCGCGATCGCCAGGTCCCTGTCGACTGTGCCGAGGCCGGCGCGGGGCACGACGAGGAGCATGACGATCAGCGCGGCGGCCATACCGCCCGCGATGACTATCGCCATCGGTACGCTCCCGGTGCCGAACAGACCGGCCAGTGGCGCCGACAACGCACCGATGCCGAACTGCACCGCGCCGAGCAGCGCTGCGGCGGTGCCGGCGGCCTCGCTGTGCCGGCTCATGGCCAGTGCCGGCGCGTTGGGCAGGGCGAGACCGGCGGCGGCCAGGACCAGCCACAGTGACGCGAGCAGGGTGCCCAGGCCACCGATGCCGGTCGCCGCGAACATGACCAGCAGCAGTCCGGCTGCCGTTCCGGCGATCAGGGCGCTCACCAGGATCTGCTGCGGGGTGTAGCGGCGCAACAGCCGCACGTTGAACTGGGTGGCCCCGATCAGGCCCACCGCGCCGGCCCCGAAGGCGATGCCGAACTGCTGCTCGTCGAGGCCGTACTCCTGCTGGAGCACGAACGACGAACCCGAGACGTACGCGAACAGGGCGGCCATCGCCAGCCCGGCGACCAGCACCAGGCCGACGAACGCCCGGTCGTTGAGCAGCCCCCGATAGTCGCGGAGGGTGGCGCTCACCCCGCCGTGCCGCCGACGCGCCACCGGAAGGGTCTCCGGGAGCCGGAACGCGGCCACGACGATCAGCAGCGCGCCCAGCACCGCCAGCGCCGCGAAGACGCCCCGCCAGTCGGTCCAGCTCAGCAGGCCGCTGCCGAGCGTCGGCGCGAGGATGGGCGCCAGGCCCATGACGAGCATCAGCCGGGAGAAGATCCGGGCGAACGAGGCACCGCTGAACAGGTCGCGGACCACTGCCGTCGCGACCACGGTGGCGGCGGCGACGCCGAGCCCCTGGAGTACGCGCAGCCCGCCGAGGACCTCGATGTTGGGTGCGAAGACGCACAGCACGGATGCCACGATGTGCACGGCCAGACCGGCCAGCAGCGGCACCCGTCGCCCGACCACATCGGAGAGCGGCCCGATCAGCAACTGGCCCAACGCGAGACCGACAAGCGTGCCGGTCAGCGTCAATTGCACAGCGGTCTCGGTGGTCTGCAGGCCCGCCGTGATGGCGGGTAGCGCGGGCAGGTACATGTCGATGGTCAGCGGCCCGATCGCGATCAGGGCGCCCAGCACCAGGACGAGCTGCGCCCGCTGACGGTTGGTCATCAGGTCGCCGGGCAGCACCTCTTGCGCGACGGCTGATTCGTGTCCGGTCTTGTCCACCAACTGCTTCATCATCTCGATCTCTCTGCGGAAGCTGGTGCGTCGTCACGAGCGGCGGCGCGGGCGTCACCGGAGCCGCGCGGACGCGGCGTCCCAGTGTGGGGTGCCCGGCGGTGGGCAGCGTGGATGTGACGAGGCAGGGGTCGTGGCGGGGGTGGCCGGGTGGCGCGATGATCCGAGGGTGATTCTCTCGGTCGGCAACACCCCGGCGGTGTGTGACGTTCCCGGTGTGTGGGGAGTCACCCCACCCCGTCCGCCGCGCGACTCGCCTGCCGGACCATGCCGGGTCGGGGCGGGCCGGGTGACCGGCCCGCCCTCCGTCTAACTCCCCGCCACGAGGGTGGCCCGGACGGTTCCCAGCAGGGCGTCCCGGGCCGTCATTGGAAAGAAGTGTCCGCCCGGCAGCACGTGCAGGGTGGACCCGGCCGACGTGTGCTCCCGCCACGGCGCGACCCGATCCGGCGGCACCTCCCGGTCCCGGTCACCTGCGAAGGCGACGATCGGGCAGCTCAGCGGCGGCTCCGGCCGGTACTCGTAGGTCTCGCAGACCGCGAAGTCGGCGCGGATGGCGGGTAGGAGCAGGTCGAGCAGTTCGGGTTCGGCCAGGATCTCCTCGTCCAGACCGCCCAGCTCACGCAGCCGTTCGACGACCACCGCGTCCGGTTGGTCGTGAATGTTCGGCGAGGTACGCCGCAGCCCCGGCGCGAGGGCACCGGCGGCGAAGAGGACCCGGGGCGGCGGCACCGCGCGGCGACGCAGTTCGCGGGCCAGCTCGAAGGAGACCAACGCCCCCATACTGTGCCCGAACAGGGCGTAGGGCACCCCCAGCTCGGGGGCCAGCGCCGGGGCGAGGGCCTCCACCAGCTGCCGCACCCCGGTGTACGCCGGCTCACGCCAGCGGGACTGCCGTCCGGGCAGCTCGACCGGGCAGACCTCGACATCGTCGCCGAGCAGCTCCTGCCACCCGTGGTACGCCGAGGACCCACCACCGGCGTACGGCAGGCAGATCAGTCGGACGGCGGGGGTGACGCGGCGGCGCGGCCCGGCGGCCAGCCAGCCCTGGGCGCGGGCGGGCGCGTGGGTGGTGAGGCGGTTCACGGAACGGCTCTCCTAGTACGTCGGCTCGTCGGCAAGCAGGGCACTGGCCTCCTCGTCGGACATCTCCTCCAGCTCAGTGAGCAGGTGGTCCTCGATGGCGAACGCGGCGGCCTCCAGGGTGGGACTGTCGAACAGCACCCGGATCGGCACCTGCACGTCGAACGCCTTGCGCAGGTGCACCACGGCCCGCATCGCCAGCAACGAGTCACCGCCGAGGGCGAAGAAGTTGTCGTGCACGCCGATCCGGTCGACCCGCAGGATTCCGGCCCAGACCTCGGCGATGGTCTCCTCCAGGGTGGAGCGGGGTGCCACGTACGGCACGTCGTCCGCCTCGACCGTGTCGGCCAACTCCACCAGTGGTCGCCTGTCGACCTTTCCGTTGGCGGTGAGCGGCAGCTCGTCGATCTCGTGGAACGCCGCCGGCACCATGTACCCCGGCAGCTTGCCCGCGAGGAACTCGCGCACGTCCGTCGGCACGGCACCGGCGACCCGGGGGACGACGAAGGCGACGAGACGCTTCGCGCCACGCGGCTCGCCCTGCGCCACCACCACCGCGCCGCGCACCTCGGGGTGCTGGGCGAGGGCGGTCTCGATCTCGCCCAGCTCGATGCGGTAACCCTGCACCTTGACCTGGAAGTCCTCCCGGCCCAGGAACTCGATCTCACCGCTCGGCAGGAACCGGCCGAGGTCACCGGTGCGGTACAGACGGCTTCCGGTGGCCGGGTCCACGACGAAGCTCGCCGCCGTCCGCGCCTCGTCGTGCAGGTAGCCGCGGGCCAGGCCGACACCACCGATGTGCAGGTGCCCGGGAACCCCGGTGGGTCGGGGGCGCAACGCGTCGTCGAGGACGTGGAAGGTCTGGTTCACCATGGGCCGCCCGTACGGGATGCTCGTCCACTCCGCCGGGACCGCCCCGATCGGGTGGAGGATGGACCAGATCGACGCCTCCGTCGCGCCACCGAGGCTGACCACCTCGGGCCCGTCGAGCGTCCGCCGGATCCGGTCCGGCAGGGCGACCGGGATCCAGTCACCGCTGAGCATGACCAGGCGCAGGCCGCCGGTGGCCTCTCGGACCGTGAGGTGCTCGACGAACAGCTCCATGAGGGCCGGCACCGAGTTCCAGATCGTCACGTTGGCCTTGGTGAGCAGGTCGAGCCAGGCGGCCGGATCGCGGTGTGCCGCCGCCTCCGGGAGCACCACCGCGCCGCCGACGGCGAGCGGACCGAAGACGTCGTACACGGACAGGTCGAAGCTCAGCGACGACAGCGCCAGGACCCGGTCGTCCTCGCCCACCCGGAAGCGCTCGTTGATGTCGACGACGGTGTTCAACGCACCCTCGTGTTCGATCATCACGCCCTTGGGCAGGCCGGTGGACCCGGAGGTGAAGATGACGTACGCGAGGTTGTGGGGCGTGGTGTCGATCGCCGGCAACACACCCGCCGGGAGGACCCGCAGCTCGTCCACCCGCAACACCTCGACGTCGCCGAACCGGTGCGCCCCGGGGCCGGCCAGGCGCCCCTGGGTCAGCACCACACGCACCCGGCCGTGCGTCAGCAGGAAACGCACCCGCTCGTCCGGCAGGTCCGGGTCGATCGGCAGGTACGCGGCCCCGGCGGCGAGCACACCGAGGACGGCGGCGCACTGCTCCCAGCCCTTGTCCATCACCACCGCGACGAGGTCGTCGGGGCGTACCCGCAGACCGACGAGGTGGGCGGCGATCGTTCGGGCGCGGTCCGCCAGCTCCCCGTAGGTGAGCGTCCGGGTGGGCGTGATCACGGCCGGGCGCTCGGGCACCCGGGCGGCGGTGGCGAAGAACGGCTCGTGCAGCAGGCCCACCGGCAACGGCGCCTCGGTGCGGTTGTACGCCGCCTGGGCGGCCAGCTCCGCGTTAGGCACCAGCGACGGCACCGGGTCGGCCCAGTGCGCCTCGTCGGCGGCGAGCCAGTGCAGCACCGACAGCGTCGCCGCGTGCATGGCAGCGACCATGCCCTCGGGGAAGAGACCCTCGACGGCGTCGATGTCCAGCACCAGGGCACCGTCCATCTCGTACACCTGGGTGTCGATCCAGATCTGCGGTGTCTGCGAGATGGAGTAGACCACCTCGCCGATCTGCGGGTGCCCGCCGATGCCCTGGAACAGGCTGGTGAACACGACGGGCATGACGGCGGCGGCGTCTCCGCGTACCCGCTTCAACTCCCGCGCGACCCGCACACCGCTGAACAGTCCGTGGTCGAGGTCGGCGAGGAGTTGGTCCCGGATCGTCCGGGCGCGGGTCTCGAACGACGCCGCACCGCCCGCGTCGATCTCCAACAGCGTCACCGAGGTGAAGTCACCCAGGATCGCGTCGACCTGCGGGTGCAGCGGCAACCGGTGCGCCATCGGCAGGTTGAGACTGAACCGCTGGTTCTTCGACCAGGTGGCGACCACCTCGCCGTACGCGGCCAGCAGCAGCGCGGTCGGAGTGAGGCCGCGCCGGGACGCGGCGGCCTTGACGGTGTCCCACTCGTCCGCCGGCACCTGCCCGGTGAGCCGGGCGAAGCGGGGCGCGGCGATGGTGTGCGGGTCGGCCGCCAGCGGCAACTCCGGGGCGAGGGCCAGTGTCGGCACCCGCTCCTGCCAGTACGCGGCGGCGCGCTGGTACCGCTCGGTCGACTCCGCGGCCCGCGCGGCGAGCACGTAGTCGCGGAAGCTCAACTCCAGCTCGGGCAGGGTCGCGTCCGGCTCGTGGTAGAGCAGTGTCAACTCCCGCATCACGATGCTCGACGCCCAGGCGTCGGTGATCAGGCCGTCGATGCTGTAGTGCACCCGCCCCCGACCTTTGTCGAGCAGTGTGGCGCGCAGTTCGAACAGCGGCCACCGGTCCGGCACGAACACCTGGTGCGACATGGCGGCGCGGGTCCGCTCGAAGCTCGCGTCCACCTCGGCGGTCGGGCGACCCCGCATGTCCTCGGTGACGACGACGTAGTCCGGTACCTCGTCGAGGACCTGCTGCTCGCCGTGCGGCAGCACGACGGTACGCAGCGACCCGTGCCGCCGGATCAGCCGGCGCAGCGCCCGCTGCAACCGCGACACGTCCAGCTCGGGGACGTCGAACTCCTCGTAGCCGTGCATGCCGACGTTGCCCAGCTCGAACACGCCGGTGCGGCCGATCCAGTACGCCTGCTGCACATCGGTCAGCGGGAACGGCAGGTGCGCCGACGCCGGGTCCGGCACGACGGCCGGCAACGACTCGGGGCCGCTGACACCGACCTCGGCGCGGGCCGCGCGTACCGCGGCGGCGAGGCCACGGACCGTCGGGTCGGCGACGAAGGCGCGCAGCGGGACGTCCGCCCCGCACACCCGGCCCACCTGGGCGACGAGCTGAGCGGCGAGCAGGGAGTGTCCACCCAGCTCGAAGAAGCCGACGGTGGGCGCGACGTCCCGTTCGCCGAGCAGGTCGGCGAAGATCGCCGCCACCTCGCGCTCGGTGGGGTCCTCGACCGCGTGGACCTCGGCGGGGTCCTCCACCGCGCCGCCTTCGGTCTCGTCGAGCACGGTGACCACCACGTACCCGGTGGAGGTCGCCGCGCCCACCACCCGGGCGGCTGTCCGTTCGACGGCCGACAGGTCCGCCACCGGCCACCCGTAGGTCACCCACTCCGCGTCGGACTCCCGGCCGAGCGCCGCCGCCTGCGCGACGAGGTGGCCGGCGAGCGGGTTGTCCGGCGTACCGCCGAGCAGGTGCACCTCGACGGTGGTGACCGGCTCCCGCGCGCCGACGCCCACCGCCGCCAGCGTGGCCAGGGCATCGTCGGCGGACGTGCGGGCGTCCACCGGCACCAGCACTGTCACCGGACCGGGCTGACCGGCACCCAGCTGGTCGTCGACGCTCGCACCGGCGGTGGTGAGGGCCCGCCGGAACGCGGCACCGACCACAGTGTCGCCGGCGAGCTGGTATCGGGCGCCGGTGTGCCGCTCGGGGGCGGCAGCCGGAGCCGCGGTGACGTGCGGCAGGAAGCGGTGCCCCCCACGCAGGGCCACCACCGGCTCGGGGTGCGCGCACCTGGCCTCCCGGACCACCGAGGCGGCGAGGCGGCGGGCGGCCACCGGCGTCGTGGCCGGGAGCACGTCGAGCAGTGTCCGGGTGCCGGACGCGCCGCCGGTCGCCCAACCGGCGAGCACGCCGCGCGGCGGCACCAGCGTCTCGGTGCCGGTCACGTCGAGCGCGCCGTCGGTGACGACGACCACCCGGGCGTACGCGTCGCCGCGCCTGCTGAGCGCGTCACCCAGGGCCGCGAGCGTGGGTGCCGGGTCGCCCTGTAGAGCCGCCAGCAGCACACCGTCGACCCGCTCCTGCGGCGGCAGCGACGTGCGGAGCGCGCCGGTGGCCGGATCGAGGTCAGCGGCGACCACCCGGGCCCCCGCCGCGCGTAGCTCGTCGACGACGCCGTCCGGCAGACCGGCGTCGACTGCCAGCCAGGCACCGCTCCCGGTGGTCGCCGGGCCGGCACCGCCGGCCCGACGGTAGCCGCGCACGACGAGCCCGTCGGCACCCGCCCGGCTCGTCACCGCGTCCCGGGGAGGATCGACCCAGCAGCGTTCCCGCTCGAACGGGTAGGCCGGCAGAACCGTCCGCCGGGGCGGCACGTCACCGTGCAGCGCCTCCCACCCGATCGCGACGCCCATCCGCCACAGCGCACCGGCGGCGGCGAGAAGCTCCGTCTCGGCGTCGGCGTCCCGGCCGGCCGACGGCAGCGACGCCACCGCGCGGGCGGCCGACCCACCGGCGAGGCGGGTCAACACCCGCCCGGGGCCGACCTCCAGCACCACGGCGTCGGCGTCGGCGTCGCGCAGCGCCGCCAGGCCGTCGCCGAAGCGGACGGTCGACCGCAGTTGCCGGGCCCAGTACGCGGGGTTGGTGGCCGACTCGGCGGTGATCCAGGTACCTGTCACGTTCGATACGAAGGGGATCTCCGGCGCCGAGCGCGGCACCTGGGCCACCTCCGCCTCGAACGCCGACCCGGCGGCGGCCATCGCCCGCGAGTGGAACGCGTGCGAGGTGGCCAGACGGGTCGAGGCCACCCCCCGCTCGCGCAGCCGGGCCTCGAGAGCCGCCACGGCCTCGGGCGGCCCGGAGACGGTGCACTGCCGGGGGCCGTTGACGGCGGCGAGGTCCAGCACATCGTCGAGCAGCGGCAGCAGCTCCGCCTCGGCCAGCGGCACCGCGAGCATCACGCCCGGCTCCGCCGCCTGCATGAGCCGACCGCGTGCCGCGACCAGGCGCACCGCGTCGGGCAGTGCGAACACCCCGGCCAGGCAGGCGGCCACCAGCTCACCCACACTGTGCCCGAGCAGCCCCGCCGGTCGTACGCCCCAGTGCGCCCAGAGCTTCGCCAGCGCGTACTCGACGACGAACAGCGCAGGCTGCGCGTACCGGGTCTGCTGGAGCTGTTCCGCGGCGGTCTCCCGCTGGTCGTCGGCGGGGAACAGCAGGTCCCGGATGTCCGTGTCGAGCAACGGCGTCAGCAGGTCCGCGGCCCGGTCCACCTCGGAGCGGAACACCGGCTCAGCGACGTAGAGGGCGTGCGCCATGCCGGTGCGCTGCGCGCCCTGCCCGGGGAAGGTGAACAGCACCGCGCGGTCGGTGGCGGTCTCGGCCGGCCCGGTCGCCGGTCGCCGCAACACCTCGACCACCTCGGCGAGGCTGCCGCCGACGACCGCCCGGCGGTACGGCAGGGTCCGCCGGCCGCGTTGCAGGGTGTACGCCACTTCGGCCAGCGGCGTGTCCGGGTGGGCGCTCAGATGCGCGGCGAGCCGCTCGGCAGCCGTGTCGAGGGCGGTGGGTGTGGCGGCGGACAGGGGCAGCACGTGCCGCCGGCGGCTCTCGTGGCCCGCCACGCGGGTCGGGGCCTCCTCCACGACGACATGCGCGTTGGTGCCACCGATGCCGAACGAGCTGACCCCGGCACGGCGCACCCCGCCGGGCCACGGGGTGCGGGCCGCGACGACGTGGAAGGGACTCGCGTCCAGACCCAGCTCGGGGTTGGCGGTGCGGAAGTGCAGCGACGGTGGGATCTCGCCGGCCCGCAGCGCCAGCACCGTCTTGATCAGACCGACGACCCCGGCGGCGGTGTCGAGGTGCCCGACGTTCGTCTTGACCGAGCCGAGCCCGATGCGGCCCGGCGGCAGGTCACCGAAGGCGCTCGTCAACGCGGCCACCTCGATCGGGTCACCGAGCGGGGTGCCGGTGCCGTGCGCCTCGACGTAACCGATCGTGCCGGGGTCGACCCCGGCGACGGCGAGCGCCTCGGCGATGACGTCGGCCTGCCCGTCCACGCTCGGGGCGGTGAAGCCGACCTTGCGGTCGCCGTCGTTGTTCACTGCCGAGCCTCGGATCACGGCGTGTACCAGGTCGCCGTCCGTCATCGCGTCGGCGAGCCGCTTGAGCACGACGATGCCGGCGCCGCTGCCGGCCACCGCGCCGGTCGCCTCGGCGTCGAACGCCCGGCAGTGGCCGTCGGCGGAGAGGATGCCGCCCTGGGTGTGCCGGTAGCCACGGCGGCGGGCGATGACCGTCGCGCCGCCGGCCAGCGCGACGTCGCACTCGCCGGCCAGCAGCGCCTGCGCGGCCATGTGCACGGCGACCAGGGAGGTGGAGCAGCCGGTCTGCACGCTGATGCTGGGGCCCCGCAGGTTGACCTTGTAGGACACCCGGGTCGGCAGGAAGTCCTTGTCGTTGCCGATGGAGGTCTGAAACGCCCCGACCCGGGCCACCAGGTCCGCGTTGGGCAGCAGATTGTGCAGCAGGTACGAGCTCTCCCCCACCCCGGCGTAGACACCTGTCACCGGTGTCGTGGAGTCGAACGGGTGACCGGCGTGCTCCAACGCCTCCCAGGCGCACTCCAGGAAGATCCGGTGCTGCGGGTCGAGCAGCTGCGCCTCACGGGCCGAGAACCCGAAGAAGCGGGCGTCGAAGCCGGCCGGGTCGTCGAGGACGCCGAGGGCGCGGACGTAGTTGGGGTGGTTGAACTCCTCGGGTGCGACGCCGTCGGCGATCAGGTCGGCGTCGTCGAGGGTGGTGAGCGATTCGACCCCGTCGCGCAGGTTGCTCCAGAAGGCGTCGAGGGTGGCGGCCCCGGGAACCCGGAGCGCCATTCCGACGACGGCGATGGCGGTGTCGGGCAGCGTACGTTCCTCGGTCATCATGCGTCCCCCCTGTCGTGATGCCGGCCCGGCCGACGTCGCTGTGTGCGCGCCCGTTGGATGGCGGCGCGTGTCTCGGCGCGGTGGTGCGCGGCGGACATCGCCGGCGTCCGGTCCCCGGACGCCAGGTGCCGGGCGAGTGCCCGCACTGTGGGGTGGCGGAACAGCTCCACCACCGGCACCGTGCGTCCCAGCCGCTCGGACAGGTGCGTCTGCACCCGCATCACGAGCAGCGAGTGCCCACCGATGTCGAAGAAGTTGTCGTCGACGCCCACCTCGTCGACCACCAGCACGTCGCGCCAGATCGCCGCCACCGCGCGCTCCAACTCGCTGCCGGGCACACCCACCCCGGCAGGGGTCGGGGCGGCGGGCGGCGCGAGGGCGGCGCGGTCGACCTTGCCGCGCTCGCTGCGTGGCAGGCGGTCCAGCGTGACGATCGTGGCCGGCACCATGTACCCGGGCAGCCGGTCGGCCAGGTGCGCGCGCAGCAGCGCCACGTCCACGTCGCCGGGCGTCACGTAACCGACCAGCGTGGGTCGGCCCGGCACGTCCTCGCGCAGCACCGCCGCCGCCTCCCCGACCGCGGGGTGGGCGCCGAGCGCCGCCTCGATCTCGCCCAGCTCGATCCGGAAGCCGCGCACCTTGACCTGGTCGTCCTCCCGGCCGAGGAACTCGAGCACCCCAGCGACACCGAGGCGGACCCGGTCCCGGGTGCCGTACATGCGGTCGCCGGGCGGGCCCCACGGGTCGGGCAGGAAGCTGACGGCGGTGCGGGCCGGGTCCCCGACGTAGCCCTGCGCCACCCCCGGTCCGCCGAGCCACAGGTCCCCCGGGACCCCGCGCGGCACCGGCCGCAGTCCACGATCGAGGACGTACGCCCGCACGCCCGGCAGCGGCAGTCCCACCGGGACGCTGCCGGTGACCGGCTCCCGGTCGCCGCCCGGCTCGTGCACTGTGGCGGTGATGGTGGCCTCGGTCGGGCCGTACGCGTTGAGCCAGCGCACCTCCGGCGCGGCGGCGCGCCACTGGGTGAGCCGTCCCGCGTCGACCCGCTCGCTGCCGACCACGACGAGCCGCAGGTCCGGACAGGAGGCGGGCGGGTGACGGTCCAGCACCGCCACCCACTCGTGCCAGTACGACGCCGGCAGGTTGAGCACTGTGAGTCGCTCCCGGCGGGCCAGCGCGGTCAACTCGTCGAGACCGGGCACCGGCCCGGCCGGCGGCAACACCACGGTCCCGCCCCGGATCAGCGTTCCGAACAGCTCCTCGGCGGCCACGTCGAAGCCGAGCGCGGCGAACTGGAGCACCCGGTCAGTGTGGGTGAGCGCGTAGTGCCCGGCCACCGCCTCCAGGGTGTGCACCAGGTTGCGGTGGCTGACGCGGACGCCCTTGGGTTGCCCGGTGGTGCCCGAGGTGTAGAGCACGTACGCCGTCGCCGACGGGTGCACCGGCGGGCCAGCGGCGGCCGGGGCGGCGAGCACCGCGTCCTCGATCGCGACGAACGGCAGGTCGACGGCGGGCGGGCGGGTCTCGCGGGAGCCGAGCAGCAGCACCGCCGACGAGTCGGCGAGGACGTGCGCCAACCGCCTCGGCGGGATCGCCGGGTCCAGTGGCACGTACGCGGCCCCGGCGCGCAGGACGCCGAGCAGCGCCGCCGGCCAGTCGGGGCTGCGCTCCAGCAGGACGGCGACGGTGTCACCGGGGCGTACACCCCGGGCGGTCAGGTGGGCGTGCACAGCGGCGGCACGGCTGTCCAGCTCCGCGTGGCTGACCTGCCGGTCGCCCTGCACCAGCGCCGGGCGCTGCTGCCAGCGCGCCGCGGCGGCGGCGACCAGGCCGTGCAGAGTCGACGCGGTCGGCGCGTCGGTAGACCCGCCGACCGACGGGACCGGCTCGGGGCCGGGCAGGAGATCCAGAGTGGACACCGGAGCGTCCGGGGCGCTCAGCGCCGACTCCAGCAGGGTGCGGTAACTGTGCGCCAGCCGCTCGGCGGTGTCCCTGTCGAACAGGTCGACGTCGTACTCCACGGTGCCGCGCAGCTCGCCCGTGGCGCTGGGCACCTCGTCCCAGGCCACCGTGAGGTCGAACTTCGCCACCCGGCCGGGTGGCTCGGTCACCCCGACCGACAGACCGGGTACCGCGTCGGTCCGCTCGGGCAGGTTCTGTGCCGACAGCATGACCTGGAACAGCGGGGTACGACTGGGGTCGCGTGGTGGCCGGACCGCCTCGACGACCTGCTCGAACGGGACGTCCTGGTGCTCGTACGCGCCGAGCACCGCGTCCCGCGCCCGGGCCAGCACGTCGACGAAGGTCTCGGTGTCCTGCCAACGGGTCCGCAGCACGACGGTGTTGACGAAGAAACCCACAAGGTCGTCGAACTCGGAGCGGGTGCGCCCGGACACCGGGCTGCCGACACTGACGTCGCGGACGTCCGCGTACCGGCCCAGCACCAGCTGGAACGCGGCGAGCAGCACCATGAACCGGGTGACGCCGTGCCGCCGTCCCACCGCGTCGAGGCGTTCGACGAGGGCGGCGGGCAGCCGTACGTCGAACGTCTCTCCCCGGTGTCGGGCGGTGGCCGGGCGGGGACGGTCGGTCGGGAGGTCCAGTGCCGCGGGCGCACCCGCGAGCTGGTCCACCCAGTACGCGAGCTGGGTCGTCCGCGCGTCGCCGGCCAGCAGCGCGCGCTGCCACAGGGTGTAGTCGACGTACTCGACGGTGAGCGGGGCCGGTGCGGGCGTGCCGATGGTCCGGGCGGCGTAGAACGCGCCGAGGTCACGGATCAGCACGCCGATCGACCAGCCGTCACAGACCGCGTGGTGCAGCGTCATCAGGAGCATCGCGTGCTCGTCGGTCAGCCGGACCAGGTGCCAACGGGCCAGCGGCCCGGTGGCGAGGTCGAAGGGTCGGGCGGCGGCGTGGCGCAGGAGGGCGTCGGCCTGCTCGTCACGGTCGGCCCGGTCGCGCAGGTCGTCCACTGTGAGGGCGGCCGCTGGCTCGTCGTCCACGACCTGCCAGGGCTCGCCCTCGATCGTCACCAGCCGGGTCCGCAGCGCCGCGTGCCGCGTCACCAGCCCCCGCAGGCCGGCGTCGAGGGCGTCGACGTCGAGCGGGCCGTCCACTGTGAGCACGAGCGGCACCGAGTAGACCGCCTGACCGGCGTCGAGCCGGTCGAGGAACCACAGCCGCTGCTGGGCGTACGACAGGGGGTGCGGCCCGGGGCCGGCGGCCGGCACCGGAGGGCGGGCGTCGTCCGGGTCGGCGTCGGCGACGCGCGCCGCGAGCGCGGCGACGGTGGGCGCCTCGAAGGCGGCGCGGACGCCCAGCCGCACGCCGGCGGTGGCGGCGATCCGCGCCACCATCTGCGCCGCGAGCAGCGAGTGGCCGCCGAGGGCGAAGAAGTCGTCGGCGGCGGACACCACCGGCACGCCGAGCAGGTCCTGCCACGTCCGCGCGACCAGTTCCTCGATCGGGCCGCTGGGCGGCACGCCGTCGGCGGCCCGGACGCCGTGGTGCGCGTCGGGCGCGGGCAACGCTCGGCGGTCCACCTTGCCGTTCGGGGTGACCGGCAACGCGGCCAGCGGCACGTACCAGGTCGGCACCATCGCCTCGGGCAGCCGGGCGGCGAGGTGGGCGCGCAGCTCACCCGCCGGGACCGGGGCGTCGTCCGGGACGACGTAGGCGACGAGCCGACGTTCGTCGCCGTCGCCGTGCACCGTGACGGCGGCCGCCCGGACGCCCGGGCAGGTGGTGAGGGTGCTGGCGATCTCGTCCGGCTCGATCCGGACACCACGGATCTTGACCTGCTGGTCGGCCCGGCCCAGGCACTCCAGTTGACCGTCCTCGCGCCACCGCACCACGTCACCAGTGCGGTAGACGCGGGCGCCGGGCTCGAACGGGCTCGGCACGAACCGCTCGGCGGTCAGGTCGGGCCGGCCGACGTACCCGTGTGCGAGACCGGCACCGCCGATGAACAGCTCCCCCGGAGCGCCGATGCCGGTCAGACGGCCGTGGTCGTCGAGGACGTAGAGCAGCTCCCCACCGATCGGTCGGCCGATCGGGGTCCGCGCCGCGTCGCCGGGCAGGTCGGTCACGTCCCAGGTGCTGGAGAACGTGGTGCACTCGGTCGGGCCGTACCCGTTGACGAGGCGCAGGCCCGGCAGGGCGGCGGCCAGCGTGGCGACCCGGCGGGCGTCGGCCGGCTCGCCGCCGAAGTAGAGGGCGCGCAGCGGGGCGAACATCGCCGGGTCGGCGTCCACGCACCTGTGGAACAGGGCGGTGGTGAGCATCAGCACCGTGACGCCGTGCTCGGCGAGTCGTCGACCCAGCCGGGACGGCGTGAGCACGTCGTCCTTGGGGACGCCCACCAAGCGCGCGCCGTTGAGCAGCGCACCCCACACCTCGAAGCTCGCCGCGTCGAACGACACGTTGGCCGCCTGGGCGACCGCGTCGGCGGGCCCGACGGGGAAGTATTCGGCGCGGTGAACCAGCCGGACGATCCCGCCGTGGGTGGTCTCGACCCCCTTCGGCCGCCCTGTCGACCCGGAGGTGTAGAGGACGCAGGCCCGCTGGGTCGGGTACGTCGGCGGCCACGTCGGCACGGACCGCCCCGCGGGCAGCACCAGCCGGTCGAGCCGCAGCACCGGCAGGTCGTCGACGACGGCCACCGGACCGTCGGCGAGCAGCAGCCGCGCCCCGCTGTCACGCAGCATGAACTCCCGCCGCGCCTCGGGGTAGGACGGGTCCAGGGGCAGGTACGCCGCCCCGGTGGCGAGCACCGCGAGCATCGCCACGACGAGCTGCGCGGACGAGCCCATCGCCAGGCCGACGACACTGCCCGGGGTGACCCCGTGTCCGGTCAGGACGGTCGCCAGAGCATCCGCCTGGGCGCGCACCTCGGCGTACGTGAGGGTGGTGCCGTCGTACTCCAGAGCGACGGCGTCCGGTGTCGCCTCGGCCTGGCTGAGGAACGCCGCCGGAACGCTCGGCGGACCTGCCGTACCGCCGCCGGTGCCCCACCGGGCGATCAGCTCGCGCTCCTGCGCCGACGTGTGCACGAGGGTGGAGATCGGCGAATCGGGGTCGGTCAGGGCGTTGTCGAGCAACGTCAGGTAGTGGTCGGCGAACCGGCGCATCGTCGCGTTGTCGAACAGGTCCGGGTCGTAGGCGAGGACGCCGGACGCCAGGTCGGGCCCCGGCTCGTCCCAGAGCACGCTCAGGTCGGGCGGCACCGCCCCGGTGGTGGCGGGGGCCGCTCCCACCCCCAGTACGACCGGGCAGAGCGCGGCACGGCTCGGGTCGCGGGGTAGGCCGAGCGCCTCGGCCACCCGGTGCAGCGGGACGCCGGTGTACGGCGAGGCCGCCCGCAACCCGGCGTCGACCCGCGCGAACAGGTCGGCGGCCGACGGGTCGTCGTCCCACCTGCCGCGCAACGGCACCAGGGCGTCGTCCAGCGGCGTCGCGGTGGCCAGGTCCCGGGTGCCGGCGTGCCGGCCCAGCACCACCTGCCCCACGGCGAGCAACGGCACGGAGGGCGCGACGCCCACCGCCGCGCTCACCGCATGCAGCCGTCGGGTGGTGTCCGGGCCGACGGTGAGCGTCACCCGGTCGGTGTGCTGGCGTCGACGGGCCGGGCGGACCCGGTCGGTGACCAGGTCCAGGGTGGGTACGCCGGCCAGCCCGGCCCGCCAGTGGGCGAGCGCGTCCGCCTCCGCGGCCACCGCGCGCGACCCGGTCACTGCACCGGCTCCCCGAGACTCGACTGGCCGGCGCGCTGCCCGACCGGGTTCGTCGCCCCGGTCAGCACCCCGGCCGGATCGCTGTCGGTGACCCGGGCCACCAGCCCACCGTCGAGCGTCACCACCCGGTCGGCACCGGCCAGGGTCTCCCGGCGGTGGGCGATGGTGAGCACCGTCGCGTCGGCGAGGTCCACCGCCAGCAGCCGCTGGATGCGGGCGTCGGTCTCGGCGTCGAGGCTCGACGTGGCCTCGTCGATGAGGACCAGCTTCGCGTCCCGCAGCAACGCCCGGGCCAGGCAGAGCAGCTGTCGTTCACCGGCGCTGAGCTGTCCGCCGCCGGCGGACAGGACCGCGTCGAGACCGCCACCGTCCACGCCGAGCAGCCGGTCGGCGAGACCCACCTTGGTGAGGACGGCGGTGACCTCCGCGTCGGGGTACGCACCGGTCGGGTCGATGTTGTCCCGCAGGGTGCCGGGCAGCAGCACCGGATCCTGCGGTACCACCTCGACGGCGGCCCGCAGGTCGGCCAGCCGCAGAGTGGCGGTGTCCACCCCGTCGATGAGGATGCGCCCCTGCTCAGCTGGCACGAACCGCAGCAGCGCGGTGAACAGGCTGGACTTGCCGCTGCCGGTCCGGCCGACGATGCCGATCTTGCTGCCCGCCGGGGCGTCGAACGACACGCCGTTCAGCGCGGCCGGGCCACCCTCGGAATAGCGCAGGGTGACGTTCTCGAAGTGGACCTCGCCGGCGGTGGGCCAGCCGGCCGGGGCCGGTCGCCCGTCGGTCGGCTCGACCGGCAGCCGGGTGTAGTCGTCGACACGTTCGAAGCTCGCCAGCGACAGGTCCATCATCTGCACCGTCATCAGGCTCATCGCCAGCGCCTCCATCAGCGCGTACACGAAACTGATCCCGACACCGGCGAGCCCGGCGCCGATCCCGCCCACGGCGACGATCAGCACCCCGTACGTCAGCAGGACGACCGCGCCGAGCATGTCGAGCTTCAGGTTGAAGTGCCGCGACAGCGCGTTGACCGTGTAGTCGGCGTGGTGCGCGACGCGGACCCGCTCACCGAACGCGGCCTGGTAGCCGCGCACCCGGCTGTTCCGGCCCTCGATCGAGGTGACCCCGTCGACGGCCTCGTTGAGCAGCGCGAGCATCGGCTCGTTCGCCTGCTTCGACAGCCGGGACGCCTCGACCGTGCTGGCCCGGGTGAGCCGCTGCCAGCGGAGGTAGACCACCAGCAGCAGCGGGGCCGCCACCAGCATCAGCGGACTGGTGAAGGCCAGCGCCGCCAACGGCACGACCAGGCCGACGGCGACCCGGAGGGTGTCCATCGTGGTCTCCGGCAACTCCAGGTCGATGGTCTCCATGTCACCGGAGAACCGCGCCAGGACGCGTCCGGAGGAGTTGCGGTCGAAGAACGACAGCGGGGCCCGGAAGACCCGGTTCAGCATCGACCCGTGCAGGTTCTGGCCGGCGGACACACCCCGGGCGAAGGCGAAGCTGAACAGCCCGCGATCCAGCACGAGCGCCAGCAGACCGATGGCGGCGAACACGCCCGCGTAGTACAGCGTGTCCTGTCCGGCGTGCTCGGTCCAGTGGCCGAGCCAGAACGACGAGCCGCCCAGGACGGCCTGCCCGCCGACTGCCAGGCCGAGCAGGACGACAGCGAGGAGGCCGGGGGTCAGCACCTGCAGGTAACGGCGGTAGGTGGCGGAACCGACCTTGCCGGCGCGGACCGTCTCCTCCTCGTCCTCGGCGGCCATTTCCTCGGCCACCTCGTCCAGCGCGGCGCCGTCCGGGTCGGACGGCGTCGCGGCCTCGGCGGCCATGGCCGGCAGCAGGTCCGGCATCTGCGCGGCGACGTCGGCGAACCGGCCCGCCGCGACCACCCGGCCGCCGTCGAGGACCACCACCCGGTCGGCCCGTCGGGCCACGTCGAGGCGGTGGGTGGCAACGATCCGGGTACGCCCGGCGAGCACCCCGTCGAACAGCGCCTCCAGGATGGTGCCGGCGACCGCGTCGTCGACGGCGCTGGTCGGGTCGTCGAAGAGGTAGACGTCGGCGTCCTCGTAGGCGGCGCGGGCCAACGCGATGCGCTGCCGTTGCCCGCCGGAGAGGTTCACGCCCCGCTCGCCGATGGCCGTGCCGTCGCGGGCCGGCATCGCCGCCAGGTCCGCCTCCAGGGCGGTGGCGCGGACGACCGCCGCGTACCGGTCCGGATCGTCGGGCGAGAAGCAGCGGATGTTGTCGACGACGCTGCCCTGCATGATCCAGGGGCGCTGCGGCAGGTAGACGGCGCTGCCGCCGACCTGGGCGGTACCCGCGACCGTCGGCAGCGCCCCGGCCAGCGCCGCGAGCAGCGCGGACTTGCCGCTGCCGACCCGGCCCAGCACGCAGATCAACTCACCGGGCGCGACCCGCAGGTCGACGCCGGTCAGGACCGGCCGGGCGTCCGCGTCGGCCCCGGGCCAGGTGAACGACGCCCCGTCGAGGTCGACCGCCCCGGCCGGCGCGTCGTCATCGGTCGACGCCTCGGCGGTGTCCGGGGCCCGCAGGAAGGTCGTCACCTTCCCGAACGCCACCCGCCACTCGTTGCGCATGTCCAGGTAGCGCACCAGCTCAGGCAGTTGGGACCGGAGGACGGTGAGCACGGCGATCGCCGCGAACACGTCGGCCGCCTTCAGTTCGTTGCCCAGCGCCGCGTACGTGACCAGAGTGGCCATCACCATCAGCACCGGCGCGGCGGCGTTCACCAGGTAGAGCGTGGCGAGCCGCTTCTGCCGGCGGACCAGCAACGCGTTGAGCGTCGCGCGTTCCCGGCCGACAGCCCGCTCGGCGACGTCCTCCCAGCCGTGGGTGCGCAGCGTCCGCATGGCCCCCAGGTACTCGCCGACCAGCCCGATCCGGACGCCGTTCGCGTCCCGGATCGCCGGCACCAGCGCGAAGACCCTCTCGTTGGCCACGTGCGACAGCCACAGGCCGGCGATGAGGATGACGATGCCCACCAGCGCCGCCCAGCCCAGCAGCACCCACAGGACCACGCAGGAGCCGGCGATGCCCAGCGGCACCGCCCACGCCATGTGCGTGAACGCGACCCGCCCGACCCTCCGGGCGTCGGACGAGGCGAGGGTGATGACCTCCCCGGAGGGGTGGGCCAGTCGGGCGCCGCGGTCCATCCGCAGGTACTTGCGCAGGATCTCGGTCCGCAGCAGCGCGGTGATCGAGTGCGCGGTCTTCCACACCTCGGACCACTGGTGCTTGTGGCTCAACGCGTCCAGGACGTAGAAGCCGGCCAGGCCGGCGGCGATCAGCAGACCCTCCACCACCGGGCCCCGGCCGTCGCCCTCGAACCAGGCGATCAGCTCCCGCACCAGCAGCGGCCCGACGGTCGCGCAGGTCTGGTAGGCCAGGAAGATCAGGCCCGCCCACCAGAACCGCCGGCGGTAGGTCTGGTAGAGGGCCCGCCGCAGCCCGTCCGGTTGGTCCCGCCGGGCGGCCCAGGCACGCTCGAAGACCGGGGTCACCCGCTCCAGGTGGTCGTACCGGGGCGGCGTCAGGCTGTCCGACAGCTTCAGTGGTCGGCGCAGGGACGCCTTCACCAGGATCGAGGGCCATTGGACGAAGAGTCGGGACAGCACTCCCGCGTCCTGTTCGGCACTCGGGCGGACCGGTGTGGTGGTTGTCGACACGGTGCGTCTACTCGTTTCCAGCGAGGGCGAGCGGAGCGAACCCGTAGGCGCGCTCCAGGGCGGTACGGACACTGTCCGGCAGATAGCGGCGCATGGCGTCGAACTCGCGGGCGCGGCTGAACTTGCTTGACTCGGCGAACCGGGGACGTTGCTCCAGCCAGTTCGCCACCGTCAGGGCGGCGAGGTCGGTGTACTGGCCGGCGCTGACACCGACGCAACCGCCCGAGCGGTCCTCGAGCAGGAACGGCGGGCCGTCGAAGGCGGCGTCGAAGAGGGCGCTGCGGGTGACGGTGCCGAACAGGTACGCCAGCGTCTCCGCCTCGGCACCGATCAGCTCCCGCACGGCGGGCCGCAGCTCGTGCGGGATCGCGCCGGTCGGGAAGATCTCCGTGCCGTACACCGAGTGGAACAACCCCGCGTCGCACAGCTCCTGCCGCGACCCCCACTGGGCCAGCAGGTCGTGCACGCCGCGCAGATGCGCCAGCAGGTTGGCCTCCGAGTGCGCCAACTCGGCCACTCCGTGCGACTCCAGGAAGGCGATCTTCTCGGCGAGCCCGCTCACGCCGCCTCCCGACTGCCGTACGACCCGGTCATCGCCACCAACGTCTTGCGCGGCCCGGTGAAGCTGGACCGGCCGTGCGCCATCGCCATGTTGTCGACGACCAGCAGGTCACCCTGCTGCCAGGGGAAGGCCAGGGACTCCGCGTCGAACGCGGCGCGGATGGCCGCGAGGTCGGCGTCGGTGATCGGGCTGCCGTCACCGAGATACGCGTTACGCGGCAGGTCCTCCTCGGCCAGCAGTTCCAGCAGCGCCTCCCGGGTGGCCTCGGGCAGGTTGGAGACGTGGAACAGGTGGGCCTGGTTCATCCAGACCGTCCGCCCGGACACCGGGTGCACGGTGACGGCCTGGCAGATCTCGGTGGTCCGCAGCGCGCCGTCGTCGAACCACTCGTAGGTGATGCCCCGCTCGCGGCAGAACTCCTCCACGGCCTCCCGGTCCATCCCGGGGAACGTCTCCTGCCAGGACACCCCGAGACCGACCCGGTAGTTGCGCACGTACCGCACACCGTGCCGCTCGAAGCGCTCGCGCACCTCGGCGGGGATGCGCTGCCAGACGGCGTGGCTGTCGGCGAGCGGAGTCTCCCCGCCGGTCTGCGCCGGGATGTTCGAGTAGAAGAACAACCGCCGGGGCCACACGCTTGTGTACGCCATCTCGTTGTGCAGCGGGATGACCTCGCTGGCCGGGTACTCGGTGGAGGTGTACACGTCGCCGACCTTGCTGCGCGGCGTCGACCGGTAGGTGTACTCGGCCATCTCCTCGCCGAAGACCTTGACGAATGCGGAGAAGGCCGGCGCGTCCGGGGCGTCGAACCCGCGCAGCAGGAGAGCGCCGTGGCTGTCCAGTCGGTCGTTGATCAGGTCGAGGTGCTCGGTGGCCCATTGCGCCGGCGAGATGCCGGGCGAGGTGGCCTCGATGCAGGCCACCCGGTTGCGCTCCGGGAACAGGCAGCTCTCTTTCACGTGGTCCATGTCGGAGGTCCTTCCGCGTACGTCGGGTCGTGGTCCGGGTCAGTCGGCGTCCGGCCGGACGAACGACCGGAGGGCGGCCAGGGTCAGGGCGGCGAGCCGCTCGATGCTCGTCCGCTCGTTGAGGTTCTTGCTGTACTTCAGGTGCAGGCTGAGCTCGCCGTTGGCGAACCGCGCGAACACCTGGAGCCGGTGCATGCGTTGCAGCTTCGGCATCGGCCAGGAGTCGTCCATGGCCGGCCCGAGCAGCGGCGACTCCTCGGGCTCGTGGGCGAACTCGCCCCAGTTGTTGAGCAGGATGTCCGGCTTGCCGAGCGGAGCGAGCGCGTCCGCCACCGCCGGATGCCCGCCGAGGTAGCGCAGCAGGCCGAAGGCGAGGCCGCGCCGGGGCACCGCCTCGATCTGCTCACGGACCGACTCCAGCAGGGCCCTCGGGCCGGGCTTCTCGGGTCGGCGGACGAGCCGGGGTGAGGTCATCGAGAAGCGGCCGATGGCACGGGACAGGTCGAGGTCCTGACCGCCCATCTCCCGACCCCGGGCGACGAGGTCGACCAGGATCGACGACTGACCGGACCAGTCGGTGAAGCCCTGGAGAGTGGCGGCCAGCAGCGCGTCGTTGACGCTCAGGCCGTACTCCTGCGGCACCAGCCGGCGCAGCGCGGCGGTCTCCTCCGCGTCGAGCCCGACCACCACCGTCGCCTCCGACGACATGCAGTCGTCTCCGTCGGGGTGGTCCAGCGGCCAGGTCGGGACGGGTTCCTTGGCCAGCGCCGTCCAGTACGCGATGTCCTCGGTCAACTCGGTGCCATGGGCGAGCGCGTCCAGGTTGCGCGACCACTCGGCGAACGACGCCGTCGGCAGCGGCAGGCGCGGCTCCTCGCCGGCCTCCACCGCCTGGTACGCGGTCTGGAGATCCGCCATCAGGACGTCCCAGGAGCTGTTGTCCATCAACTGGTGGTGGACGATCACCACGAGCAGATCGGGACGGTCGGCCCCGTAGCGGACCAGGGCGACCTGGAGCAGCGGCCCGTTCTCGATGTCGAGCTTGCGGTGCAGGGTGCGGTCGAGGCGCCGGAAGGCGACCTCCTGGTCCGCCGGGTCGAGGGCGGACAGGTCCACGTTGGTGAACGGCGTGGGCTGGTAGGGCTCGTTGACCCGGACCGACAACCGGCCCCCGGGTCGGGGGAAGCTGATCCGCAGCGAGTCGTGATGGGTGATCACCGCCGCCACGGCCCGCTCCACCAGCGCCGGGTCGAGTGACCGCAGCGCATCGAACATGAAGATGTGCGTGTACTTGTGCGGGTCGGCGAAGTTTCGCTCGGCGAAGGCCACGTGCGACGCGACGAGCGGGACCACACCGGGGTCCGTACGCCGGACTCCGTCACCACCCGCACCGGCGGTCGTCTGCCCACCGGCCACGGACGCGAGGCCGGCGACGGTGGGGTGCGCGATGAATTGCGCGGGCGTGATCACCACACCTGCCTTACGGGCCCGGTCCACCACCCGGATCACGTGCAGCGAGTCCCCACCCAGGGCGAAGAAGTTGTCCTCCGGACCCACCGACGGCACCCGCAGCACCTCCCGCCAGATCCCGGCGAGGACCTCCCGCGCCTTGTCGGCCGGCGTCTGCGCGGCGGTCGCGACCGAGGCGAGCGCGGCGATGGTGGGGTACGCGATGAACTGCGCGGGCGTGATCACCACACCCGCCTTACGGGCCCGGTCCACCACCCGGATCACGTGCAGCGAGTCCCCACCCAGAGCGAAGAAGTTGTCCTCCGGACCCACCGACGGCACCCGCAGCACCTCCCGCCAGATCCCGGTCAGGATCCCCTCCACCGGCCCACGCCGGGTCTCGGCGGTAGCGGTGGCAGCGGCGGTGGCCAGAGCCGCGGTGGGGGTCGACGGCGTCAACGCGGCCCGGTCGACCTTGCCGTTGGGCAACCGGGGCAGGCGGTCGACGAGCGCCACCGTCGGCACCATGTAGTCCGGCAGCCGCTCCCGCAGCGCCGCACGTAGGTCGTCGGTGGAGAGCGCGGCACCCGGCCGCAGCGCCACGTGGGCCACCAGCCGCCGGTCGTCCGCACCGTCGTCGTCGCAGAGCACCACGCACTCGCCCACGCCGTCCAGGGCGGACAGCGCCGAGGCGACCTCGTCCGGCTCGACCCGGTGCCCCCGGATCTTGACCTGGTCGCCGATCCGGCCCAGGAACTCCACGGTGCCGTCCGGCAGCAGCCGCCCCCGGTCACCGGTGCGGTAGAGCCGGTCGCCCGGCGCGCCCAGCGGGTCGGGCACGAACCGCTCGGCGGTCAACGCGGCGTCCCCCAGGTAGCCCCGGGCCAGGCCCGCACCCCCGACGACGATTTCGCCGGGCAGGCCGGTCGGCACCGGCCGCAGCCTCTCGTCGAGTACGTACAGCCGCGCGCCCGGGATCGGCCGACCGAGCGGCACCACCGCCTGGCGGCCCGCCCGGTCGATGCGGACCTCCGACACGGCGACGATGCCCGTCGTCTCGGTCTGGCCGTACATGTTGACCAGCCGGGGCGCCGTCCCCGGCGCGTTGCGGATGGCCTCGGGAAGCTCGTAGCGCAGCGGCTCGCTGGCGGTGAGCACCACCCGTGGCCGCCACCCGCCGGGCGAGGTGAGCGCCGGCAACAGGACCCGCAGGTACGACGGCACCAGGTCCAGCACCTGCACGCCGTGCGCGGTGACGAAGGTGAGCAGCGCCAACGGGTCGGCCAGGTGCGCGCGCCCGGCGACGACCACGTGGCCGCCCAGCGTCAGCGGTACGGCGAACTGCCGCACCGACGACGAGAACGCGAACGACGCGGTGTGCAGGAACACCGGCTCGTCGGGCAGGGCCAGCGCGGCCGGCAGCCCGTCCAGGTACGCGGACAGCCCGCCGTGGGTCACCACCACACCCTTGGGGAGCCCCTTGGTGCCGGAGGTGTAGACCACGTAGGCCGGGTGCTCCGGTCGCAGCGCCGGTGTCGGCCGGGGGCCCACCGGGGCCGGCAGGTCCTCGATCGTCACCACCTCGCCCGCGCCCTGGGGCGTACGACCCGCCAGGTCGCGGGTGGTGAGCGTCATCGCCGGCCGGGCGTCCGCCACGATCGCGGCCAACCGCTGCGCGGGGTACGCGGGGTCCAGCGGCACGTACGCGGCGCCCGTCTCCAGGACCGCCAACGCCGCCACGACGACGTCGACGCCCCGGTCGAGGTGCAGGGCGATAGTCGTTTCCGGGCCCGCGCCGCGTTCGGCGAGCACCCGGGCCAGGTCACCGCTGCGGCGGTGCAGGTCGCCGTAGGAGAGGGTCGTCTCGCCGCTGGTGACCGCCGGAGCGTCGGGTCGGCGTCGCGCCTGCTCGGCCACCCGGGCGGTGAGCGTGCGGTGCACTGCGCCATCCGGCAGCGCCGGACCGTGCGCGAGCGCGTCGAGACGCTCCCGTTCGCCCGGCAGGAGGGGATCCACGTCGAAGACGCGCTGGTCGGGGTCATCGACCAACCGGTCCATCAGCACCCCGAGGCGGCTCATCATCGCCTCGACGGTGCCCTCGTCGAACAGGTCGGTGCTGTACTCGGCGTGCCCCTCGATGCCGTCCTCGGTCTCCCACAGGTCGATCAGCAGGTCGAAGCGGGCGGTGCACTGCTCGTTGTCGATCGACGTGAGGGTGAGGCCGGGGCCCGGGTCGGGCAGGCCGCCCGGGGCGTTCTGCAACGCGAAGCGCACCTGGAACAGCGGTGAGTGGCTGAGGCTGCGGGTGGGCGCCACCGCGTCGACGACCATCTCGAAGGGGACGTCCTGGTGGGCGAACGCACCGTGCGCCGTGCTGCGGACCCGCCGCAGCACCTCGCGGAAGGTGGGGTCGCCGGAGAGGTCGACCCGCAGCGCCAGGGTGTTGGCGAAGAACCCGACGAGCTTCTCCAACTCGGTGCTGGTGCGGTTGGCCACGGGCGTGCCGACGGTGATGTCCCGTTGGCCACTGAGCTGGGCCATGAGCACGTCGAAGCCGGCCAGCAACGCCATGAACAGGGAGACCTTTTCCCGCCGCGCCAGGTCGGCCACCGCCCGGGACCGCTCGGCCGACCAGCTGACGTCGTGGCGCGCTCCACGGAAGGTCTGCACCGCCGGTCGCGGCCGGTCGGTCGGCAGGTCCAGCGTGGGTACGCCGTCGAGCTGCCGCTTCCACCAGTCGAGCTGGTCGTCCAGCTCGGCGCCGGTCAGCCAGGACCGCTGCCAGAACGTGTAGTCCACATAGGTGTGTGTCAGCTCGGGCAACGAGGACTGCTGCCCCTGGGCGATCTCCCGGTAGAGCGTCACCAGGTCGTCCAACACGATGTTCAGGGACCAGCCGTCGGAAACGGTGTGGTGCAGCGTCAACAGCAGCACGTGCGAGTCGGGGCGTACCCGCACCAGGGTGCCGCGCAGCAGCGGCCCGGCGGCCAGGTCGAACGGAGTGCGCCCCTCGGCGTCGAAGAGGGCGGCCAGCCGACCCTCCGGGTCGGCGTCGCCCCGCACGTCCACCTCGGTGTACGCCACGGCGTCGACGGGCAGGAACTCCTGCACCGGTTCGCCGTCCACGGACGGGAACCGGGTGCGCAGCCCCTCGTGCCGGGCCCACAGCGCGCCGAAGGCCGCCCGCAGCGCGTCGGCGCGCAGGTCACCGTCGAAGCGCAGCGCGAGGGGCACGTTGTAGAACGCGCTGTCCTCGGCGAGCCGGTTGAGGAAGTACAGGCGTCCCTGCGCGTGCGACAACGGCACCGGGCCGGTCCTCGGGACGGCGACGAGACCGGGCCGGGGGGCCCGCCCGCCGAGCGCCTCGATCCGGGCTCCCAGGTCGGCCAGCGAGGTGGACTCCAGGAACACCGCCAGCGGCAGCTCGATGTCGAGCTTCTTGCGCAGCCGGGCCATGGCCCGGACCGCGAGCAGGGAGTGCCCGCCCAGGTCGAGGAAGTTCGCGTCCCGCCCGATCGACTCGACCGGCCGTCCCAGCACGTCGGCCCAGACCTCGGCGATGGCCTCCTCCAGCCGGCTCTGCGGAGCGGCCAGGGTGGACTCCGGCTCGGCAGCCGTGGGCGCGGGCAGGGCCGCCCGGTCCACCTTGCCGTTGGCGGCCAACGGCAGCGCGTCGAGCGTGACGACGACCTCCGGCACCATGTAGTCCGGCAGTTCCGCGCGCAGCGCGTCACGCGGGTCGTGGGCCGCGGAATCCCCGGCCGCTGTGACGTACGCGACCAACCGCTCCTCACCAGGCCGGTCGGTACGCAGCAGGACCACCGCCTCGCGGACCTGCGGCAGCCGGGTCAGGGTGGCCTCGATCTCCGCCAGCTCGACCCGGTACCCCCGGATCTTCACCTGGGTGTCGACCCGGCCCAGGCAGTCCAGTTCGCCGTCGGGTCGCACCCGGACGAGGTCGCCGGTGCGGTACATGCGCTCCCCCGGCGTCGGGGCGAACGGGTCGGGCAGGAAGCGCCCGGCTGTCAGGTCCGGCCGACCGTGGTAGCCACGGGCCACACCGGCACCCGCCACGTACAGCTCACCGACAGTGCCGGGCGGCACCGGCAGCAGGTTGCCGTCCAGCACGTAGAGCCGCGTGTTGGCGATCGGACGACCGATCGGCACCACACCGGACAGGTCGGTGCCGTCGTGCACCTCGTGCACGCAGCAGCCGACGACGGTCTCGGTGGGCCCGTACTCGTTGACGATCCGCAGGCCCGGAGCCCGGCGCCGCCAGGCGGCGGCGGTGGTGCCGTGCAGCGACTCGCCACCGACGATCAGATAGCCGTCAGCAGCGATGGTCCGGCTCGGAACGGCCCGGTCCAGCGCCTCCAGGTGGGCCGGGGTGAGCTTGACCAGCCCGAGGTCCAGGTCGCTGCCGAGCAGCTCGGTGAGGGTCTCCAGCTCGGTGCCGTCGGCGACGAGCACCACCGGGCGTCCGGCCAGCAGCGGACAGAACAGCGTCGTCACCGACAGGTCGAACCGCAACGGCGAGACCAGGGGCGCGCCCCCGCCCTCGGCCACCCGGTACGCCAGCAGGCTCCACGCCAGGTAGTTGGTCAGGCCGCGGTGGGTGACCACCACACCCTTGGGTCGCCCCGTCGAGCCCGAGGTGTAGATCACGTAGCAGGCGCTGTCCGGGTGCGGACGCGGTAGCGGCGGCAGGTCGGTGGTTGCGTCCTCGTCGCCGTCGGGCAGCAGCACCGACGCGTCGGTGTCCGGTAGGTCCGCGAGCCGGCCCGCGCTGGTGACGACCACCCGCACCTCGGCGTCGGTGAGCATGAACCGCACCCGCTCGGCGGGCTCGCCCACGTCCAGCGGCACGTACGCGCCGCCGGCCTTGAGGGTGGCCAGCACGGCCGTGACGAGGTCGACACCCCGGTCCAGGAAGAGGCCGACGCGGGTCTCCGGGCCTACCCCGTGCCGGCGCAGCCGCGCGGCGAGGGCGTCGGCCCCGCGGTCCAACTCTGCGAACGTGACAGTCAGGTCGCCGACCAGGAGCGCGGGCGCGTCAGGGGTACGGGCGGCCTGCCGAGCGAACAGCTCGTGCGCGCGCACGTCGCCGAGAAGCGGGTCCTCGGTGCGGTTGCCGTCCACTACCGCCGCCCGGGTCTCCTCAGCGGACAGGAGGCGGGCCAACCCGACCGGGGCGTCCGGCGCGGCGGTCAGACCGGCCAGCAGAACGCCGAGGTGAGCGGTCATCCGCGCCACTGTGCGCTCGTCGAGGATGTCGGTCGCGTACTCGGCCAGCCCCCGCAGCCGGCCGTCGGCGTCCGGCCACACCTCGACCGTGAGGTCGTGCTTGCTGATCGGCAGGTGGTGTTCGACGGCCGTGACCCGCAACCCCGCCGCCTCGACCTCCAACGCCTGGTCCTCGACGAGGGCGAACATCACCTGCGCGAGGGGCGTGTGGCCGAGGTCGCGCTCCGGGTCGACCGCCTCCACCACCGTGTCGAAGGGCACCTCGCCGTACGCCATGCCCTGCTGCACGAGATCGCGGACCCGTCCCACCAGGGCCCGGAAGGTGGGCGCGCCGGAGGTGTCGACCCGCACGACGATCGAGTTGACGAAGGAGCCGACCATCGTCTCCAGCTCGACCCGGGGGCGGTTCGCCACCGGGGTCACCACCGAAACCTCGTCCTGGGCCGCGTACCGCGACATCAGCGCGGCGAACCCGGCGAGCAGCACCATGAACGGGGTGGCCCGCTCCTCCTGGGCCAGGCGGGTCACCGCCGGCCACAGGCCGTCGGGCAGGGCGAAGCGGTGCCGCTCGCCCCGGAAGGACTGCACCGGCGGGCGGGGACGGTCCAACGGCAGGTCGATGACGGGCACCGCGCCCGCCAGTGCGCGCTTCCAGTAGTCGAGCCCTTCGGCCAGCTCGGTGGCGCGGTCGGGACGACTCTCCCAGGCGGCGTAGTCCGCGTACTGCACGGTGAGGGGCGCGAGCGTGGGAGCCCGGTCCTCTGCTCCCGCGCGGTACAGCTCCAGCAGCTCGTCGATGAGCAGGCTGACCGACCAACCGTCGCAGATGCTGTGGTGCAGGGTCAGCACCAGCACGTGCGCGGTGGGCGTCTGCCGGAACAGCGCGGCGCGAGCCAGTGGCCCGTCGGAGAGCGAGAACGGACGACTCGCCTCGTCGCGTACGGCGGCCAGCACCGCCGCGTCGTCGACGGGCAGTGGGCGCGGGGTGAGGTCCACCTCGATGTCGGGCAGTATGCGCTGCACCGGGTCGCCCTCGTTCGCCGCGAACACGGTCCGCAGCGCCTCGTGCCTGTCGACGAGGGCGCGCACCGCGTCGGTGAGCACGTCGAGCCGGAGCGCACCGGTCAGGCGTAGGGCGGTCGGCACGTTGAACATCGCCGAGCCGGGGACGAGCTGGTCCATGAACCACAGCCGGCGTTGGGCCGGGGAGACGGGCAGGTCGCCACCGCGCGGCACCCGGGTGAGCGCCTCGACCGGCCGGGGGCGCCGGCCGCCGAGACGCTTCTCGAACAGGGCCCGCTTCGAGGGCGACATCGAGTCGAGGCGTGACCGGCCGGGCGAGAGTGCCGCGCTGTGTGGCGCGGGGCGGCTGGCACTCGCGTCGGTGGTCATCAGGCCACCACCCGAGCGGTGCTCTCCAGGTGCGTCACGAGGCTACGCGGCCGCATGTCCGTCCACTCGGTGGTGACGTGGTCCAGGCAGGACGCGCGGGAGGCGGGCCCGTGGGCCACCGTCCACCCGGCCGGCAGGCTGAGCGACTCGGGCCACAGCGAGTGCTGCCCCTCGTCGTTCACCACTACGAAGAAGCGTCCGTCGGGGTTGTCGAGAATGTTCACGTCTTCCTCACTCTGCGCCTGGTCCCAGGACCCGACGAGGAAGCGCTGAACCGGCACGGCGGCCAGGCAGGGACCATGGCGGTCAGACCTGCCGGCGTCGCAGTCGGGACGCGCGTCCCCAGATCGGGCGTCGTCAACTGTCGTTTGCGGAGACTTTGCTATGCGTCACTCAGAGGACGTGCGGGGTTTCACCGCCGCGTGTCTCGCTATCGGATTCCACCACGGCCACGGCCGGCCACCTGCACGTTAATCGGCTATCCGACCCGAGGCCGAGCGCCCTTTGCGGACGCAAACAAGTCGATGTCAAGCAAATTTTGGCAAGCCACGCTGAGCCCACGTCGCGCTCCCCCCCGAAGTTGCGACCCAACAGCGTTCATGAATGTAAACGCAAGCGAGGCACAGAAAACCATCAGACACGGAGCGTGTCAAGACCCTCGCCTGCCGCTGAAGTCGACCATCCCAACCGGGACGTATTTATGACAAATACTCCGCAGGTGGTTGGTCGACCGAGCACGCCGGCGGGCCCGCCGGTGCTCCGTCGAGCGGGCCTGCGGGCGGTCGGGGGGACGACCGGAATCGGCCAGAAATGCGGTGCCAGCAACACGTCTGTGCAGTACAAGGGTATTTTCGGCGGCTCTCTGGGCCGTGCGGACCGATCAAGAACGACGCCGCCGCCCACAGTGGACGAGGCGCGTCGGAAGGATCACCTGCGCGGAACGGGGAAAATCATTCATCGCGGAAATCGTGGTCACAATCCGACACGGAGACGAGTCTCACACGACAGCCGGAAAGAACGACCGATCATCCATTGGCCGAGCAACCGAATGGTTGGACAACAGTCAATGTAATGGTTGTTAACGTGCGCAATGCGAGGCACGACAGAGAGCGCAACCGTCGCCGGGTCACAGCCCTCGCGAAGCCGTCGACCATCCAGGCTGACAAGCCGACGCGTGATCCGCCGGGCGATTCCGTTCGATTGCCGGATCCGATCAGGCCCAGACAACGCGTCGAGCGCCGGATTCCTTTGTCGCACAGGCCCGCCCCCACGCGTGCATGGCGCCGGGGATAGGCGCTCGGCGCACCCGAAGGCGCCTCCGACGCCGGGCACCCAGCTGGCCGTCGACACCCGAATCCGGGCGGACGCGTGCGCGAACCCATCGATGAGGATCAGTGTGCGTACGTGCCGAATCAGGCCCGGTGCGGCGCTGCCCCGCCTTTACCCGAGCGCCGGGATGCCGCGCGCCGGCACGGGCGACCGCCGGCACCGGACGCTTGAGCAACGGCGTTCGGAAACCCCTCGGTCAGCCCTGCAATAGCTGCCGGGCCATCACGATCCGCTGCACCTGGTTGGTGCCCTCGTAGATCTGGGTGATCTTGGCGTCCCGCATCATTCGCTCGACCGGATAGTCCCGCGTGTAGCCGTAGCCACCCAGCAACTGCACCGCGTCGGTGGTGATCTCCATGGCGGCGTCGGAGGCGAAGCACTTGGCCGCCGCGCCGAAGTAGGTGAGATCCGCGTCGCCACGCTCCGACTTGCCAGCAGCCGCGTACGTGAGCTGCCGGGCCGCCTCGAGCTTCATGCCCATGTCGGCCAGCATGAACTGGATCCCCTGGAACTCGGCTACGGCCTTGCCGAACTGGCGACGCTCGGCCACGTACCCCTTCGCGTAGTCGAGCGCGCCCTGCGCGATCCCGACGGCCTGCGCGGCGATCGTGACCCGGGTGTGGTCCAGGGTCTTCATCGCGGTCGCGAAGCCGGTGCCCTCCGCGCCGATCATCCGGTCGGCCGGGATCCGCACGTTGTCGAGGTAGACCTCGCGGGTGGGCGAGCCCTTGATGCCGAGCTTCTTCTCCGGCGCGCCGAAGCTTACCCCGGCATCGGACTTCTCGACCACGAAGGCCGAGATGCCCCGGGACCGGGCGGACGGGTCGGTGACGGCGAATACGGTGTAGAACTCGGACACCCCGGCGTTGGTGATCCAGCGCTTGACACCGTTGAGCACCCAGTGATCCCCATCACGTACCGCCCTGGTGGTCATGGACGCCGCGTCACTGCCCGCCTCGGGCTCGGAGAGGCAGTACGAGAACATCGCCTCACCGGCCGCGACCGGCGTCAGGTAGCGAGCCTTGAGGTCGGCGGAACCGGACAACAGGAGCGGCATGGTGCCGAGTTTGTTCACCGCCGGGATCAGCGAGGACGACGCGCAGGCACGGGCCACCTCCTCGATCACGATGGCGGTGGCCAGCGCGTCCGCGCCCGCGCCGCCGTACTCCTCGGGGATGTGCGGTGCGTGGAAGTCGGCCGCTCGCAGCGCGTCGTAGGACGCCTTGGGGAATTCCCCCGTCTCGTCGGCCTCCGCGGCGTGCGGAGCCACCTTCGCGGCGCAGACATCTCGCACGGCTTCCCGGATCGCCTGGTGCTCTTCCGGCAACCGGTAGACGTCGAACGACTCCCCTGCGGCCATCTCGGCCCTCCCCTTCACCACTATCATGCGCAGTCTGTGACGACTCCTGACCGCCGACGGCGCAGACTGAAGACTAGCGACTGCAGTTCAGGTGATGTTACCGGCGCGTAGGTATGGGCAGGACGGCGCACCTAACGCGCTCAGCGATGATGGAGATTGAGACAGTGAGCCACCCTCCGGTGCCCCGCCCAGGCGCCGCAGCAGAATGCGACGCGACGACGCGGCGCCAGCGCGAGCGGAGAAGACAGGCGTGACGATCCCCTACCCCACCATCCAGCCGACCCCCGCCATCGCCGCGGTGACCCCGCCCTCGGGCGCACCCCGGCCGCGGGTGACGTTCCTAGGGACTGGTTACCTCGGTGCGACGTACGCCATCTGCTACGCAGAACTGGGCTACGAGGTTCTCGGGTTCGACGTCGACGCCGACAAGATCGCGATGCTGAACGCCGGTCAGGTGCCGATCCACGAGCCCGGCCTGGACGAGCTGCTCCGGCGCAACCTCGCCGCCGGTCGCCTCCGGTTCAGCACCGACATCGCCGAGACCGCCGAGTTCGGTGACGTGCACTTCATCTGCGTCGGCACCCCGCAGCGGGCCGACGGCATGGGCGCCGACCTGTCGTACGTCGAGGCGTCGGTCACCAGCCTCGCGCAGCACCTGACCCGCAAGGCGTTGATCGTCGGCAAGTCCACCGTGCCGGTCGGCACCGCCGAGTGGGTCGAGCAACTCGTCGGCAAGCACACCCCGAACGACCTGGACGTCGAGGTGGCGTGGAGCCCCGAGTTCCTCCAGGAGGGCTTCGCCGTCGACGACGTCCTGCGGCCCAACCGGATCGTGGTCGGCGTCAAGAGCGAGTGGGCCAACGGCATGCTCTACGCCGCGCACAAGGGCGTGTTCGACCTGGCCGCCACGGAGGACCGCGAGGTGCCCCTGGTGGTTACCGACTTCTCCACCGCCGAGCTGGTCAAGGTCGCCGCGAACGCCTTCCTGGCCACCAAGATCTCCTTCATCAACGCGATGGCCGAGGTCTGCGAGGCCTCCGGTGGCGACGTCACCCAGCTGGCCCGCGCGATCGGCTACGACCCGCGGATCGGCAACCGGTTCCTCCAGGCCGGCCTCGGCTTCGGAGGCGCCTGCCTGCCCAAGGACATCCGGGCCTTCCAGGCCCGCGCCCAGGAGCTGGGCGCCGGCGAGGCGCTGCGCTTCCTCCACGAGGTCGACCTGATCAACCTGCGCCGGCGTACGCGGGTGCTCCAGCTCGCCGCAGACCTGCTCGGCCGCCGCTCCGGCCCGGCCGGCCCGGACTTCTCCGGCACCCGGATCGCCGTACTCGGCGCCACCTTCAAGCCCAACACCGACGACGTCCGCGACGCCCCGGCGCTCGCCGTCGCCGCGCTGCTGCACAAGGCCGGCGCCGACGTGCACGTGTACGACCCGCAGGGCACCGAGAACGCCCGCCGCGCGGTCCCCGAGTTGACGTACGAGAGCAGCATCAACGAGGCGGTCAACGAGGCCGACCTGGTCTGCGTCCTCACCGAGTGGGCCGACTTCCGCAACGCCGACCCGGTCGCCCTCGGCGAGTTGGTCAAGGGCCGCAAGGTCGTCGACGGCCGCAACTGCCTCGACCCGGCACTCTGGGCCCAGGCGGGCTGGGAGTACCGGGGCATGGGTCGCCCCTGACCCAACGGACGCCCCGCCGGCCGGCCATCGAGCATCTCGATGGCCGGCCGGTGTCGTTGTTTGCCCCGGACCCGCCGACAAGAGTCGAAATCCGCGCCAGCTTTGGGCATGCTGCGACAGTGGGAGTCCACAGTGCGGGTGGAGGGGTGTCGTGGCGACCTTTCAATGCTCCTCGTGCGGCCGGGAGATCAAGCCGGCCGTTCGATGCCCGCACTGTGGGGCAGATCAACCACAGTGGGCCGAGCACCTGGCCGACATCGAGCGTTCGATCGCGGAGATGAAGGCGCGCGACGCCGCCATCGCCCGCGAGCAGCGGCAGATCGCCGCCAAGATGCAGGCCGCGCTCTTCCAGCGGGACATCCTCGCCCACGCCAGCGAGGAGCGGCTCAAGCAGGCCACCCGGCCACGCCGGGTACTGCGCCGCCGCCCCGGCCGGCGACCACCGACTGCCACCATGGGCGCGCCGCCCCGGGTGCCCCGCCAGGGCACTCCGCCCGCCCCCGAGGACCCGCCGCCGCCCCCGCCCCGGGCCGCCTGGCTGGACGTGGACGACCCGGAGCACCCGCCGGAGGCGTCCTCGCGGGAGGTGCAGAACATCCCGCTGGGGCTGGGCGCGCTGCTGCTCGGCGTGGCCGCCGTGGTCTTCGCCGCGGTGGCCACCAGCTCGATGGACGCGCTGGCCCGGCTCGGCATCCTGCTCCTGGCCACCGTGCTGATGCTGCTCGCCCCGCCGGCACTGGCCCGGCGCGGGCTCACCTCGACCGCCGAGACCATCGCCGCGGTCGGCCTGCTGCTGGTGCCGCTCGCCGGCAACGCCCTCTGGGCGGTGGACCGGATCGGCGTCGGCGGCGGCTCCGGCACGGTCTTCGCCGGGGTGATCTTCGCGGTCACCGCTGGCGTCGCATTCGGGTACGCCGGTTGGACCGGTCTGCGCGCGCCCCGCTTCGCCACCGTCCTCGCCGCCCAGCCGGTGCTGCCGCTGCTGGCGTACGACCAGATCACCGGCCCGGGCGGCTGGGCGCTGGTGCTGGCCCTGGTCGCCCTCGTCGACCTCGGCCTGGCCCGCTCCAGCGTGACCGTCGAACGCCAGGTCCGGCAGGACCTGCCATCGCCGGGCACGCCGCCCGCGCCCCGCCAACGAGACGCCGAGAGCCGGCCGGAGGGCGACCCGGAGGAGGCCGCCGAGCTGATCGACGCCAGCGGCGGCGCGACCGACCCGCAGCCCACCAGGCCGGTGCCCGGCCTGCGTGAGCTGACCTGGTTGCTGCACGCCCTGGCGGTCGCCGTCTCGCTGGCGTACGCGGTCACCGCCCTGCTGCGGGCACAGACCGTGCCGACCGCTACCGGTGCCGGGGTGGTGCTGCTGCTGGCCTCCGTGATCGGGCTGGCCGGCGCGTTGGTGCTGCGGCGCCCGCCGCTGCCGGACGTCGCGGCCGGCATCGTCACCCTGGCGGTGATCGGCTCACTCAGCCGGATCGCCTCGGTGGCACTCCCTGGCCGGGCGCTGCTGCTGATCGCGGCGGTCATCACAGTGACCGGGCTGGCGGTGCGCGCGGTCCCGGAGGCGGCCCGACGTGGCCCACAGTTGGCCTCAGCGGTGGCGCTGACCGTCAGTGGTCTGGTGGTCGCCGGCGGCGCGCTACGCGCCGGGGTGGCACCGGTCCGGGCGGCACTGCCCGCCTGGAACCCCGACCTCAGCCGGTACCCGGGCGAGCTGGCCGCCGCCGTCGGGCCGACGACCTGGCAGCTCGCGGGTGCCGCGTTCCTGCTCACCATCGCGGCGGTGCTGGCCCTGCCCACCGAGATCCGCCGGGAGTTCGCGGTCGCCGGCGCGGCGCTGACCGCGCTCGCCGTTCCAGCCTCGTTCGGTCTCGGCTGGGCGACGGCCCCCTGGCCAATGGTGATCACCGCGATCGGCATCGGGGTCATCGGGCTGTCCGCCCGCACCGACCGAGCCGCTGTGGCGCACGCCATCGGGGCGGCCGTGGTCGGCCTGTTCGGCGCGGGTGCCAGCCTGGCCAGCCCCACCCTCACCGCCGCGGTCCTGATCACCCTGTTCGCGGCCGGCACGCTGGTCACGCTGGCGCCCCGGATCCGGATCGCCTCGGCCGCCTCCGAGACGGTCACCGCCTGGGCCGCCGGTGGGGCCGCGTTCGCGCTGCCCGGGGCGGTGGCGGCGTTCGTGGCCGCGACCATGCCGAACGACCCGCTCCTCACCCCGGCGAGCCTGCGCGAGGTGACCGTTCCGATCCTGGCGGCCAGCTTCCTGGCGGTCTGCGTGACACTGGGCTACGCGGCCGTCGTGCAGGTCTCCCAGCGCCACATCCCCGTTCCGCTGTCGGTGGGCACCGGGCTGGGCGCGCTGATGGTCACCGCCGCCGCGTTCGGGGCGCCCGGCGCGACCGTCGCCGACGCCTGGGTGGGCGCGCTCCTGCTGGTCGCGGCGGTGCTGCTCTTCCTGGCCCCCTCCATCGACGCCGGCCGTCGAGCCGACCTCACCCTCGACGGCTCGGACCTGGCCGCCGCGGCGGTCACCACCGCCCTGATCGCCACGCTGGTACGGATCGGGGCGGTGCTCGCCCCCGGCGGGCAGCTGGCGGTGGCCGCCGCACTGCTCCTGGTGGTCGCCGTGGCCGCCCGCAGCATGCCGGAGGAGTGGCGACGCGGTCCGATCCTCGGCCTCACCGTCGGCGGCGTCCTGATCGGCGTCCTCGCCGGCTGGACGGCGGTGCGCGGCGGGGTCGGCGTGCTGGCCACCCCCGGCCCGATCTGGAGGGGCGACCTGAGCGACTGGCCGGCCGCCCCCGTCGGCGGTGCCACCTGGCAGGCGCCGGTCGCGCTGGCACTGCTGGCCCTCGCCGCCGGCATCCTGCTCCCGCCGCCGTGGCGCTGGGACGTGTCCGGTGTGGCGGTGGTGCTCGCCACGATCGGCGCACCGGCCGCATTCGATCTGGCCTGGTGGTCACCGGTGCTGGTCGGCGGAATGGTCGCCACCGTGTTCGGCATGGCCGCGGTGGCCACGGAGGAGGCACGCGCCGGGCTGTCCCGGGCCACTGTGGCCGGGGTCGTCGCGCTGCACGCCGCCGGCGCCGGACTGGTCCGCCCGTGGACCACGGCCCTGGCGCTGGGCAGCATCGCGCTGATCGGCGTGGTGGTGGCCACACTGGCCCGCGTCCTCGCCGGTCCACAGGTCGCCGACATCGACACCGAGGGCATGCCGCCGCACCTGGCGCAGATCGGCGGCGCGGCGATCGGTGCCGCTCTGCTGGCCCTCCCGGGTGCGGTGGCGGCACTGTCCGCCGAGTTCGACCACTCGGCGCAGGTGGTGCTGACCGCCGCGCTGGCGGCGACCAGCCTCGGCCTGGCCGCCGTGGCAGCGGTCCGCCGACTGGTGCCGCAATATCTGCCCTGGGTCAGCGTGGCGGTCGTCGGCGGGGCCACCATCAGCGCCCTTGCCGCCATCCCCACCGGCCTCGCCGCAGGCGTCTACGCGGCCGCCGCCGCCCTGCTCGGCGTACTGGCCGAACTGATCCGCGCGGCCACCGTGCCGCCCACCGGCGCGGCCCAGCCGGTCCGGCGCTGGGCGGTCCGACTCGACGGGGCCCTGCGGCGGCTGCCAGACGACGCGGAACGACGGCGGTGGCGGGTCAACCCGGCCGCGGGTGCGTTGGCCGCGGCGGCGCTGCCGACCGCCCTGGCGCTCGCCTCGATAGCACCCGCGCTGGTCACCGCCCTGGTCGAGCCGCACCGCACACTCACCCGGATCTGGCAGGGCCCGCCGCCGGAGCTGCTCACCCCTCCACCGGACGTGGTCAATCCGACCCACGTACTGACGGCGTTGCTGCTCACCGCGACCGCCGCGCTGGCCGCCACCGGGTTCAGCGGCGGGCGGCGTTCCCGGGCCGTGCCGGTGGTGCTGCCCGGAGCGGCCGTCACGCTGCTGATCGCACCCATCGCGCTGGGCCAGGGCTGGCCCGCCAGCACCGTCGCCGCGCTCTCCGTCTTCACCATCGCGATGCTCGGTCTCGCACTGACCCCACCGCCGGCGCTGGTCGAGCGGGCCCGCTCGCTGCGGCTGGCCCGGGTGCTGGTGTTCGCCATCGGTCTGGCCGGTGGCAGCGCCGGGCTCGCCGGCAGCCTGGCCGACCGGCAGATGACCCTGTTCACCCTGGGCAGCGCTGTCGGGGTGGGCGCGGTGGCGGCGCTGTTCGGCACCACCCAGCGGGCGCGCATCCTCGGCTGGCTCTTCGCCTCACTCATGGCGCAGCTCTTCGTGCTCACCGTCGGCCTGGTCGCCGGGCTGGCGGCGGTCTGGTCGGCGTTCGGAGTGCTGGCCGTCGGCGCGGTCCTACAGGTGCTCGCCGCGACAGTGCCCCGGCTGCGCCGCCCTGAGGCGCAGCGAGAGGCCTCCACAGTGGAGTGGACCGGGTACGCTGCCGCGCTGATCGCGTTGGCCCTCGCCTTCGACTCGCCCCGTCACATCGCCGCCCTGCTGGCCGCCTGGGGCGCTGTCCTCGGGGTGGCGGCGACCCGACCCGGTCGCCGGCCAGTGGAACGCCGGATCCTGTTCTGGGCGGTGGTGGTCTGTGAGATCACCGCGTGGTGGATCCTGATGCGAGTCGCCGACGTGGCGCTGCCCGAGGCGTACACCCTGCCGTTCGCCGTGCTGGCCCTCCTCGTCGGCGTCCTGGAGCTGCGCCACCGGCCCGACATGAGCAGTTGGGTGGCGTACGGCCCGGCGCTGGTAGCGGCCTTCGTGCCGACGCTGGCGATCGTGCTGGCCACTGAGACCAGCACAGTGCGGCAGATGCTCCTGCTGCTCGGCGCGGTCGCGGTGCTTATCTTCGGCTCGTCCAGCCGGCAGCAGGCCCCCGTGATCGTCGGCGCGTCGGTCACCGCGATCACGGCGATCCACGCCCTGTTCAGCCTGGGACCGTGGTTGGCGCTGATCCCGGTGGGCATCCTGCTGCTGGTGCTCGGCGCAAGCAACGAGCGCCGCCGCCGCGCCCAGGAACGCCTACAGACCGCCCTGCGTGGCATGAGATAAGCCGGAGGGTCACGGCGGGGCGAGTGCACTGGTGTCGATCATGGAGTTGTGGTGGGGGACGAAACCCGTAAATGCCCTCTCGCCGGGCACCATAACTCCATGATCGACCCGTCGAGGGCAGGTTCGCGGGTGCGGGGCGGGGCTCGCGCGGGTTAGGACTGGGGCAGGGTTGCTTGGAGGGCGGCTTCCTTTGTTGCTACCAGCTTCTCCAGGTCCTGCTGGTAGGTCGCCATCTTGGCGCGCAGGCCCTCGTCTGCGGCACCGAGGATCCGCACGGCGAGCAGGCCGGCGTTGCGGGCGTTGCCGATCGACACGGTGGCGACCGGGATCCCGGCCGGCATCTGCACGATGGACAGCAGCGAGTCCATGCCGTCGAGGTGCTTCAGCGGCACCGGCACGCCGATCACCGGCAGTGGCGTCACCGAGGCCACCATGCCAGGCAGCGCGGCGGCACCCCCGGCCCCCGCGATGATCACCTTGAGGCCCCGGTCGGCAGCGTCGCGCCCGTACTCGATCATCGCGACCGGAGTCCGGTGCGCCGAGATCACCCGGACCTCGTACGCCACGCCGAAGTCGTCCAACACCTCGGCCGCGGCCCGCATGGTCGGCCAGTCCGAGTCGCTGCCCATGATCAAGCCAACAGTGCTCACTACGGCCCTCTCCTCGTTCCCAAAACCGTGGTTCACCCGAAACCCTGGCTCACCCGAACCCGTGGTTCATTCGAACCCGTGGCTCACTCGTGGCCCTCGCGCAGCCAGCGCGCGGCGCGTGCGGCCCGCGCCCGCAGGTCGTCCAGGTCGTCACCGAGCACTGTGACGTGCCCGATCTTGCGGCCAGGTCGCACCTGCTTGCCGTACAGGTGCACCTTGGCGCCCGGCTCTGCGGCGAAGAGGTGGTGCAACCGCTCGTCGATCGACATCCCGCCCGGCTCACCGCCGAGCACGTTCGCCGACACCACCACCGGGGCGGTCAGCGCGGTGTCACCCATCGGGTAGTCCAGCACGGCCCGCAGGTGCTGCTCGAACTGCGAAGTCCGGGCACCCTCGATGGTCCAGTGCCCGGAGTTGTGCGGTCGCATCGCCAGCTCGTTGACCACGATCGCAGGCCGGCCGGCGTCGTCGCGCACCTCGAACAACTCCACGGCCAGCAGGCCGATCACACCGAGCGCGGTGGCCAGGTCGATGGCGAGCTGCTGAGCGGAGACCGCCAGCTCCTCGTCCAGGTCGGGGGCCGGGGCGAGGACCTCCACGTTGATGCCGTCGCGCTGCACGGTCTCGACCACGGGGTACGCAGCCACCTGACCGAACGGCGAACGGGCCACCTGCACGGCCAGCTCCCGCCGCAGCGGCACCCGCTCCTCGACGATCAGCCGGGTGCCGCCAGCGAGCAGCGTGGTCGCCAACTCGGTGGCCTGGGCGGCGTCGTCGACCATCCAGACGCCCCTGCCGTCGTACCCACCCCGAGCCGCCTTGAGGACCACCGGCCAGCCGACCTGCTCGCCGAAGCCGACGAGGTCGGCGGGCTCCGCGACCGGCCGCCAGGCCGGGTTGGGCGCACCCAGCTCGGTCAGGCGTTCCCGCATGACCTGCTTGTCCTGGGCGTGCAGCAGCGCGTCCGCCGGCGGGTATAGGGGCACCCCTTCCGCCGCCAGCGTGCGGATGTGCTCGGAAGGTACGTGCTCGTGGTCGAAGGTGACGACGTCGCAGCCCTTGGCGAAGGTGCGCAGCGCGGCCAGGTCGGTGTGGTCGCCGTACTGGACGTCGGCGGCGACCAGCGCCGCGCCGTCGTCAGGGGCGGTCGCGAGCACACGCAGTGACTGGCCGAGGGCGATCGCGGCCTGGTGGGTCATTCGGGCCAACTGGCCGCCACCCACCATGCCGACAACTGGCAGACCGGTACGGGAATCCATAGCGCGGCCAGCCTATCCGGGCCGTCGACGGGCCCACCGGGAGGGCTGGCGACCCGCCTCGGAAGCGCTGGCGGGACCACCCGGCGGGCGGGGCGGGCGACTACCGGGCGTGGCCGTGCGCTCAGCCGAGCTCGGCTACCAGCTCCTCGACCGAGGTGACCGGCCGCTGGCAGACGAAACCCCGGCAGACGTACGCGGCAGACCGCCCCTCGACCAGCGGACGGTCGGCGAGCAGCGGAACACCCGGCTGGTCCGGACGCCCGGCGACGACCACCGCTCCGGGCGGCGCGTGCCGGCGGGCGGCGGCCACCAGGGGGTCGCCGGCCGGGTCGTCGGTGACCACGGCGATCTCGTACGGCCCGGAGAGCAACGCCTCGCCGACGGTTGCCGCGTACCCGGTGAACCGGGGGTGCTTACCGACGATCGGCGCGACAGTGCCGAGGGCCGCTTCGGCGGCCTCCCGGTAGCGCGTCTCCCCGGTCAGCGCCGAGTACGCCACCAGCCCGGCGATCAACGCCGACCGGCCGGACGGCGTGGCGTTGTCGGTCGGGTCGGCCGGGCGGGCGACCAGCAGCTCCGCGTCGTCGGCGGTGTCGTAGAAGGCGCCACCGGGCGCGGCGAAGTGCGCCAGGGCGGTGTCCAGCAGCTCGCCGGCCAGGGTCAGCCAGCGGCCCTCGCCGGTGAGTTGGTGCAGCGCGCAGAAGGCCTCGGCAACACAGCCGTAGTCCTCCAGGACACCGGCCGGCTCGCCGACCTTGCCGTCCCGGGAGACCCGGCGCAGCCGGCCGTCCACCAGGTGTACGGCGGCCAGGTGCTCGGCGGCCTGGCGCATCGCCCCGTCGGCGACGATGGTGACGCCGTCCATCAGGTTGGCGTCCTCATCCTGCGGGGACGCGTACACGGCGGCGACCTGCTGGAACTCGGCGATGGCGGTGATCGCCAGACCGTTCCAGGCGGCCACCACCTTGTCGTCGAGGGCCGGCTGGGGGCGGGTGTCCCGGGCGGCGAGGAGTCGCCCGACCACCTGCTGCCAGCGGGCGCGCACCTCGGGCGCGGCGTCGTCCACGTCCCGGGCGAGCCGCAGCACGCTCATGCCATTCTCAAAGGTGCCGTCGTCGGTGACGGTGAACAGGTCGGCGGCGAACCGGCCGTCCTCCTCGCCCAACGCCTCCACGAGCTGCGCGGGCGTCCAGGCGTAGGTGAGCCCCTCGACGCCCTCGGTGTCGGCGTCCAGTGCGGACGCGAACCCCTGCCCGGGCCGGTGCAGCTCGTCGGCGAGGAACCGGGCGGTGTCGCGGGCCACCCGGCGGGCCAGCGGGTCGCCGGTGAGTCGCCACAGCTGGGTGTAGAGCCGCAGCAGCAGCGCGTTGTCGTAGAGCATCTTCTCGAAGTGCGGCACCGTCCAGTGCGCGTCCACCGAGTACCTGGCGAAGCCGCCCGCGAGCTGGTCGTAGAGGCCACCCCGGGCCATCGCCTCGGCCGTGTGCCGGGTGATCTCCAGGCTGCCCGGGTCGCCGGTGCGCTGGTGGTGGCGCAGCAGGAAGAGCAGGTTCATGTGCGGCGGAAACTTCGGGGCGCCACCGAACCCGCCGTTCGTGGCGTCGTACTCGCTGGCCAGCTTCGCGGCCGCCGCGTCGAGCAGCGGGGCGTCCAGCGGCGCGGTGGGGCCGCCCACGGCCTGCGCGCCGCCGATCGCCTCGACCACGGCGGCGCCCTGGCCCAGCACCGCCTCGCGCTGCTCCCGCCAGGCGGTGGCGACCGACTGGAGCAACTGGACGAAGTTGGGTCGGGGGAAGTAGGTGCCGCAGAAGAACGGGGTGCCGTCCGGGGTGGCGAAGACGGTCATCGGCCAACCGCCCTGGCCGGTCATCGCCTGGGTGGCGGTCATGTAGACCGCGTCCACGTCCGGGCGTTCCTCACGATCCACCTTGATCGACACGAAGTTGTCGTTCATCAGGGCACCGACCTGCTCGTTCTCGAACGACTCGTGCGCCATGACGTGGCACCAGTGGCAGGCCGCGTAGCCCACCGAGATGAGCACCGGAACGTCCCGCCGCTTCGCCTCGGCGAACGCCTCGTCCGACCAGGGCCACCAGTCGACCGGGTTGTCGGCGTGCTGGAGCAGGTACGGACTGGTGGCCTCGGCGAGTCGGTTCACCTGACGACCATAGCCAGCCCCGGCGCGGACCGCGCGGGCTCCACCCGGACGGTCAGGACGCGCCGTCGGCGCGGAGCCGGAACACGTTCGACTCCGCCGAGTCGCGCAGCGACCCCAGCACCGCGCCGATCTTGTCCGCCGGCATGGGCTTGAAGAAGTGGTAGCCCTGCGCGGAGGTGCAGCCCAACTCGGCCAGGGCCATTCGCTGCTCGGCGGTCTCCACCCCTTCGGCGACCACCCGCAACCCCAACTCGTGAGCGAGGCCGACGGTCGTCCGGACGATCGCCGCGGCCTCCGGCGAGTCGGCCATCCGGATGACGAAGGAACGGTCCACCTTCAACTCGTCCACAGCGATCCGGGTGAGGAAGGTCAGTGACGAGAATCCGGTGCCGAAGTCGTCAACGGCGAGTTGCACGCCCATCGACCGGAGCGTCGCCAGCACCTCGTCGATGACCTCCAGCTCGCTCATCACCACCGTCTCGGTGATCTCCAGAACGAGCCGGTGCGGCGGCACCTGGTGGCGGCGCAACGCCTCGGCGATCTCCGCCGGCAACCGGGGGTCGAGCAGACTGCGCGCCGAGAGGTTGACCGAGATCGGCACGTCCAGCCCGTCCCGGGCCCAACCGGCGGCCACGCTGAGCGCCTTGTTCAGCACGTAGCGGGTGAAGGCGCCGAGCTGCTCGCTGTTCTCCACCGGCCGGATGAAGTCGGACGGGTTCAGCCACCCACGCCTGGGGTGCTGCCAACGGATCAGCGCCTCCACCCCGGTGGGCGCACCCGTGGCCAGGTCGACAGCCGGCTGCAACGCCAGCACCAGCTGATCGTCGACAGTCAACGCCTCACGCAGCTCGGCCAGCAGGGCGAGCTGGTCGGTGCTGGCCGCGTCCCGTGCGCCGTCGTACGCGGCGACGTTGCCGCCGCCCTCCTTGGCCTGGTACATCGCGATGTCGGCCCGGCGCAGCAGCTCGGTCAGGTCCGCGGTGCCCGCGGCGGCCACCACCACCCCGACCGAGACCTCGATGGACATCCGTACGCCGGCCACCTCGGTCGGTGCGGCAAGCCGTTCGGCGATCTCGCGGGCCTGACGCAACGCGTGGGCCATCGGGGCGGCCCGATCGCCGAGCACCGGCACCGCCGTGAGCAGCAGGGCGAACTCGTCGCCGCCGAGTCGACCGAGCAGGTCACCGGCGCGGACCAGCGCGTTGAGCCGGTTCGCGGTCAGTCGCAGCAGCTGGTCACCCGCCGCGTGACCGAGGGTGTCGTTGACTTCCTTGAACTGGTTGATGTCCAGCAGCAACAGCGCCACCGGGTGGTCGTGGCCGAGCTGTCGCAGCGACTGGTCGCCCTTGCTCAGCATCGCCGCCCGGTTGGCGAGCCCGGTGAGCGGGTCGTGCACCGCCTCGTACGACGAACGGGCTGTCACCAGCCGCAGCTCGTGGTGGGTAGCGGCGTCGTGCAGAGCGGCGGCGAGGGCGTCGCCGAACGCGGCCACCGCGTCACGTTCCCGGGCCGTGGGTGGGGCCGAGCGGGGGAACCGCACCCGCAGCCGACCGACCGGCGTGGCGCCGACCGACAGCGCCCGGCTCAGCTCGTGCTCGTCCGGCTCCGACTGGTCCGGCGGGCTGGTCTCCCGGTCGACCAGTTGACCGCCGGCGTCGCCCCGGTAGCGGTGCCACCGGCCGTCGGCCCGGGCCACGTCGACGTCCACCAGCTCGGCGTTGAACAGGGTCAGCGCCCCGGTGACCGCCGCGCTGGCCACGCCCCGCTCGTCGAGCTGGTTGAGGGCCGCGGTGGCCTCGGCGAAGGCACGCCAGGTGCGCCGCTCCTGATCGGAGCGCAGCCGGTAACGGTAGGTCTGCTGCAACAGCCACAGCAGCGGCGGTAGCAACAGCAACCAGCGCGGGTCGAGTTCCAGAAGGGCGACCACCACGAGGCCGACCGCCACGTTGCCGACGAACATCAGCAGCTTGCCACGCAGTGCGGCGAGCAGCGGCGGCCCGATCGGCAGCCCGTGCCGCAGACCCAGCGTCACGCCGCCCAGCCAGGCGGTCACCAGGAGGTACGTCACCGAACCGGCGATCACGGCCAGCGCCAGGATCGGGGTGGGTGGCGAGAGCAGGGGCCGCCCGAGCGCGGTGGTCACGGAGACGGCCAGTGCGGACGCGGCGGCCAGCGAAGCGGCGATCCGGACGATCTCCAGGGCCGGACGGCGGTCGCTGTGCAGTGACAGCAGCGTCCAGGCCAGCCCGGTGCCGAGCAGCGTGGCGGACGGGAGCCAGCCGGCTGGAGTCAGGTAGAGGCAGACGATCAGGGCCGCCTCGCCCCAGGTGATGCTGACCATGCCGGCGGCCGAGCGGAATCGCAGCCGGGCGAGCTGGGCGAGGGCCAGGACGGCGACGGCGATGCCGAAACGGGCCGGACCGCCGAGGGGGTCGTCGGCCGGCAGCCGGACCGGGAGGGTCAGCCCGACCGCAGCGGCGGCCAGGGCGGTCAGCGTGACGGCGGCGGTGAGCACGAGCACCCGGCCCGGTGTGCCACGCACCCCGAGCCGATCGAACGGGTCGTCGGCCGGACCGGAGGTCATCGACCTCCCCCGTCAGCCGACCGACCGACGTCGCGGTGGGCGGCCGGTGCTGTGCTGGTCATCGGCGCCCCCTCCCGCACACGGCTCGGAGACTTTTGGTCCCCCCGGCGGAAGGCTAAGCCAAACCGGGTGGTCGCAACAGGGGGCGACCACCCGGTTCGGCGTGATTCACGCGCGGACTACCCGTTCAGGTGCTGCTGGTGCCCGTTGGGAGCGGGCGTGGATGAATCACGCCCCCCGGTCCCGTCTGTCGGATCGGCGACTGCCGCATCGGCCCTGCTGGGGTCGGTCGGCCCGGACTGCGTGGGGAAACGGTCCGGCAGACGGCGCAGCCGAGCGTTCATGTTGCGGATCAGCAGAATGGTCGCGGTGGCCAGCAGCAGGATGAGGAAGAGGCCCATCGGCCCGGCCAGACCACCCGTGCGGGTGTCCCCGAAGTTGTTCTCCGCGAGCACCTGGGCAGCGGTCAGCATGGCGTTCCTCCGATGTGCGGTTGGTAACCAGGGTAGCCCTGCCGGGAATCAGCGCGCGTGCGCCGTCTCCCGCACCCCGGCGAAGAGGTCGGACTCTGGCAGCGGGCTGTCGACCATCGAGCGCGCCAGCTCGTAATCCTCGGTCGGCCAGGCGCGCCGCTGAAGCTCCATCGGCACGTGGAACCAGAAGCCGTCCGGGTCGACCTGGGTGGCGTGGGCGCGCAGCGCGTCATCGCGGACCGGGAAGTATTCGGCGCACTCGACCCGGGTGGTGATCCGCGGGCCCTTGTCGGGGCGGTCCTCCCACCGCTTGAGCCACTCCTCGTAGGGCGACTCCAGACCGGCGGCCAGCATGCCCTCGTGCAAGGCCATGATCTTGCCCTTGGAGAAGCCGATGTCGTAGTAGAGCTTCAGTGGCTGCCAGGGCGCGCCCAGCTCCGGGTAGCGCTCCGGGTCACCGGCGGCCTCGAACGCGGCCACGCTCACCTTGTGGCACATGATGTGGTCCGGGTGCGGGTAGCCACCCTCCTCGTCGTACGTGGTCACCACGTGCGGACGGAACTCGCGCATCAACCGCACCAGCGGGCCCGCAGCGACCTCGACGTCCTGGAGGGCGAAACAGCCCTCGGGCAGCGGCGGCAGCGGATCGCCCTCGGGCAGACCCGAGTCGACGAAGCCCAGCCAGGCCTGGTCGACGCCGAGGATCGCCCGCGCGGCGTCCATCTCGGCACGCCGGATCTCGCCGATGTTCGCCCACACGTCGGGTCGGTCGAGCTTGGGGTTGAGCACGCTCCCGCGCTCGCCACCGGTGCACGTCACGACCAGGACGTCCACCCCCTGAGCGACATATTTCGCCGTCGTCGCCGCGCCCTTGCTCGACTCGTCGTCCGGGTGCGCGTGCACGGCCATGAGACGCAGTTGCTCTGCCAACTTCGGCGCTCCTCGTCTGTGCCGGACGGTGGACCCGACCGGGCTCGACCGGCTGACCTGCCGGGGTCTTTCCTCACCGCACCCTGTCACCGGCCACCAGCGCCGGGCATGACCTGCCATTCCTGCCGCTGGACCGGGTGGGAGGATGGGGCTCTGTCATTCTTGCCGATGCCGCCGACAACAACGCCAGGAGATACCCGCCGGTGACCGAGACGCACGCCACAATTTCACCAGGCGCGCCGGTATTCCCGGCCGGACGCTACGGCCGCCGTCGGGCACCGGGCGGAAAGCGCCGCCGTACGCTGATGGCCGCGCTGGCGCTGTTCGCGCTCGTCGCGACGCTGACCGTGATCTCGGTCCGGCTCTACCGCCAGTACGGCGACCCGGTCTACGACGCCCAGGTGATCACCTACACCGACATCACGGACAAGCAGGTGCTCGTCGACTTTCGGGTGACGGTCCCGTCCGGTGGGTCAGCGGTCTGCGTGCTGCGTGCCCGGGACCGTGCCGGCGCCGAGGTCGGCCGCGAAGAGGTCACCGTCACCGCCGACCCCGGGGATCGGCACGTCACGACCCGGCACCGCCTGACGACCACCGCGCGGCCGTTCATCGGTGAGGTGCTGCGCTGCCGAGCACCCTCCTGAGCTGCCCAAACAGCACCAGAATCGGGGCTGACGGGGCGTTCACCCCCGGTGTGTGATCCGGACACCGGCGGTGATGGCCGACACGCTGTGTCGTACCGCACTGGTAACTTGGTAGTTCACCTGTCAGCCAGCCACGCACAACTGAGGAGAACGCCTGTGTCCACTGGCAACGAGGCGCCCGCCACCTGGCTGTCCCAGGACGCGTACGACCGCCTCCAGGCCGAGCTCGACGAGCACATCGCCAACCGCCCGGTGATCGCAGCCGAGATCAACGCTCGGCGCGAGGAGGGCGACCTGAAGGAGAACGGCGGCTACCACGCCGCCCGCGAGGAGCAGGGCAAGGCCGAGGGCCGCATCCGCTACCTCCAGGAGCTGCTGCGCACCGCGAAGGTCGGCGCGGCGCCGACGGCGGACGCGGTGTCGCCCGGCATGGTGGTGACGATCTACTTCGACGACGACACGAACGACACCGAGACCTTCCTGCTCGGTTCCCGGGAGATCGCCGCCACCACCGACCTGACCGTCTACAGCCCCGAGTCCGCGCTGGGCAAGGCGATCCTGGGCGGCCGCGCCGGGCAGACCTGCACCTACACGGCCCCCAGCGGCGCCGACATCAAGGTGACAGTGGTCAGCTTCGAGCCGTTCTCCGGCTGACCGTCACCGATCGCGTCACCCGCTTCCGACCGGGTCGACCGACGCCGGCACCCCGCTGCCGACACACTGCGCATCCGAGGCGTGGCACCCACAGGTGTCACGCCTCGGCCGCGAAGACCACCTGGTAGCCGCTGGCCCGCAGGGCGCTGATCAGGGTGTCCGAGTGCTCGACACCACGGGTTTCCACCGACAGCGCCACCTCCACCTCGCCGAGGCTGAGGTGCGGGTTGGCCCGCTGGTGTTCCACGTCCACCACGTTGGCCCGGTGCTCGGCGATCTGGCTGAGCAGCGACGCGAGCTGCCCCGGCCGGTCCGAACAGCGCACGGTCACCCGCAGGTAGCGGCCCGCCGCGGCCAACCCGTGCTCGATCACCCGCATCATCAGCAGCGGGTCGATGTTGCCGCCGGAGAGCACCGCGACCACCGGCGTCTCCACCTCGACCACACCGGCCAGCAGCGCGGCCACACCGACCGCACCGGCCGGCTCGACCACCTGCTTGCCCCGCTCCAGCAGCATCAGCAGGGCCCGGGAGATGTCCTCCTCGGAGACCGTGACGATCTCGTCGACCAGCTTGCGCACGTGGTTGAAGGTGATCTCGCCCGGCCGGCCGACCGCGATGCCGTCGGCGATGGTGGAGAAGATGGGCAGCCGGACCGGTTCCCCGGCCACCAGTGAGGGCGGGAACGCCGCCGCTCCGGCCGCCTGCACGCCGATGATCCGGACGTCCGGGCGCAACGCCTTGGCGGCCACCGCCATGCCCGAGATCAGACCGCCGCCACCCACCCCGGTGATGATCGTCTTTACCTCCGGGCACTGTTCGAGGATCTCCAGCGCCACAGTGCCCTGCCCGGCGATCACATCAGGGTGGTCGAACGGGTGGATCAGCACCGCTCCGGTGCGCTCGGCGTACGTGTGCGCCGCGACCAGCGACTCGTCGACCGTGTTCCCGGCCAACTCGACCTGCGCGCCGTACCCCTTCGTGGCGGCCACCTTCGGCAGCGGCGCGTTGACCGGCATGAAGACGGTGGCGTGCGTGCCGACCAGGCCGGCGGCGAGAGCCACGCCCTGCGCGTGGTTGCCCGCGCTCGCCGCGACCACCCCACGCTCCCGCTCCGCGGCCGACAACCGGGAGATCCGCACGTACGCGCCCCGCACCTTGTACGAGCCGGCGCGCTGCACGTTCTCGCACTTGAGCCACGTCGGCCCGCCCAGAGCCGCGCTGAGCGGCCGGGAGGGCTCCAGCGGGGTGGTGCGGGTGACGCCAGCGAGCAACTCCCGTGCGGCCCGCACGTCGTCGAGACCGACCAGTTCCGTCATGCCCCGATCGTGCCATTCGCCCCCGGGGCACCCTGCGGCGACACCGGTGCGAGGCGTGCCGGAGACGATCACGCGGTGGCCGTCGACCCCGTCTCGACGCGGGGATAACCGGGGGCGTGGCGCGTCCACGGGGCGGCCATCTCGAACTGCCCGGCCACACCGAGCAGCAGCAGCTCCGAGCCGGGCGGACCGACCAGCTGCACGGCGACCGGCAGACCGTCGGGGCGGCGTCCGACCGGCACGACGACCGCCGGCAGGCCGGCGATGTTCCAGGGTGCGGCGTACGGGGCGTACCGGATGTTGGCTGTCATGTTCGCCCGCCAGGACCGCTCCGACCAGCGGGCCGCCTCCGGTGGCGCGCTGGCCAGCGCCGGGGTGAGGAGCAGGTCGACCGAGTGGTTGGTGAAGAAGTCGACGGACCGTTGCCGCCAGGCGGCCCGGTCCGCCTCCCGCACGTAGCCGCGACGCTGCGCCCACTCGCCGAGTGCGACGTGTCGCCGGGTACGCCGTTGCAGCCCACGCCGGTCCAGACCGGAGGCCCGGACGTCGGTTGCGGCAGCGGCGAACCAGGTGGCGATGCCCTGGAGGCCGAGAGCGGTCGGGTAGACCGGATCGGCGGGCACGGTGTCGTGCCCGGCGGCGGCGAGGAGCCGACCGGCGGCGGCGACCGCGTCGCGGTTGGGCGCGTCCGGTGCGACACCACGCACCGGGGAGCGCAGCGAGACACCCACCCGCAGCCGCTGCGGGGGGACCAGCTTCTCGGGACGCCGGCCGGCGAGCACCGAGAAGCCGACAGCCGCGTCGGCGACCGTGCTGGTCAACATGCCGTGCTCGGTGAGGCCGAACCAGTCGTCCGCCCCGAGCTGGCAGGGGACCACGCCCCGACCCGGCTTGAGCCCGACGAGGCCGCAGCAGGCCGCCGGAATCCGGATCGAGCCGAGACCGTCGTTCGCGTGCGCCATCGGCACCAGTCCGGCCGCGACCGCTGCGGCGGCACCACCGGAGGACCCACCGGGGGTACGCGTGCTGTCCCACGGGTTACGGGTCACCGCGCTGTCGTCGTCGGTGAGCGCCCACAGCCCCAGCTCCGGCATTCGGGTCACGCCGAGGATCACCGCGCCGGCGCCGCGCAGCCGACGCACCACCTCGTGGTCGGCCTCCGACACGTCGGTGCGGGCGGCGGCCGACCCGTTCCAGGTGGGCAGGCCGGCGACCGGTGTGTTCTCCTTGACCGCCACCGGAACCCCGGCCAGCGGCAGGTTGGCCAGGTCCTCCTGCTCGTCGACCTTCTCCGCCTCGGTGATCGCCTCACCGCCGCGAACGGCGCGGAACGCGGCCAGCTCACGGTCGGCTCGGGAGATGTACTCAAGGTGGTCGGCGACGACCTGGGTCGCCGAGACGTCACCTCGACGTACGCCCCGGGCGATCTGCTTGGCGGTCGCTCCGACCCAGGTCGCCATGATGTCCTGCACGGCCATCCTTCCCCAGCGGTCAGCCCAGCGCCTGCTCCAGATCGGCGAGTAGGTCGTCGACCGTCTCGATGCCGACAGACAGTCGCACGAGATCGCCGGGAACTTCAAGCGGCGAGCCGGCAGCACTTGCGTGTGTCATCCGACCCGGGTGCTCGATCAGGGATTCCACACCACCCAGCGACTCGGCGAGCACGAAGAGCTTGGCCCGGTTGCAGATCTCGACGGCGTGGTCCTCACCACCGGCGGCGCGGAACGAGATCATGCCGCCGAACCGGCGCATCTGCTTGGCGGCGACCTCGTGACCGGGGTGCGAGGGCAGCCCCGGATAGAGCACCTGGGCGACCTTGGCGTGACCGTCGAGGTACGCGGCGAGCCGCTCGGCGTTGTCGCAGTGCCGATCCATGCGTACCCCGAGGGTCTTGATGCCGCGCAGGGTGAGCCAGGCGTCGAACGGCCCGTTGATCGCGCCCATCGCGTTCTGGTGGTAGCGCAACTCCTCGCCGAGTCCGGCGTCGGCGACGACGAGGGCGCCACCGACCACGTCGGAGTGCCCGCCGACGTACTTGGTGGTCGAGTGCACCACCACGTCCGCGCCGAAGGCGATCGGCTGCTGGAGGTACGGCGAGGCGAAGGTGTTGTCCACCACCAGCAGGGCGCCCGCGTCATGTGCCACGGCGGCCAGGGCGGCGATGTCGGCGATGCCGAGCAGCGGATTGGTCGGCGTCTCCACCCAGACGATCTTCGTGCGGCCGGGCTGCACCGCCGCCCGGACCGCGTCCGGGTCGGAGACCTTGGCCGGGCTGAACTCCAGGCCCCAGCGCCGCGCGACCCGGGCGAAGAGCCGGTACGTGCCGCCGTACGCGTCGTCCGGGATCACCACGTGGTCACCGGGCTGGCACACGGCCCGCAGCAGGGTGTCCTCCGCCGCGAGGCCACTGGCGAAGGCGAGACCGACCGGCCCGCCCTCCAACGCCGCCAGGCACTCCTGGAGCGCGTCACGGGTCGGGTTGCCGGAGCGGCTGTACTCGTAGCCGAGGCGAGGTGCGCCGACGGCGTCCTGGGCGTACGTGCTGGTCTGGTAGATCGGTGGTATCACCGCGCCGGTGCGGGCCTCGGGGTCCTGACCGGCGTGGATGGCGAGCGTCTCGAAGCCGTGACTCATTCTGGTGAGGCTAGTGCCCCGTCCCGAGGGCTGGAACGGAACCCGCGCTCCCGGTGGGGGCCGGACCTTCCGGCCCGGCCCCCACGTGCCAGCCAGGGGCCGACGGTCGGTCAGCCGGCCGGTACGGGCAGGACGTGCAGGGTGGCCTGGTTCCGCCCGGTCCAGTCGTAGGAGAGCGCGTAGAGCCGTGCACCGTTCGGCGACCAGGCCAGCCCACCCGGGGTCAGCTCACCGCCTCCCAGCACGAAGCGGGTCAGTTCGGTTCCGTCAGGCTGATAGACGAACAGGTACGAGGTGTCCGCCGCGGCGGCGATCCTGGTGCCGTCGCGGGACGGCTCGACGGCGGTCGGGTAGGCGCCGGTGGGGAAGATCGCCGAGGGGGTGGTGATGTCGGCGAACGGAAACGCCTGCACCACGTACGGGGCGCCGGCCGCGGTGTAGAGGGTGGTGCCGGTCGGGTCGAGGGCGATGTCCTGCAGGTTGCTGCCGATCACCGTCCACTCGTTGACCCGCAGCAGGGTGAGCGCTCCCCCGGCTCCGAGCGCGTACGCGTAGACCGACGCCGGGCTCAACGACACCTGCCCGGCCAGCAGCACCGATCGGTTCTGACTGGCGGCGGCCAGCAGCGGAGCGCCGTAGAAGTCCTGGGTGGTGGCCATCCCCGTCGTCACCCGGGCCGGCTGGCGCCCCAGGTCGATCTGGCCGATGTTGCCGCCCCACTGGTCACAGCCGTAGCCGAACCACAGGTACCGGCCGGTCAACGCCAGCGACGACGGGCACTCGCCCGCGCCGGTGTCGTACCGGGCCGACTCGACCAGCGAGCCGGTGTCGAAGGCGGCGATGGCGTTGGCGGTCGGCAGCGCCACGTAGAGGGTCCGCCGGTCGGCGCTGAGCAGCAGGTCGGTGGGGCCGGGCAGGCCCGACAGCGTGCCGACCACAGTGCCTGTCGCGCTGGTCACCACGACATCGGTGGCGGACCTGCCACCGCTGACGAAGACCCGGTCACCGGCCGACACCACGTCGGCCACCGTGTTCAGCGGCAGTGGGGTGGCGGTCTGCGCGGCGGCCGCCTGGGCGTGGCCCGGGGCCGCGCCGGTGAGCAGCCCGGCGGTCAGCGCCGCCAGCACCAGGGTGAGACCTCTTCTGATCTGCAAGCTTCGTCCTCTCAGAGCATCGACGCGGACGCCGACGGCCGGGATCGTCCCGCGCTCATTCATTCACGTAGATGACTACCACAGCCGGTTCAGGCGCGGGGGGCGCCGTGACCCGCGAGGCCGCCGGCATAACCTGGCCCGATGAGCGGTTGCGTGTTCTGCGGGATCGTGACGGGCGAGGTGCCGGCGTTCCGGGTGGCCGACACCCCGGACGGGGTGGCGTTCCTGGACACCCGGCCGGTGTTCAAGGGGCATGTTCTGGTGGTGCCCCGGCCGCACCTGGTGACCCTGGCGGAGTTGCCGGCCGACCTGCTGCCCGCCTACTTCGCCATGGTTCAGCGGCTGGCGGTGGCGGTGGAGACCGCCCTCGGCGCCGGTGGGACGTTCGTGGCGATGAACAACAAGGTGTCCCAATCGGTGCCCCACCTGCACACCCACGTGGTCCCGCGCACCAAGGGCGACGGGTTGCGGGGCTTCTTCTGGCCGCGCACGAGGTACGACGACGACACCGAGGCCCAGACGTACGCGGACCGGATCGCGGCAGCACTGCCCGGCGGGGCCTGACTGACGGTCACGCGGGTAAGGAAGCTGGACCCTCCGGTGTTACACGCTGGGAGAGGTACGAGAGGAGATCCCCACCGTGTTTTTGCGCCGCATGAACGCCGATATGGTCTCGCCCGACCAGGCCCTGCCGGGCCGTCCGATCGCCATGCCGGTCGCCGACCGCCACGAGGTGCTGGGCACCCCGTTGCAGGGCCCGTTCCCTGAGGGCCTCCAGGTCGCGGTCTTCGGCATGGGCTGTTTCTGGGGTGCCGAACGGCTGTTCTGGACGCTTCCCGGCGTCTACACCACCTCCGCCGGCTACGCGGGTGGCATCACCAAGAACCCGACGTACGAGGAGACGTGTTCCGGCCGGACCGGGCACGCCGAGGTCGTCCAGGTGGTGTACGACCCCAGCAAGATCAACTACGAGGATCTGCTGAAGGTCTTCTGGGAGAACCACGACCCGACCCAGGGCATGCGCCAGGGCAACGACGTGGGCACGCAGTACCGCTCGGCGATCTACACGACCACCGACGAACAGCGGACCATCGCGGAGTCGTCCCGCGACGCGTTCCAGCCGATCGTGACGCGGGCCGGCAAGGGTGCGATCACCACTGAGATCGCCCCGCTCGGCAGCTACTACTTCGCCGAGGACTACCACCAGCAGTACCTCGCGCCGACCAAGAACCCGAACGGGTACTGCAACCACGGCCCGAACGGGCTGAGCTGCCCGGTCGGCGTGGCCCGAGTCGGCGGCTGACCACGACGCACCACCCTGTCGTGGGGGGGGGGGGGGGGCCCCCCCCCCCCCCCCCGGGGGGGGGCCCCCCCGGGGGCCCCCACCGGCAGGGAGGGGGTGTGGTTGACCAAACCCCCCCCCCAAAAGAAGAA